>CAILQK010000028.1 GCA_903836265.1 uncultured Bacteroidota bacterium | reverse complement strand
GGCATGATGCGCATGCTGCCCGGCATGGTGGTTATCAATCCGTGCGACTACAACCAGACCAAAGCGGCCACACTGGCCATTACAGAATATTATGGTCCGGTGTACCTGCGCTTCGGTCGCCCTGCATGGCCGGTTTTTACTCCTGAAAACCAGAAATTCAAAATCGGGAAGGCATTGCAACTGTCATCAGGAAAAGATGTCACTATTTTCGCTACCGGACATCTTGTGTGGAACTCGGTGGAGGCTGCCAAACAACTGGCTGCCCGGGGCATTTCCTGCGAAGTCATCAATATTCATACCATCAAGCCACTCGACAACGAGGCAATTCTGGACTCTGTCAGCAAAACCCGTGCAGTGGTGGTAGCCGAGGAACACCAGCGTAATGGCGGACTGGGCGAGGCCATTGCCAATCTGCTCGTTCATAAACTGCCTGTTCCGGTCGAATTCGTGGCTGTAAATGATTCTTTCGGAGAGAGCGGCAAACCAGTGGAATTGCTGGAAAAATACGGGCTGTCTGCCAGTGATGTGGCCGATGCCGCGCGCAGGGTCCTGGAGAGAAAGAAGTGATTATGATTTTCCCGGCCCCGACATTTGCCTGAATTCAATCGGGTTCACTCCGGTGTGCTTCCTGAATGTCTTGTTGAAGTGGGAAAGATGCCCGAATCCGCTGGCGTAACACGCTTCTGTTACTGACGCGCCCTGCAGCAGTTCCTGTTTGGCACGCACAATTCTGTATCTGTTGAGATACTCAGTGAATGTTTCGCCATTCAGCTTTCTGAACCAGCGACAGAAAGCCGAGTCCGACAGATTGATTATGTCCAGAACAGCACTCATGGCGATGGGCTCCCGGTAGTGTGTGGCTACGAATGCCTCAATCCTTTTCATGCGCGCCTGCTCGCGGAATTCCTGCTCCCCGGAAATCCGCGACTGGTTGAGCATCCTGATTTCTGTGCTTTCGTCCATGACCTGCAGGATATCAAGCAGTTGTATCAGTTGTTTGAAGGCTGACAGGTGTGGCAGTTGCCGTATCATTTCACCTGTAATATCCAGTGTATCGCCGTGGAAACAGACAGCACCGGCAGCGTTGTCCAGCAACTGTCGAATCGCGCTCATTTCGGGTTTCCCGAAAAATCCGGTACCCAGAAAGTCCTCCCTGAACTGAACGACAATCTTTTCGTGATCCGGCGAAACACCATAATCGAAGTTGAGGTGCGGCACAAACGGCCCGATCAGTGCCAGATCCCGGCCTTCATATCTTTCAAGGTGTTCGCCGATATGGCGGTTCCCGCTGGCGCCGTCAATGAACACAATCTCATATTCCGGGTGATAATGCCAAAGGAAAACGTCCTCCAGATGGGGTGTCTGCAGCAGCCGGAACGAACGGCTCGGATCTGGTGAGATGAATTCTCGGCGAAGACGTGCCATGGGGGTTATTCTCCTGAACTGGTGAGGTGTCACTTATGACTAGCCTCATTTCATATTTTTTAATGTCTCAAGGTCTTTTTCAAAGTCCTCAACGTCATATTTAATCAGAATTCCACGTTTTGATAATTCTTTCTGGAATTCTATTTGTGTTATACCTGACAATTTTTTGGCCTGGTTCAGGGTAAGTCGTTCACTTTCATAGAGAAATACAGCAAATTCAATTCTCATATCTGCAGGAGAAATATTCAGCTCCTCGAGAAAATTTCCAGGAATAACCAGGTCTTTCATGTTCGACTTTTTTCGATTTAGTCGCAATTTACAAGATTTTTTGATATCAAGGTCTTTTTCAAAGTCCTCAACGTCATATTTAATCAGAATTCCACGTTTTGATAATCATCTAAACCAGTGAATCTGCTATTTTCCGGTCGTTGGACAATCGCGGCACCTTGTTTTGTCCGCCGAGTTTTCCCTCTGATTTCATGTACTCCCGGAAGGCATTCCGGGGCAGGGCCACCATTTTGAGCGGTCGAAGGATATTTCCTGTTATGAGATCATCATAATAAATGTTCTGCGCGCGCATACGCGCATCCACATCGAGCGCAAATGCGTGCAGATCGGCCGGTGGTGTATCAAATTCAACCAGCCACTCGTGGTAGGGGAGACCTCCTTCGGGCGGATTTACCTGCGGGGCTACAGTAAATTCCACAATACTCACCCCCATTGCATTGGCTACGGGCATGATACTGTCTTCCACTTCCTTGCCAATCACATGTTCGCCAAAGGCAGAAATGAAATGCTTTACTCGTCCGCTGACAATAATACGGTACGGATTCTTGCTGGTGAATTGTACGGTGTCGCCTATATTATATCCCCACAAGCCTGCGTTTGTATTGAGAATGATGGCGTAATTAACGCCAATTTCGATATCCTTCAGCCAGATACGGGTCGGATTTTCCCGGAAAATCTCATCTGCCGGAATAAACTCGAAAAACATGCCGGCGTCTGTGTTTAACAACAATTCAGCTTTCCCGTCATGGCTAAAAGCATCCTGGAAGGCGATGAACCCTTCCGAGGCCGGATATGTTTCGATGGTATCGATACGTTTGCCTACAAGCTCCTCCAGCTTGCTGCGATAGGGCTCGAAGTTGACTCCGCCGTAAACGAAGACCGACAGGTTGGGAAAAATTTCCATAATTGTCTTTTTCCCGGTTCTTTCCAGCAGTCGCTCATAATACATCTGTACCCAGGGTGGTATGCCCGAAATAAGGCGCATATCGGCGTTTACGGTTTCATCCACGATCCGGTCGAGCTTCTCTTCCCAGTCCTCAATGCAGTTGGTGCGCCAGGAGGGAAGCTGGTTGGTACGCAGCCAGCCGGGCACCAGGTGGTTGGAAATACCGCTCAGTCTGCCGGTCGGGATGCCGCCTGTTTCGTCGAGCTCCGGGCTTCCCGAGAGGAAAATCATCTTGCCATCGAGCCATTTGCCGTTGCCTGTACGCGCAAAGTAATTGAACGCCGCATTACGGGCAGTGCCAAAGTGGGGAGGAGTGCTTTCCCGGCTCATCGGGATATACTTTACCCCGGAGGTTGTTCCGCTTGTTTTGGCAAAATAGGCGGGTTTTCCTGGCCATAGTACATCCTTTTCGCCGTTCTTGATACGCTCTACATAATGTTTCAACTCTTCATAATCCCGAACAGGAACCGATTTTTTAAAATCATCGTATGATCTGATGGCTGAAAAATTGTGATCACGGCCAAACGCTGTTTGCGACGCATCGCTTGTAAGCTGATGCATAATTTTCTCCTGACAGGCAACGGCATCTGCC
>CAILQK010000027.1 GCA_903836265.1 uncultured Bacteroidota bacterium | reverse complement strand
TTTAAAACAGAGTTTTTGAAATATTTATTTGCAGAAACCGCCAATTATGCTACCTTTGCGGCCCGTTTCTAAAAGCAGACGCCAGAATGAACGCATTTTCACCATACTCCATACCTGTCAAAGGCCTGAAAGTAGGGTTTCACTCGTTCAATTTCGTGATTGACAGCGCTTTTTTCGCTCTTTTTGAAGATTCCCCGATCGGCGATTCATCGCTGGAATTCAGCGTAGAGCTCGACAGGCGCTCCGACATGCTGCTTTTTGACTTTGAAATGTCGGGATATGTAAAGGTCGAGTGTGACCGTTGCACTGCCGATATCAATATGCCGCTCGAAGATAACCGGCAATTGATAGTCAAGTTTGGAGACGCAGAGGGAGAAACAGAAGACGAGGTGGTTTTCATTCACCCCGAGTCCTCCGAATTCAACCTCGCCAGTTATCTGTACGAGTTCGCTGTATTGTCGTTGCCAATCACGAACGTGTACGATTGCCAGGAAGATCAGGACCCGCCCTGCAATTTCGAGGTGCTGAACCGCCTCTCCCGGGACGGCGAAGACGATAAAGGCTCATCTGTATGGGATGCGCTGGATCCTTTGAAAGGAAACTGATTGATTCACAAGCGGCTGCCATAACAGCCACAACGAAAACAGGTCATGCCAAATCCTAAATGGCGGCACTCGAAGCGCCGCAAGCGCGCGCGCCGCACACACGACAAAGCTGAAATGCCAACACTCGGCCTCTGCAAGACAACGGGCGAACCCCACCGTCTGCACCGCGCATACAGCGTGGAAGGCGCTATCTACTACCGCGGCCACGTACTCGTACCGGCCAGGGAGTCAGGTGCTGTGCAGGAGTAGTCTGCACACCGCACGCTGTAATCGCCTTTTCAGGAACTTGAAGGCTCCAGTCCCGGCAGGGATGTAATGGGGCTTTTCCTGTTTTAAAAAAGTTCCGGACAGCCTTGTCCGGTATCATCAATGTTCGTTCACAATGAAGCATATCATCAATACATCCTCGGCTCCGGCCCCTATTGGCCCGTACAACCAGTCAACCCTGTTCAACGGAATACTTTTTGTTTCCGGACAGATTGCGCTTGACCCGGAAACCGGCGAACTGGTACTCGATAACATTGAGGCGGAAACGCACCGGGTACTGCAGAATGTACAGGCGATACTCGAGGCAGCCGGCAGCAACTTTGAAAAAGTGCTGAAGGCATCTGTATTTGTAAAAGACATGAACATGTTCAGCCGGATAAACGCTGTTTACGGTGAATATTTTAACCCTGAACGGGCTCCGGCACGCGAACTGGTGCAGGTCGCTGAACTCCCGCGATTTGTCAATGTTGAAATATCCGTCATCGCCACCGTCTAATTTTTCAGCTCCATGAAGAATGTCCTCTCCTGTATTCAGCCTACCGGCGATCTGCACCTCGGAAACTACTTCGGCGCCGTACAAAACTGGGTACGACTGCAGGATGAATACAACTGTACCTATGGCGTGGTGGACTACCACTCCATGACCATGCCCTATAATGCCGTGCAGCTCCGCGAAAACACCTGGAAAATGGTGTTCTATCTGCTCGCCTGCGGTATCAAACCCGAAAACGTCTTTGTCCAGAGCCTCGTGCCCGAACATGTGGAACTCTCCTGGATTCTGGGCTGTACCACCAGCTATGGCGAACTCACCCGCATGACGCAGTTCAAGGACAAAACTGACCAGCTCCGCGAAACCGACAAGGATTCTTTCGTGAGCCTGGGCCTGTTTGCATACCCGGTACTTCAGGCGGCAGATATCCTGATCTACCACGCCGATTATGTGCCGGTAGGAAAAGACCAGGAACAACACCTCGAGCTGTCGCGCAATATCGCCCAGCGATTCAATCACCAGTTCGGCAGAGATTATTTCATCCACCCTGAACCACTCTTCACAGAAACTCCCAAGATTCTCTCTCCGGCCGACCCGAACCGGAAAATGAGCAAAAGCCTCGGCGAAAAACATTATATCAATCTTTTCGGTGAAGAAGATCGCGTGCGCAAACAAATCAAATCGGCAGTCACCGACACCGGCGACACACCCGCCGGAGAAATGAGTGCCGGCGTCCAGAATCTCTTCGAACTGCTGCGCGCCTGTGGTCACAACGACGCCTGCAACGCACTCATGGCCGACTATACCGCCGGCACACTCAAATACTCCTCTCTCAAGGAGGAAGTAGCCAATGCTGTAACTGGACTCGTGAACCCGTTCAGGGAAAAACTCGCCGCCCTGCAGGCCGATAAAAAAGCCGTCAGGGAACAAATACAGGCGTCTTCCGCAGAAATACGCAAGCGGGCGCAGAAAACACTGAAAGAAGTAAGGGAAATTACCGGATTGGGCTCTCTCCGCTGATGCCTACCAGCCCTCGGGCTGCCGGCGCATGCGCTCCCGGCGATGACGCAGCTCGTCCTCAATGCTAAGTCGTATATGCACCAGCTGCCCCTGTGTGCCAAACTTTCTGTAGGTACGTACCAGCATTCCGGCAAATACCAGCACACAAATGATGGCAGTTGCAAAGGAAATCATCGAAAGCAGGTTGCTGTTCACAGACCCCGCCAGAATACCAAGCAGTAACCAGCCCGCTCCGGCAGCTCCAACAGCAACAGACAGACTGAGTGCCCGCTTCTGCAATATCATCCGCGTGCACACCAGAGCATGAAGCTCAACCAGGTGCTCTGTGCCAAAACCCTGCGGCCCAAGCTCACCAAGCAGACCCAGCTCGTCCGCAGCCTCCTGTTCGAGGCGATCGAACAAATCGGCAGAAACTCTTTTCCGGTTGAATATCCTCATGAACCTATAACACTTTTTCTGTACCAAGGTTGAATACGTACATTTGACATCAGGGTTTGCGCAAAGTAAAACAAAGATGTTACTACCTTTGTAAGTGAAAACAGTCAAAATGGATACAATATTCTGGATCTGTGTAAAAATAATGCAACTGATGAGTAACGCCCTCGGCATTACCTATCAGCAGCTCAACGTCATTCTGTTCGTAATTCTCCACCCGGCCATAACCGTGATTCTGTACATGAAATACAGAAAATATAAAAAACTATGGGAAAACCGGCATGTTAACAGCTGAAATCAGCCAATCTCTCTGAATAATGACCATTCAACAGGCACAGGAAACCGTTGACACCTGGATACGAACCACAGGAGTCCGATATTTCTCCGAACTCACCAATACCGCCATACTCATGGAAGAAGTAGGCGAAGTGGCACGCCTGATGGCGCGGATATACGGCGAACAGTCGTTCAAAAAAACCGAAAAAGCGGCCACAGCAAAGGAAGATCTGTCCGATGAAATGGCTGATGTGCTGTTCGTACTCATCTGTCTGGCCAACCAGACCGGTACCGACCTGACGGAGGCCCTCAGAAAAAACCTTGAGAAAAAAACCGTCCGTGATGCCGAA
>CAILQK010000026.1 GCA_903836265.1 uncultured Bacteroidota bacterium | reverse complement strand
TCCAGCGCATCGGGTTGCGGTCCACGAAGAATTCCCAGGATTTGTGGACAAAAAGGTTGTCGGCAAGGTCCTTGATATTGTCAATTTCCACACGCATCACCGTATTCTCGATGAAACGATTGGGGACATTGGGAACAATCACAATCTTGTCGCCGCTGCACGTGATGACCGCGTCAACCAGCTGATCCGTTTCGGCATTGTACAGACCTATATTATTGTTGTTGAAAAAATCGGCCTGAATAATCTGATCGCAGCGGATAGGCTCGGTAAACGTGATACTGATCTCGTCGCCAGCACTCAGCACCCCATCCGCAGGTTCGGGAGTACCGAGAATTTCAGGGGCGGTGCGTTCGATACGACCCGTGACTATGGTGGATATACCGGCGTTCTGGCCGCCGGTACACTGGGTCACTGCACGTATTTCGTATTCTCCGTCCTGATACCCTTCTGTATCCCACTGTACGATCTTGAACACATCATTGTCTAATTGTGCCTTGGGCACTTCAGTGATATTGATCCAGGCGCCATCACCGTTTTTGCGGCGTTGCTGCACACGAATCAATTCCAGGTCGGAGTCATAACGGTTGAATTCATTCAGCGTGATAAAGACAATATTGCCATCATTGGGCGTCAGCACCCAGTTTTGCAGCGGGAAACCCACGTCAATCGGGCTGCAGGGCTCCAGGAAGTGGACATCCAGATCAATTTGCTTGAAGAATGGCTCCGGAGGCCAGTCGCCGTTGCCAAGGGCATCATACCGGGCGCCTTCACAATCAGAAATCGCATAAAAGCTGAGATTCTCATAGTCATAGGCATTGGGACCACGGGCAATGGTCACGATAATCTCCTGCGACTGGCCGGGGCCGATCAGGAAGTTGCCGCTTGACTTGTTCTCACCCTGCACCTTAACCACCGCCCCATCAGGGTTAGAGGCATTATACAGCGCCAGGGAGTAGTAACGCCATTCATCCGTCTCACTGGTATTACCCAGATTGAACTTGAATACAGCTACGTCATTTTCAAGCACATTGGTGGCAATTGTCCTGTCAACTGACAGTGTAAGTCCGTCGCGAGGAACAGTATTCTCTTCATAAGGGCAAGAAGAGTTACCGGAGATCGTATTGAAAACAGGCGTTGCATAGGTACGATCCTGGAGTACGTCAACAGTAAAAACGTCTTTGACATCATCGTCAGCAAGAGTGTAACCAACTGTTTGAGAGTTGGTCTGTGTGTTACTGAAATCGGAAGCAACTCCCATAGTAATCTCCATTCCCAATTTTACTGTTCCTCCAGTACCATTGAGTAATACACCCAGTTCCGCTGCAGCAGTACCTGTGACATCTACTCCAAAACCGTAAGACATACTTTTTGTATTTTCTATAGTTGTGGAGTTTTCGTAAACGACACCGGCATCAAACGTCAGGTTTTTCTCAAAAACAGCCTGTGATTTCAGGTCGCGATTTCTCTGCAGAATATCACGCCATTGATTGGCAGATACCGTATCGCCAACCAGTTCCAGATTCGGGATTACCACTTTTTTGATCTGGTAACCAGAATACAGAAAAGTCGAAGCAAATTTGTCAGGAAATACTACAATATCAGGGTGAATATAATAATCACATACGGTAGTATCATAACGCAAATCATCAGTGATACCGAAAAGCAGGTTCAGAGCGCCACCAACGAAAACGTCGGCATCCTCGCCCTGGAGCACTCCATCACCAGAGGTTGAGATAGTTTCGTTTGATGTGATACATACCTCAGCTGATGTGTTGAAATTACCCTTGGTTGTTAAACTGACACCAAGTTCGAGATCGTTTTTAAGTTCGGTTTTAGTTTCTACCTCAGCGCCGACACCTGAAGAAACAACAGTTTCTGTACCGAGACTCATTTTAATGCCAGTACTCAACTTAGTACTCAAAGAAGCCCCAATTCCCCAGCCATTACACACAGTACTTCCCTTTTCGATAGTAGTACTGGAGCCATCGCCCGGGGGATCCCTCAATATCATTAGTGGAATAGATGGCGATGTGGAGGTAAAGTTTACCTGTCGCGGTCTCTGGCCAAGCACAACTGCCGAAGTAGAGACAGAGTTTTCAAATGTATTGGCTTCAGCCGCGATCGTCAGTGTCTTGGTATAGGGGGAAGCGATATTGGGAAAACTGGCTTTGAATTTATGTTTCAGTTTGCCAGTCGTCATCAATGTATCGAACGAAGCAAGATCAGCAATTTGATTATCAATGGTGAGCAAGGCCGTATCCAGATAGCACCTTCCACCATCATAAGGCTGATAAACCTTTATTTCAGTGAAATAAGGTTCTCCCTGTTGTAACATCTGCTGTCCGCAATCATTGGTATCCAGAACTGTCATCTCAATTTGTGGAGAAGAGTAGTAGATAAAGTCAGTAGTATCACTCAAGTCAGTGAGATCTACTTCCTTGCCACCCTGCAATTGAAAATAGCTATAGACAACACTATTGGAGTGCTCGGTAACAGCTACCGTGAATGGAAGAGGAGGAAGTTTGTCGAATTTGAATTTTCCATCTGACTCTGTCAGTTGCTGCTCCTTATAATAACAGCCATCAAGGGTTTCCACCTTTACTTTGACTATTGCCCCTTCCGGAATCACACTTTTGCGGCAAGTAGCATTCCCAGCCATCTGACCCTGTATGTGGCGCTTCACCTGATTACGGAACAATACGCCTGCAACAGGTGATACAACACTTTTGATATCCCAAAATGCTGGAAAATATGTGTGAGATTTAAAAACAGGCGTTAGCCGTGCTGTTGAACCTGGCTCGAAGTCAACTAAAAAAAATCCCTCAGAATCAGTAAATACAGGAGGTGAGTATCGCTTTCCGTTAACCAGAATTTCAACTCCTTCCTGAAAACAATCAGTATTTTCAAATCGAACATATCCGCTCACTGGTACCGTGCTCTGATCGGTGAAATCTACCTGATCTGCGCTGGTGTTCGATGGATTCAGTGTCACTAAACGGCTCGATGGTGTAAAAAGATGCGGTTCCTCATCCATTATGGCTGCTACTACACTGTGTGTTGCGCCGTAAATGGTACCACTGCCAGACAGGGCAAACCCATAATCATTGATTTCATTGCCATTACCCTCATTGAGTGGAAAGTAGTTCATCAAATCGCCTCGCTTCAGATCGGTGCCAACATTGACTGCCAATTGCAGGTCGGGCAGTGAAACAAGGCTGTTGTAAAACACAACATCGTCTATCAAACCGGAGAAGTAATTTACTAAAGTACCACTGCTGCGTCCGGCACCAAGCGTCCATGGAGTACCACCCGAAAAGTCGGTGGATATCCCGCTGAACGTATGCGAACCCGCCAGATCACCGTTTCGATACAGCGTCACCGCTGCATCACTGCTGCCGGCCGGTTTGTCTATCACAAACGACAAACGATGGAAACCCATGCCCAATATACCAAAATCATGCTGGTTACCCCCCATCTCAAGGATGATATGGCCTGCATTGACGTGCAAACCAAAGTGCATAGTACTTCCATCCTGCTTTGTCAGCAGACACTGATCACCAGAGAAATCGAATGCTTTTACGGTTATTTCTACCGTGGAACTGTCAGAAAGGTCAAAATCTGTCAGTTCTGCGTATTGATTATTCACAGAATTAAACTCCAGCGACTGGTTGAAGTAAAAATTCTTCGACGGAGTGGCTACAAAGGTGGTACCAGCGCCGTAATTCACTCCTTCAATCTGATAAAAACCGGTCTCATCTGTAACGCCGGCGTTCACCACATTGGGTCTGTCGGAAACCCACTCGGCTCCGCACAGATACATCCTGATCCGGCTGGATGACAAATCGAACCCTTTGGTTCCAACCCCCTCATCGAACTTCCAGTAGGCAACGAGCCCCTCGGTACCTGCACCGATGCTCTTGTTCATCAGCATCTGGATTTCGGTTTGTGAAAGTTGCCGATCGAAAATGCGCACATCATCTATGCCACCTTTCAGATAGCCTCCCGCCAGGCCCGTTTTCTTGCCTATGAACAACAGTGAACTGTCCGATGTGATTTCCCCCACGGCAGTACCCGCCAGTTCGCCGTCCACATACAATAACAGTGCGGCGCCGTTATAGGTGGCAGTCACGTTATGCCAGTCATGAGCCCCGGCAGATGGAAAAACATACGATATTTCCGTAATATCAGCAGGCGATTTGCCAATAGCAAATTTCACCCCGGGCCCACCGGACTGAGACAGTGAGTGCATCCACCAGTTTTTTCCAATATGACTTCCGAAATCAATAATCCCGGAGTTGTCATCGTCGGTGTCCAGTTTTACCCAGGCTGAAACGGTAAAAGCACTGACAGGAAACCGGTCATCATGCTCGGCGAAAGCCGTGGCCTGTCCGTTGAAATACAGCGATGTTCCTATGGTGGGTGTAAGCGTCACCACAGCACCGGGTACGGGATTTCCGGAAAATGATTTTACCTGACCCGTCACCACACCGTTCGGATTCAGAAACCCGAGCGATGAACCTCTGTAACCCTCCCCAAACTGATTCACACCCGCCACTTCGTATGTGTAAAACTGGCCAGCCAGTACATTGAAATCAATAAAAGAATTGACATTGCCCTCCACCGTCGCCAAAAGAGCACCATTCCGATAGATGTTGAAGGAGTTGCTCTTCGGACTGAGCGGATCCGGTTTCCAGACAATCTGAATACGGTCAGGAAGATCGCCTTCTGTACCCCGAACGGAAGGAGCGGAAGGAGCAAGCAAAAACCGCGACCAGAATCCTAATGCAGTATTCTTTTGCGGACCAAAACTGACCCCGACCAATGGCTGACCTATTGTGAAATTGGATCTTTTCTTGGTATTCAGCGCATTCGATACGCTACCGTAATTGAAAAATATTTCTCCCTTCAGCACATTGGCAGAACTGGTACTGTAACAGTTGGAGGATACCTCGCCATTCTGTCCCGGACAATCGCCTTCGATCAGGATGCCGTTGCAGTTGTTGTCCACTCCGTCACAAATTTCAGTCGCACCCGGATGCACGTCGGGATTGTTATCATCACAGTCGCCGCCAACGGTTATCATATCGGGAATTACCGTGGTTGAATAAACCACCAGGGCGTCGTTACCGAAATTGTCATGATCATTGTCAGGGTAATACGCCGTTGTATTCTGCGCACCGGCGCTGAGTACCCCGAACAGCAGCAAAACCCCGCAGATTATTCGATTTGTCAGATATCTCTTCATGAGGAAATCACTTCATTTAATGAAATCAGCTGCCCGGCACGTACATGCCAAACCTCAATCCGGCCACAACCGTTGCTCTAACAACCGGCCAGGCAGCTGCGTGTGAAAAAAGGATGTCGGATTAATTGCTCAGTTTGTTCTCCAGCGATCTCAACCGGGCATCAATCTTGTCTATTGAAGCCTCCAGATTGCTGTTCTTCGATTTGAGCACCGAATTATCCGATTTTAAAAGTGCATTTTCGGCCTTCAGGGCCTCCAGCTGACGGGCCAGCTCCTGAATAGCCGATACAGCCATGGTGTGAATCTGTGTATAGTCCACCTGACGGAAATCACTGACTTTCTGGCCATATACAAACAGGCGATCGGGCGTATTGCCACTCCACGAAATAACAGCATTGCGATCTCCTGTTATACCGATGACCTTTTCAAAGCGACTGCCTCCATCTCCATCCATGATAATTTTCACCTCGTCACCTTCGGAAAGCCCGTGTGGTTTGGCAAGTGAAATTTCAATTCTGCTGTCTCCGGCGCTGTTAATGGTTTCTGCAAGACTGTAAATACTCGGGATATAATCCGCTGATTTCGCAACTGCTTCCGGATATACCTCCTCCACTTCCTGGGCGATGAAGCCCTTGTGCCATTCATTACCCCTGGAAATATGATCCTTGTACTGATAATCCGTAACGCGCAGACGCATGATCTTTGCAAGATCGGCAGCCGGGTTGCTCGTTGTGGTATTTTCCTTTATTCGTTTGTCGGAGAAAGCCCTGAATACACTGGAATGTATCGCGTCTGGAGCGTAAATATTTGCTCCTATCGTACCAGATCCACCCGAGCTTCCAGCTCCACCCGAACCATAATACCAGTGGTTAGAATTCCCGTGATCAGTACCTCCAGTTACCCTCAAACCGCCTCTGATTTCGGTACCGCCACTTATGCCGAACCTTATTTGGTCTGCAGCTCCAACTCCCCCTGCTCTGATTGACCAGTAATCTGTATTCTCGTGTACACCAACAGAAAAATTGGCGACATTAGAGCGATTGTACTGAATCACGCCAGATTGGGCTCCTTCGACAGTAAACAAGTTACTCACTGCAAATCCCGAACTCGTGATGGAAGCCTTCAGATCGCTGCCGTGGTAAAATCCAAGATTATTATCAGAGCTGTTCAGCATTCCAACAGAGGCTGTTTCACTGCCTTTTTTGAAAAAAAGGCCGCTCTTGTCAGAACCTTCAATCAGCATTTTTCCATCTCCACTGTTATTTTTGACGTGAAGCTGGTATCCGGCATCCGGCGTTACCGTGCCGGCACCAATAGCGCCACTTGACGGGAAGAGGTTACCCGTACCCAGCAGTGCCAGCGCATAGGGAGAAGATGTCAGGCGCGCGCGGGGGATGAGTTCGGCGCCGCCATCAATGGAAACACCCATGTAATAGGTTTGGTCAAAAGCGGCAGTCAGCGGAGAAGATGCACCCAGCAGGGCGCTGTATATACCGCCAGTCACCTCAACGGCGCCCTGTGTTTCTGTCCAGACAGGCGTGCCACCACTTTCACCGGTGTACAGGCTGAATTTGATACTGTACGAACCGTCCTCCACAGCGGAGCCATCGGAGTTTTTGATTACCCCCTGAATGCTCAGTGTAGCGCCGTTTTGTGCCAGCAGCGGATGCACGCCCATGATGTGAAACATCGCCACAAGGGCAAGAGCGAAGAGAACATGATTTTTTTTCATCTCAATGTTTGTGTAAAGTTTGCAATGTGAAAACCTTCACAAATGAACCGGATGAACTGTACCCCACATCAAACCGCGTCTGCGAAAAAAATCCCAACCGAAAAAAAAACCTGTTTTTTTGAGAAAAAAGTCCTGTTTCGATCTTTATTGGCTGAAATATGTCTCCGGAGACTTGCCGAACCTGGATTTGTACGACGAAGAAAAATGTCTGATATCTTTAAGTCCAATGGCCGACATGATCTCTGAAAGCTGCCTGCAGGTACCGCTTTCAAGCATATTCCGGGCTTTTTGCAGGCGGGCTTCCTGTATATAATCGTTGGGCTTTTGCCCGGTCAGCACCGACAGTTTTCTGTATAAGGTATTTTTACTCATATCCATGCAGGCGGCAAGTGAGGGTACCGAGAAATCAGGATCACCCAACTGGCTCAGCAGTATCGTTTCAAATTGCTGCAGCCATTGTCTGTCGGCTTCCGATAACGAGTCTTTATCATCTGCAAGGTACTTGTCGAGGACGATCTGTACATGTTCTGTACGCCTCCTGATCAGAGCCATTGCCTTGTTCAGCAGCTCCATTTCATCGAATGGTTTTACCAGGTAATCGTCAACACCCGCCTGCAGCGCCCGATTCCTGTCATCAAGACCGGCCCTTGCGGTCAGCATCAATATCGGAATATCTGCATACGCATCCTGTGATTTCAGATACTCAACGAGCTGAAAACCATCCATATAAGGCATCATGGCATCGCAAAGGATCAAATCGGGGAGCCTGCCTGATGTCAGATACGTTATTGCTGTTTCTCCGTTCCAGGCGCTCTGAATATCAAACCAGGGACCCAGCACCTTTTTTATAAAATCCTGAAAATCCGTGTTGTCTTCAATAAATAACAGTAGCGGGCGTTCGTCGCGGGCAACTTGATACGAATGGTGAAGCGCCATTGCCGGTACTGCTGTGCGCGAATCTCCCGGATCATTTTCCTCCAGAACGGGCAGCGACAACCTGAATAATGTACCTTCCCCGGGCTTGCTCTCTGCCGAAATACTACCCTGAAAAATATCAACCAGTTCTTTGACTATGGCAAGACCGATACCGGTACCACCTTCAATGGGGGTATTGGGTAGCTGAGTCTGGTAAAACCGTTCAAATATATGTGGCAGATCCAGGGGATGTATTCCACGACCGTTATCTCTGACGGTAATCTGAAGTGCAGCCGGGGCCATCTCCAGAGTGACAAAAATCCTGGCATTTTCCGGACTGAATTTGATAGCATTCTGTATCAGATTACCCAGTATCATGGACAGTTTATCGGGATCGGTCACCCATGTTACCCCGTCTGTATTGCCTGCAACCAATATTATCCGAATACGCTTCAGGCTGGCAGCATAGTGGTGCGTACCAGTCAGATCCTGAATGAAGGGCAACAATTGAATTCGAACAAGACGCAAGGGCTGCGGGGACGCCTCCTCCTTTTCAAGGAACAGCATTTCGTTGGCTAATTTGATCAATTGACCGGCATTTTTTATCGCTGTTTCAATGAGCATCATTTGATGCTGACCGTTCATCTGTCTGTTGCGAAGTATGGCCCTGAGAGGCCCCGTAATGAGTGACAGCGGTGTCCTGAACTCATGGGTCAGATTGATATAAAATCTGGTTTTTTCCGCACTCAGCCGGGAAATCCTGCCGGCCTGCTGTATGATGAGTTCATTGTCGGCCTGCATCTTTTCGGTAGCTGCCCGGATGGCAGCCTCAAGTTCTTTCTGTCGTTTCACGAACTCACCCGAACGGTATGTTGTCCAGATATGGATCGCTCCCATCAATAATATCAGCACGATGGTCCAAAACCACCATTTCAGATAAAAAGGCGGAATGATTTCAATCGGGATTTCAACCATGGTATCAGAGAGTTTGCCTCCGATCGGTTTGGTGCGAACCTGCAGGGTATGAGTTCCGTAGGGCAACCCGGACAAGGTAATTTCAGGGAAATTGATCTGTTGCCAATCGCTGTGTACGCCATCAATCCTGAACATGTAATCACCACCAGAGCCGGAATTGACAAGGTCAGGACTCCCAAAACGGATCTTCAGGTACCTGTCGCCCGGATACATCACCAGCTTGCCGTCTGACAGAAAATCTGGCAACAAATCTGTTTCCCTGTTGGCTGACTCCGAAAACAATTGAGCTGACACCAAAACAGGTCCGGATGCCCTGTTCGTAAAAAAATCGTCTTTGAAATCAGCCGGATTGAAAACAGTGACCCCGTTGACACTCCCAAAATAAATGAAACCATCTGAAGTCATCAGGTGGGAAATACGGTTGAACTCGTTATTTGTTACACCCTCTGATTCTGTAAAATGCCTGAATGAACCCGAATTTTTATGAAATTGAATAATACCCAAATCGCTGCTGATCCACAGGTAGCCATAATTGTCTTCGTAAACAGCATACAGGTTTTCGTCTGGCAACCCATCCTGTTTTGTAAACACCTTCGACCCCCCATCCGTGACATTCCAGTCAACAAGCCCCATAGACGTCGCCATCCAGACATGCCCGTTGTCACTGCGACAGATATGTCTGATGTTGTCGAAGGGTATTTTGTAGCGCCCGCGCCCTCCCGAATAATAACGCGCAACGATTCCGGATTCCGGGTTTAACTCAAAAATTCCGCTGCTTGTCAACAGAAACAGGTTATTCCCGATACCTGAAGGAACAATTTCATGAATAATGGTCTCTTTGAGCGACTCGAATCCATTAAAATCCGTAAAAGGCACTATGATATCCAGTTTTTTATCGTAGTACAGGAGCGATACCGCATGTCCAAGCCATACTTTCTGTCCCTGATCATACACCGACCATATATTTTCATTCCGGACTGAAGCGGGAGGCATTTTGTACTTCCGTTCACCGGTTTGCCTGTTCCACCATACAAGTTCGCCCCTCGTTAGCCACAATCCGTTTTGCCCTGCAGCGCCAACTGCATATACTGCACCATCAAAAGAAATTGCTTCTGAAAAACCGTCTTCGCCCCTTCTTTTTCTGAAAACCTTCCCGGATACACTCAGATAAACGGTGCCATCCGAATCCTCAAAAAAACCCCTGCAAGAATTGACGAAAGGATCTGTTTTGCCCTCCGGATTTTCCCGGAACAGACGGGTGAATCGCTGCCCGACTCTCGAAAGCCGGGCAATTCCATTGATGGTGGAAAGCCACACACTCCCATCCCGGTCTGTCATCAGGTGATAAACGCTGGCAATGGAGTTAAGATCACCCGCCTCTACCTCACGGATTCTGTCATCTCCGGCAAGATTTATATTCCAGAGCCTGCCCTGATTAAACACATACACCGTGCGAGTTAACGGATCTTCGTCAAATTCCCACAAATGCACATTGCTCAAAGGAACATTGCTGAAAAGCGACCAGTTTTTTTCTTTCCCTTCGCTATCGAACAAAGAAAAATCATGATACGTAATATTGGCCAGCCGACCGTCCGACAGCACACGGCATCCGCTACCATCTCTCACTTCCATTTTGCACAGTACCGCTCCGCTGCTGTCAAGTGCACTTACAGTCGTGTATTCATCCACTGTTTTGGGGTATTTAATCCATATTATGCCACCTCCCCTGTAGTCACGCACAAAAGCAAATAAACCATTTTCAGATTTGAACAGGACTTGAGAGGTGCGCTTTTCAGGATCAAACGCAACTAATTCTCCATTGTTAGTTGCCAGCAGAACACGATGGTCGCCTGATCGCCGAATATCCGTCACCCGCGGAAACAGGTCATTTCCCAGAATTTCCCGTGCTGATTTGTACTGGAAAGTATAGATATTTACCAGTCCGAATCCGGCCGGAGTTTTAATCCACAGATTCCCGGAGCCATCTTCAAAAAGGACAGCTATATCCCTGGGCGACATAACTACAGGCCAGCCGGTGATTTTGGCAAACAGATGCCCGTCGTAAAATTGCAACCCGTTTCCTGTAACAGCCCACACAAATCCTCTGCTGTCCTGGAAGGTTTGGTAAATATGGTTATGAGAGAGCCCGTCGCCTGTGTCAAAACCGTCCACATGAACGTACCGGGTCTGGGCGCATATACCCGTGCCGACAAAAAGCAATACCAAAACGAACACCGTGCATTTCAGTATCAGTTTCCTTACTGATTCAACCAACATGAAGATAATGAAGCTGTTATTAAAAAAAAATTAAGGTTCATCCACCCGCAACCCGCCCGTCATTTCCAGTCGTCACCATCAGCCGGCTGTGGTTTCCAACACACTCCACACTGCCTCCGCCGCCTTGTCCCAACTGAAAGCCTTCCTGCGCACACGCCCGCGAGCAACAAGATCGCCCCGAAGTGTTGCGTTGTTGTACAAATCCGTCATTCCTGCTTCAATTGAGGCTATATCAAACGGATCTGCCAGCAGGGCGGCATCGCCGGCTACCTCGGGCAGACAACTCACTCCGGATGTCATCACAGGCACATCACAGGCCATGGCCTCCGCCAGCGGCAACCCGAACCCCTCACTCAGGGACACATAGACAGAGGCAAGCGCTGCACCGGTCAGCAGGGGCAAATCGCGCTCACCCACGTATCCGAGAAACACAATATCATCGCGAAAAAGGGCCTGCTCCCATGCCCGGCGTATTTCACCCGTCTGCCAGGCAAAGCGACCAGCCAGCAGCAATTTGCACGAAACGCCGTTTTTCAACCGGAACTGATCGTATGCCTCAATCAGACGATGCACGTTCTTGCGGGGGTGTATCGCACCCGCGTAAAAGAAGTAGGGCTGTCCGGAAGTATAACGGTTTCTCACGTCTTCGATTTCACCCGTTGTGAGCGGCCTGAAATCGTCGCGGCAACCATTGTAAACAGCCGTGATCTTCTCCGGAGCAATACCGCAGGTTGTTACCATATCATTTTTGACAAACTCGGAGACTGTCAGCAGGTGATCGGCTCTCTCAAACCACTGTGGCAACTTGCGCTGCAGATAAGACCTGTGTCTGCTTGCCACCTGTTCGGGAAAATGAAGCGGAACCAGGTCATGACACGTCATCACCGTCGGAACGTCGGAACGCAAACTGCACATCGAGTCCGGTGAAAAGAATACATCGGCTCCGCAGCGTTTGAGTGCCCGCGGTACCGACCACTCAAACCACCAGTCGAACAACAACGGATGCCGCGCAGGCGGGAAAAGCACCAGAGGCGTCACGTTCGGGCCATAAACAAACCGCTTGTCGTACGGACGATCAAAGAAAAAGAAAAACTGGTCTGCAGGATGATTCCGAACCAGCCTGCTCACAATTTCATGCGTGTACCAGCCAAATCCCTCCAGCTGGCCCGACAGTAAAAAACGGGTATTTACGGCAATTTTCAACGTGTTGGTATTTAATGCAGGTGCGAAGATCATTCAAATTTTTTCTTTGACAAATTCTCCTGAATTTTGACCCTCATTATCACCTCAGGCATAACTCGACATGTTAGACTATTCCGCTGCCAGATTAACCCGTTTCACCGCCTCATGGGTAGGCAACAAACAGCGCTTCGAAGGAGTGGTTATCCCCACCCGCACGCTGATACCGCTCCACGACTATGCAGAAGAAGTGATTCTGACCGCCATGCTCAAACCGTTTGAGAAAACAGAGGAGTTTTTCTATTTTCATCACGATGAGGATGTGAGCAATCACCAGCTGTACCAGATCTGCAATACTGTTTTCAGCAATCCGGAAAGTTGCAGCGAGGAGGCCGGCAAACTGGCACAACTCCTGTACCAGTGCTGTGAAAACCCGAAAATACAGGGCGGCGAATTCTTCCTCGGTTATTTTGAGGATCTGATGCTGCACGGTGAACCCGTTACAGCTATCGGTTTGTGGAAAGTACAAAACAAGGATTCCTTTCTTAAAACAGAGCGAAACCAGGAGGCATTCACCCTGAACGTTCTCGACGGAATTCCCACCGGGAAACTGTCCATCGCCGCACTCATCTTCAATATGGATGAAGCGGAAGGGTACAGAATGTGCGCCATTGATTCCGTTTCAAAAAAAGACGAACGATCCTTCTGGAAGGATGAATTCCTGCGAATCAGACCCATAGAAGACAATTACTTCAATACCCGGCACTATATTCAGCTTGCAGGCGAATTCATCACCCAAAAGGCGCCCTTCCAGCTCGGACTCGACCGTACCGATACCATTGACCTCCTCAACCGCTCCGGCGATTACTTCAAGGACAATGAGATGTTTGAGGTGGAGGATTTCACCAAGACGCTCTTCAAAGAGGAAGAACAGCAGGATGCCTTCCGCGAGTTCAGGGAGGAATACACCAAAGCCTATGCCCTGCCACTTGAAGACAAGTTTGATATCAGTCAGCAGGCTGTAAAGAAGGAATTCAAGATTTTCAAGAGTATCATCAAACTCGACAAAAACTTCCACATTTACGTGCACGGCCGCCGCGATTTGATCGAACGCGGTTTCGATGAGGAAAAAGGCAAGAAGTACTACAAGGTGTATTACGAAGCAGAGGAATGATTTTTAATGCTTTGGTAGAAATTCAGTCTGTTTTCATCGAATCGGGTGCACGCACGCGGGAAACACGTATTACTTTTGACCGGGCCTGCGATGAAGCCGGACCTTTGAGTAAAAGACATGAAACATTTCCTCCGAATCCTGTATGAAGGCGCAGCTCAGGCGTGGCAGCAACTGATGGCGAACAAACTTCGTTCCTTCCTGTCGCTCCTCGGGGTAACCATCGGAATTTTCTGCATCATCGGTGTCAAAAGCGCAGTCAACTCGCTCGAAGACAACATCCGGAGCAGCATGCAGAAGCTGGGAGATGACGTCATTTATATCGAAAAATTCTCCTGGGCAGAAGACCCCGGCGCCAATTACTGGAAATGGATGCGCCGGCCCAACTCCACCTACGCCGAGTTCGAGGCACTGCAGGAGCGTCTTGAGCTGGCCGACAAGGTGGGCTACTGGCAGTTTCTGGGTGTAAAAGCCCTCAAATGGCACTCCTCCAGTGTGGAAGGTACTTTTATTCTGGGTATGACAGATGACTGCCGCGATCTTTTTCAACTGGATTTTGCAGGAGAAAGTCGTTATTTCTCGCCGATTGAATCGCAAAACGGCAGCGATGTATGTATTCTGGGCGGCGTGGTGGCTGAAAATCTGTTCGGAACCAGTGTGGATCCGCTCGATAAAGTCATCAATGTGGGAGGCCGCAAACTCCGGATAGTAGGTGTACTGAACAAATCAGGCAAGGATATCTTCAAGCCTTTCAATTTTGACAACGGAGTACTTGTCAGTTATAACCTCGCCCGACGCGGATTCGGTATCAGGGCGGATGGCAATATGCACCAGAGCAGTCTCATGGTCAAGGCCGCACCAGGCGTAAATCTCGACGATATGAAAGACGAGATCACGGGCGTGCTGCGCTCTGAACGCCGCATCAAACCCAGAGACGAGAATAACTTCGCTCTGAATACGCTGTCCATACTCAGCGGTTTGCTCGAAAATGTATTCGGCACCATGAATATTGCCGGATTTGTCATTGGTATCTTCGCCCTGTTCGTGGGTATGTTCTCTGTCGCCAATATCATGTTCGTTTCTGTCAGGGAACGCACCAATATTATAGGTATCAAAATGGCGCTCGGAGCCAAACGGTGGTTCATCCTGCTCGAAATACTCATCGAAGCAGTGGTGCTTTGTATCATGGGTGGCCTGATCGGACTGATCCTGATCTGGATGGTGACAACAGCCATCACCTATGCATTTGACTTCGATATTTACCT
>CAILQK010000025.1 GCA_903836265.1 uncultured Bacteroidota bacterium | reverse complement strand
TCATTGCATGATCTTACACCTGTTTATCCTGATTTGTTTTTGATGTGATGTTTGTCAGCATGAAAGATGTGACTGGTGGTTGGCTCCGGCCCCCTGATGAATCAGGGGGTTACAGGATGCAGGATGGTATCGTGTGTTTCTTCCAATACCCCATAGCCAATACCCCAATACCCAACACCCCCTCCCTGGTATCGAACCTGGCCGAGAGGCTCCCCTCCCCTTGATGTATTTCGCCCTTTCAGGGCTGAAAAATGGGGCCGGGTGGGTATGGATTTTTCCTTGTTTTGCCTGAACAGCTATTATAACTTACCTTTGTTATTCAGTTTTTCCTTCTGACAGCTGCTTGTCCAGCTTAAACAACCATTTCAATGAGAACTTTTATTCCTTTTCTGTTTCTGACCCTGTTTATGGTTACCTCGTCAGTTGCCCAGACAGCCCGCGTACAGTTCATCCAGAATTCTCCCGGCCCCACATCGGTGGACGTTTACAGAGGAACTGCGCTTTTTTTTAACAATTTCACTTTTCGTACGGCGACACCGTACATGGATATGCCTGCCGGCGACACTGTCAGTATTGGTATTGCTCCCAAAACCAGTACATCAGTTTCAGATGTGGTTGCCACTTTCCCTGTTGTGTTCGACTCGGGGAAAACTTACATCGTCATGATTGCCGGAGTAATCGGAGCCACCGGACCGACCGCAATCAATCTGTATATCAAGGATAATGCCCGCGAAACAGCCCTGTCAAACGGGGTGGATGTCACGGTATTTCATGGTTCTCCCGACTTTCCGGCCGTTGATGTGGATGCTGTATGGGTGGCAAATAATCTGGTAGAGAATCTCTCATACGGCAAATATACCGACTATATCACGCTGCCTCCCGATCTGTATGACCTCGCCATCCAGTCGGCCGGCACCAATAATACCGGAGTAACGCTGCGAAGCGATCTGAGTGACAAGGCTGGTAATACTATAACTGTTTTTGCTTCCGGATATTTTCTCGGATCGCCGTCTTTGGGTGTGTTTGTTGCCTTTTCCGACGGATCTGTAGTCAAGCTGCTCATCACTCCGATGGCCCGGGTTCAGGTTATTCACAATGCCCCCGACAATCCGCTTGATATTTATATTGACAGTATAAGGCTGGCAGACAACATTGTCTTTCGAAAAGCAACTGCCTTTGCAGATGTGCCCGCTGACAGAAACCTCAGATTTGGCATTGCCGGATCCGGGAGTACGGGAGCATCTGCTTCCATCGCAAGTTTTCCGTTCAACTTGCAGACTGGCAAACGATATGTCATGATGGTTGCCGGAATTACCGGCGCTGCCGGTCCGTCGGCGCTCAGTCTGTTCGTCAAATCTGATGCCCGCGAAACTGGCAGTGCCAGCGGACTGGATATGATGGTATTTCACGGGGTGCCTGATGCTTCCGCGGTGGATCTGGATGCCGTTTTTGAGGCAGATAATTTAGTATCCGGACTTTCTTATGGAACGTTCACCGACTATCAGAATCTGCCGGTCGCCAAATACGATCTTGCTCTGCAGCCCGCCGGAACCAGCCAGACGGCAGCTTCCTTCAGGGCAGACCTGAGCAGCCTGTCAGGAAAAGTGGCCACCGTTTTTGCCTCCGGATTTCTGTCCCAGTCGCCCGGACTTGCATTACTGGCCGCCTTTCCTGATGGAACTGTGACTGAGTTTGGACGTACACCCTATGCAAGGTTTCAACTCGTACACAACTCTCCAGCCCCGTTACTTGATGTATATGTTGGCAATACCCGTATGCTCGATGGCTTCTCATTTCGTACGGCTACACCATTTGCAGATATTCCAGCCGACAGGAACCTGACTGTTAAAGTAGCTGCAGATACCAGCACGTCTTCCGCAGGTGCTTTTACGAGTTTGCCGGTCAATTTCAATACTGGTGAAACGTACGTGATTGTTGCCTCGGGTATTGTTGGCGCTCCCGGCCCCAAAGCTTTCAAACTGTTTCTCAAATCAGGTACGCGGGAACTGGCCTCTGTACCCGGCAATGTGGATGCCCAGTTTTTTCACGGCTCCACTGATGCGCCCGAGGTGGACATACGGCTGCCCGGAGGGGCTGTCCTGTTCGACAATCTCCAGTATGGCGAGTTTTCCGGATATCAGAGCGCTTCAGCTGCTGATTACAAGTACTATCTGACACCATTCAATAACAACAACAATATTTTGGGGGCCTATATCGCTGAATGGTTGCAGCATCCCGGCGAAGCTGTTACAGTGTTTGCTTCCGGCTATTACAGCGGCGTATCTCCGGCCTTCGCCCTTTGGGCTGCTTTCGGGTCGGGTGTTACAGTGCCGCTCCCGCCGGTTGCGGTTTCAACTATTGAGCCCGCAGCACGTGGAGGTATGTACCTGTGGCCCAATCCCGCAACAGAGGCTGTTGCCGTCAGAATATATATGGAGGATAATGCAGAACTGACCTACCGGATTATTGATGCCGGTGGCAAAACAGTGCAGGCGGGCAGTTTCGGACAAGTCAATGCCGGCACTTTTGATGAAACACTTGGCGTGGGCAGCCTGATTCCGGGGGTTTACAGCCTGCAGGTATCATCATCAACCGGAACTCTTGTACAAAAACTGGTGATACAGCGGTAGTAAAACAACACATACGGGATTTTCTGCCGGATTCAAAAATGGCAGAAAAATCCCGTATGTACCATAAAAGTAATCATCCCGCGAGTAACTCACAGGATGATCCATGTTGTCCGAAAAAGAAAGGTCCGCAGTTGATTACTGAGACTGGAGCGGAATTTCGGTAGGGGTAGCGGAACCTCCACCAACAGTCACGACTGCGGCCACGCAAAGCAGACCGAGCAGGAGAGCGAGTACCCAGGTAGCTTTTTCAATAAAATCGGTGGAGCGGGCTGCACCGAAAAGTTGCTGGGCCTGGCCGCCAAAGTTCGGATCAAGACCCCCACCTTTGGAGTTTTGCATCAGAACAACCAGTACGAGCAGAACGCTCACGATGGCGATGAGAACGGTTATGGTAGATAACATCGTGAATTTACTTTTTTAGTTTGTCAATTTCGGCCGCAAAGTAAGCGCTTTTTTCGGGAAAAGTCAAAATTAACCTTTCATACATGAGAATTGCTTTTTCTCTGTACCCCTGCCGGGCGAACAAACGTGCCAGTGTCTCTGATATCACATCTCTGTTCTCGGAAATACTCTTCTCTGCCAGCGCCTGTGCCACACCCGTACCCTGCGGAATGTTTTTTGAATTCGCGTTGTTTGTAACTTCTTCTTTTTCAGTTGTTTCGATGTCCTCTTCCTCCTCCAGGTGAACTGTTTTCCTTTCTTCAAATGACATTTCGTCTTCCACTTTTTTCCGGGCGCCGAGGAGCGGAACATTGAAGGAGTTATACCAGGCTTCATAGGTCTGATAGGCTGGCACAGATAGAGTTGTGCCTTGTCCGGTTTGCCTGGATTCACCGGACGGGGCGGTCGGGCTCTGATTATTATGCTGATCCATGATGTCTGCTTCCTGCACTTCGGGTTTGACGGGTATCCTTTCTATGGACATTTCGAGCCGCGCCGGCTGAGTTTGCTGTGCTGATACCGTACTTGCCAGTTTCTTTTTCAGTGTTTCCACCGGCTTGAGTTCCATCGTCTTCCTCCACGACACCACCGGCTTCATGGTCGGCCGCGACAGCGAACAGGGCGGCATCATCCGCGCGGGGGCCAAGATGGTCAACGCCATGAGCAACTGCGTCGTCCCCAAGATCGTCGTCATCCTCGGCGGCAGCTACGGCGCGGGCAACTACGCCATGTGCGGCAGGGCCTTCGACCAGTTCCTCGCCTTCGCCTGGCCCGGCGCCAAGTGCGCCGTCATGGGCGCCAACCAGGCTACCGGCGTGCTCACCACCATCGAGGAAGCCAGCCGCAAGCGCAAGGGCGAGACCATCGACGAGGCGGCGCACAAGGCCATCTACGGCGCGATCCACGCCGCCTACACCGAGCAGGCCGACATCCGCCACGGCGCGGCCCGCGGCTGGGTCGACCGCATCATCGAACCCCACCACACCCGCGCCGAACTCGTCGACGCGCTCGAGGCCGCCAATCAGGGGTGGAACTACGCCCAGCCCTACAAGACCGGCGTGCTGCAGACCTGATGCTCGAATCGGAGCCGCCCTCTTCGCCCGTGAGGGCGCACCAGAGGTAGCCGTGGTGCGCTGCGAGTCTTCGAGCGAGCCCACGGGTCGGGGCGTGCCGACGTGACGCGAACATCGCCTCAGAGATGCACGACACCACATCCCGACTCGCCTGACCACCAGACCACCAGCATCGCTCGCGCTTCGATGCCCGTCCGCGGGCTGGCCCGCAAAGCCGGGCTGCGCCGCACGGCTACACCTCGTGCGCCCGAAGCGGGCGAACGCATGTCATCAGCACGCACCACCGTGGATGAGCCGCAATGCCCAGTTGCCTCACCCCCCGAACTTCCTCGCCTCGATCACCGCCAACTCGTCGCACCGCTCGTTCTCCGGGTGGCCGTCGTGCCCCTTCACCCAGTGGAACGACACGTCGTGGCGCAGCCGCATCGCGTCGAGCGCCTGCCAGAGGTCGACGTTCTTGACCGGCTCCTTCGAGGCCGTGCGCCAGCCGTTGCGCTTCCAGTTGACGATCCACTTCTCGAGCCCGTCGAGCACGTACTTGGAATCCGAATACAGCAGCACGTTGGTCGGCTTGCTCAGCGCCGACAGCCCTTCGATGACCGCCGTGAGCTCCATGCGGTTGTTCGTCGTCGACGCCTCGCCGCCGCTGGCCTCGCGCATCTTGCCCGTCGCGGGGTGCTTGAGGATGTACGCCCATCCGCCCGGTCCCGGGTTGCCCGAACACGCGCCATCCGTATACAGCTGAACTTGGGGCTTCATGAGTGAGACTTCACCGTGCGCCGGCCAGTCGCCGGACCG
>CAILQK010000024.1 GCA_903836265.1 uncultured Bacteroidota bacterium | reverse complement strand
TTACCTTCGAGAAACAGGGTTATCCAGTGATTGTCATAGCCCGGATTTTCGAAAAGTACACAGTTGGATATATCTCCCTCGAAAGCCCCGCCCTGTACTGCATATATATCCTGGTCACCGTCGTTATCAAAATCGGCAAAGGCAATACCGTGCCCCTTCTGAATATGGGCAAAACCGTTCATGCTGATGTCCTCGAATTTCTTTCCGCCCAGGTTGTGGAACATCCGGTTTGGCACTACGGTACGCAAATCAGGTTTTCCCGTTCCCAGATAAACATCCAGCCAGCCGTCATTGTCAAGATCGCCAAAATTGTTGCCCATGGCGTAGGTGATGGTATGCAGGCCCATGGCACGGTGCACATCAGTGAAGGTTTCATTACCGTTATTCCTGTATAACCTCAGCCAGTCACCCTGTGGTTGTTTCCCCATATACTCCCTGATTAACGGCGCAGCTGTCGGATCATTCGGATCAATCGTGAAATCGGTTACAAAAATATCGTCGTTACCGTCGTTGTCGCAGTCAAAAAAGAAAGCCGGGAAACTCATTACCGGATTGGTTACTCCGGCTTTGGCAGAAATATCTTCAAAAGTCCATTTGTCGGGTGCAGTTCCTCCTCTGTTCACGAAAAGTTTGTTTTCACCATTTACGTTGCTCAGGTAAAGATCGGGGCGCTGGTCATTGTTGATATCGCCCCATACTGCTGCCTTGAAGTAACCGGTAATATTCAGATTGAGTGGCGCAGCCACATTGGTAAATGTACCATTTCCGTTATTGTGCCAGAACTCGTTTGGATGTGGTACCAGAGAATCGCTGGTCTCATTGGCAATATACAGATCAAGGTAACCATCACCGTCGTAATCGGCCCAGTCGGCGGCCTGCGTTGGATGAAACGAGAGGAGTCCGGCTTCGATGGTAACATCAGTAAAAACACCTTTTCCGTCATTTCTGAGCAGTGAATTGGGGTGTGTCCCACCAGTCAGCCAGCCTCCGCGAAGGATGAGAATGTCACGGTCTCCATCATTGTCATAGTCAGCATGAACAGTGCCCAGACCACTCACAATTCCGGTCAAATTGGCTTCTTTCGTACGTTCAGAAAAGGTTCCGTCGCCGTTATTATGGTAAAAACGCGCCTGATCCCGAAGTCCGTATGATGTGACAAACAAATCAATGTTGCCATCCCCGTCGAAGTCTTCTGCACATACACCACCAGAGATACCACGGGCATCCACACCTGCTGATATGGCCACATTGTCAAAATGAATATTCCCGCGTTGCCGGAAGACCTCCCCGGGCATACGAAACTTTACCGGCACCCCGTCGGGCCACTGTCCAATGGCCATATATGCCAGATTGAGCAGCCAGCTACTCTGGGCATCATCCGGATATTTGGCAAGAATACGCTTGTAAATTTTGATGGCGCTCTCCGGCCCCGATCTCATGGAATACTGTCCGCCACCCGATAGCGGAACGATACAGGATTCAGCATTGTGGGTATTGATACAGTTTTGTTGTTCACCCAGACGCATATAGGTCAACGCGAGCAATTCGTAGATCAACTTGGACTGATCGTACAGGGAGTCGTTGATTTGCTGCACCACATCGAGCAGTTCCATCGTGGCCATCTCGTTTTGGCCGGCATTCATCAGCTGGTCTGCATATTTGAATTGCAGACTGATTCTGCCGCTCCCACTGGCCGCCTGATCAAGTTTATCTTTTATAAAAGCTGCCTTTCTTCCGTTGAGGTTGTAACAATCAAGCGGATCGGCATTTCGGAAAATACTGTCGAGCATGGCAATCATCCGATGGTGACCATCGGACGGAGGTGATACCTGGTGTCGGAGATTTTCGTTTTTACAGGAAATAAACAGAAGGAATGCCGCAGCAACGGCGGTCAGACCGGGTCCGGGAAATGTCATAGTGTTTGTGTCTGTTTGAGTCAGAAAAACATTTCCGGATACACAGCCATAGATTAGCAGTCAAAAACTGCAAAACTGTTGAAAATATCGGGCATATATTCCGTTATTTGCCGCACGATCATTTTCAATGAACAAAAATACATCTTTCTGTGAACAATACAAAAACAACCCGCAATCCTTTTTTTCTGCCTTTCGCCCTGGTGTGCAGCCTGTTTTTTCTCTGGGGTATTGCAAACAGCCTGAACGGCTCGCTAATCCGGCATTTTCAGTTCGCACTCGATCTGAACCGTTTTCAGGCCGGTATCGTGGACTCGGCCTTTTATGCGGGATATTTCGTAATGGCTATCCCGGCTGGTATTTTCATGCGAAAGTGGGGTTACAAACGTGGAATTTTGGCCGGACTTACACTCTATGCTGTCGGGGCACTGCTGTTTTATCCGGCAGCTGATTTGAGGGTGTACGGATTCTTTCTCTTTGCATTATTCACCATTGCCAGTGGTCTGGCATTTCTCGAAACTGCTGCCAACCTGTATGTAACCGTACTGGGAAGTAAAGAGGAGGCGGCCTGGCGTATCAATTTTGCACAATCTTTCAACGGCATCAGCCTGATTCTTGGTCCGGTTATCGGCAGTCTGTTTATTTTCTCGACCAAAGAGTATACACCCGAACTGCTTTCACTGCTTACACCCGGGCAGATTACGGAGGCGCGTATTGAGGAGGCACATTCTGTACAGGGACCATATCTGGCACTGGCAGCACTGGTGGCTGCTGTAGCCGTATTGTTTGCCCTCACAAAACTGCCCGAAGTGGGCAGGGAAGAAGAACAGTCTGAAGGCTCTGCCGGTATCTTCAGTCTGTTGGGAAAGTACCGCCATCTGAAACTGGGTGTTATTGCACAGTTCGCCAATGTGGGCGCCCAGGCTACACTCTGGGGTTACTTTGTTGACTTCAAGCTGGATTTTGCATCAGAACAGCATCTGGGTATTGTCAGAACCATTTACCGGTTCACCGACACCATGACTCCCGAGCAGATTGCAGGCTTTCACGCCTCTTTCGCACTGGTACTCTTCATGCTCGGCCGTTTTCTGGGCACTTTCCTGATGAGCAGAATGGAGGCCGGAAAGGTACTGTCATATTACTCTGCAGCAGCCATTATTCTGGTTGCACTGGCCATGGCCACCGGCGGATTTACTGCAGTGCTGTGTATCATGCTCACCTATTTCTGTCAGAGTATCATGTTCCCCACCATCTTTGCGCTTTCAACAAAGGGTTTACCGCCTGCAGAGAGCAAACTGGCCTCCTCCCTGGTCATCATGGCAATCGTGGGTGGTGCAGTGCTGCCCCCGGTAGCCGGCTTCCTCTCTCAGGCGAACGGAATGACCATGGCACTCTGGGTCCCGCTGGTCTGTTTCACATACGTGGGCTGGTTTGTCTGGAAAGGCAGCAAGTAGAAAGCTCTGTCGAACCGGGATCGGATACTGAACTACACACCCGATCCCGGTTTGCTGTCTATTTCCTCATAATCAGTGTATTCATCCTGTCCCGACGGATTCTCTCTGAACTGGCGCTGAATTCGATCTGCCTGACGGGTACCGGCTGCCTTTAGAAAAAGCCAGAGTGCAAAAAAAGGAAATGCAACGACAGCGAATGCCGCCTGAACAACAGCATGAACAGGGCGCGCTTCCAGTGTATCGAGCCAGCTGGTGATGGTGCGCGGAAAAACGCGCCAGTTAACAATGAGCGCCAGTACCAGCAAAGCAGGCGCTGCCCACCAGAGCAGAAAGTAGAGGCCTTTCAGTATGTAATAGCCTGCAGCAATCAGCAGCACCGCGAATATCAGGCAGCCCAAACCTCCTCCCGGCACACGGCCAAACTGCATTCTGTTGTTCTGAATAATCATTTAAAGTGTCGTTTCTCCCAGCGCCAGCAGGGTACTGAATTCATCCGGTGTGACAGGCATCACCGATATACGGGGGTTTCTGACCAGCAGCAACCGTTGCATCGCAGGATGGGCCCTGATCTCGGCCAGTGTTACATGACGGCTGAATTTCTTCAGCGGAACCAGATCAACCGCAGACCAGTCGCCCGATTCAGCCGTGGGATCAGGATAATGCTCCCTGCTCACGCGCGCGATACCCACCACTTCCAGACCAATATTCGAGTGATAATACAAACACAAATCACCCGTCTTCATGGCACGCAGGTTATTGCGCGCCATGTAGTTGCGCACACCGTCCCAGCGAGTAACACCCTCACTCTCCAGCCGCTCGTAACTGTAAACGTCGGGCTCCGATTTGACCAGCCAGTAATTCATGTCTCTGATTTTAATCGCAAAAATAAGCAGTTGCCAGCAAGAACAAGCCCGTAGTCCAGCGCTTTTTTCTAACTTTGCCCGCTATAACAGCAAAACCGGCACCGTCGTTTGAAACCTGCACTGAATATTATTGTTCCCTGCTACAACCCGCCGCCCGACTGGGAAATGGCGCTTGCCAGCCGCTTCAACGGACTGGCCTCCAGTGTGGCCGGTCTTGTTTCTCATACCGGACTGGTAGTTGTAAACGACGGATCACCCCGAAATTTCACGGAAAAAAGTAAAACGCTGCTGCAGGAACTCATCCCGGGTGTAACCGTGGTGAACTACCGGACCAATCGCGGGAAAGGTTACGCACTCAGAGAAGGTGTGCGACATTCATCCGCTGATCTGCATATGGTTACCGATGCCGACTTCCCCTATACCACTGACAGCATGATCAGGGTAACAGAAGTACTCATCGCCCGGGGGGGTATAGCCGCAGGAAACAGGGATACCGGCTACTACGCACACGTACCACTTTCCAGACGAATTATCTCCCGGGCCCTGCGCTGGATGCTCAGAAACGTTCTCAAACAACCCATTGATGACTCACAGTGCGGACTGAAAGCCTTCGACAATACAGGAAAGGAACTTTTTCTGCAAACAACCATTGACCGTTTTCTGTTCGACCTGGAGTTCCTGATGATGGCAGGAAACAGGATACCTGTATCTCCGGTACCTGTAGAACTCAGACCCGGTGTCGTATTCAGCCCCGTAAACTGGAGAGTGCTCGCCACTGAAGGCGGCAATTTCCTGCAGTTGCTCCTCCGACAGTACATCCACTAAAGTAAAGCAGTCTTGAATACGTTTAACCAGACAGCACATTTTTTCCGCCACCTCTGCTCTCCCAAAAGTCACACCTTCTGGGGAATGATGGCCGTAATGGGTATAGCCGCGTTACTCCTGTGGACCAAACACGGCGTATGGCTGAAAAATGCCAATGACTATATGCTGCTCGACTCCCCCGATGCATTCAAAAATTACATGACCTCGGCATGGCACGTCAGATACGACGCCGGCTATACGCACTACGAGGGAATGAACTATCCTTACGGCGAACACGTATTGTTTACCGACAATCAGCCTGTTTTCAGTGCAGCCCTGCAGTGGTGGAGCCGGCATGTCTCGGATATCAGCGCCGATACCGTCGGACTGATGAACTGGTTCCAGGTTATTTCCATGCTCATCGGTGCCTGTGCCATTTTTCTGCTGCTCAGAAAACTTCATATTCCCGTATGGTATGCAGGTATCGCCTCGCTGGGAATACTGTTCCTGTCTCCGCAGAACAACCGGTTCGATACGCACTTCGGACTCTCACACACCTGGATACTGCCGCTGCTGCTGCTGCTGCTTTGCCGCTATGAAGAACGCTTCAGCAGGCGGTATCAGAGCCTGCTGATCGGAATTTTGCTGTTTTTTTCAGCACAACTGCACTTTTACAATTTCGGAGTATCTGCCATTTTCCTCGGACTTTACACAGCGTACCAGATTCTGACCGACTTCCGCTGGAAAAATATCGCCAAAAGGTCGTATCACCTGATTGTAATGGTGGTATTGCCCTTCACTCTCCTCAATTTGTGGGTACACTGGTCCGATTACTGTCCCGACCGGCCGGCAAATCCCTGGGGTTTCACACACTACATAGCTTACTGGGAAGGCATTTTTCTTCCTTACGAGAACATGCCTGTTTTTCAGTGGATTGACCGAAATATCATACATATCAGAAGAATAGATCCGGAATCTCAGGCTTACGTGGGTATCGTTGCATTTGTATTCACTCTCTGGGTTGTTTTCAAACGAAAATTCAGGATGTTCGACCCGTCATGGGACACGGCTGCCTACCACAGGGTACATAAAAGATATATGAACGGTGTTTTCGCAGCAGGATTCGCCCTCGTGCTGATCGGCTGCGGATTTCCGTTCGCCATACCCGGTATGGAGTGGATGGTGGATTATCTGGGCCCGTTCAGGCAGTCCAGGGGTCTCGGAAGATTCACCTGGATATTTTATTATGGGGCCAATTTGCTTGTTTTTTATGTTTTATGGAATAAAAGTTCGCACTACCCGGTAAATCAGACATGGAAACAGGAACTGAATGTTCTTGTATCAGGCATCAAAAACCGGCAATGGCGCGGACTGCACCTCCCCAACACCAGAAAATGGGCCATCGCTCTTTTGCCTCTTTTCATTATGTGCCAGGAAGCACTGGTTTTTCAGAAACTCAACAGAATCGAAACGGCGCCTTCTCCCGCCCAACCCGGAGCAGCAGCCTCATCACCCGATCACTGGCTGAACAAGGTTGACTACAGCGGATTTCAGGCGCTGATGCCACTGCCATACTATCATGTCGGCTCGGAAAATATATGGCTCGATATCTATTATCCGCTGTTTAAAAAGTCTCAGTACACAGCCTATCAGACAGGGATACCCGACATGGGTGTATTTATGAGCCGTTCCTCCGTTGGCCGTATGGTCAAGTCGGTTCAATGGTCGCTCCCCCCCTGCGAAACACCCGCCATATTCGGCGATCTGTCAGACTTCCGCCCGATAGCCCTCCTGATTGAACCGGCCAAATGGGAAGAAGTGCAGAAAAGATATGCACACCTGGTCTCAAAGGCCACTCCCGTTTACGAATCACCGGAACTGAGAATCATGTCGCTGATGCCCGACAGTGTGCGCGTGTATGCGCGCGAGCGAATGAAAAAAGTGGAATCCGAGGCATCAGGTACTGACCTGCAGAAACTTGAAAATGGCTGGATGGCCCGCAACATGAACGGGAGGTGGTTCAAACATGTCAGCTTCGATGACAGAAAGCCGGAATCATTCAACTTCTCCGGCTCCTCGGCAAGGGCTGTTGCCGGCGATACCACCTGGCTGGTGAAAGAGGCCATTCCCAAAGGTGTGTATCACCTGAGCCTCTGGATCAATGTGGCACAGGATATGGGAATGACACAGGAACTCAAAATAGTACAGAATAATGCCGCCGACGGCCACCAGATCAATTTCAGACATGAAGGCCTCCGGTTCTATATTGAAACAATTGTGGGCGACTGGGCTCTGTTCAATGTGGAATTCACCGTTTATGAAGACAATTCAATTACAGGCGCCTATTTGCACAAAAAAGAGGTATTTGCTCCTTTCTGGTACGATGAAGTACTCGTCAGGCCCGTTGACGCCGACCTTTACAGGCTGGCCCCGGGATTTGTCACAAAAAATAACCACTGGTTCAGAAGATAATACAACATGCAGCTCCTGATCAAAAATGTTCGTATCAACGACGGATTAACTGTACAAAAACCCGCTGACTTGCTCATCAGAAACGGTATCATCACCGAAATTGCCGCAGATATCTCTCCGGCAACCGGCGTGGAGGTATGGGATACCGGAGGCGCCTGCGTATCGCCGGGCTGGTTCGATACCGGTGTTCAAATCTGCGATCCGGGATTTGAACACCGGGAGGATATTCAAAGCGCGCTCTCCGCCGCCGCCGGCGGCGGCTTCACCGGTATCGCCTGCTTCGCCAATACCAGTCCCGCCATTCACTCCAAATCAGAAGTGCTTTATGTGAAAAACAAGGCGCAATCGTACGAATCGCCAGTCGAAATACACCCGCTGGGGGCTGTCTCGCAAAACTGCGACGGAAAGGACCTCGCAGAACTGACAGATATGCATCACGCAGGCGCTGTCGCATTTTCCGACGGATATCGAGCTGTTCAGGATGCCGGACTGCTTCTGCGGGCTCTTCAGTATGCCAGGGCTTTCAACGGACTGATTATGAACCGTCCGCACCACAAAACAATAGCAGCCGGCGGACAAATGCATGAGGGTGTGATGAGCACCTCGCTGGGCCTCAAAGGTATCCCAGCCCTGGCGGAAGAGCTGATGGTACAACGCGATCTGAGTCTGCTTGAGTATGCAGGCGGACGACTTCACATTCACCTGGTATCAACAGCCAAAAGTATTGACCTGATCAGAAATGCACGGTCGCGCGGACTGGCAGTAACTTGCTCGGTGGCAGCAATCAATCTCTGCTTCAGCGATGGAGTGATGGCTGATTTCGACAGCAACTGGAAAGTCATGCCACCACTGAGGAGCCACCCGGATACAGAAGCCCTTCGCACGGCTGTTCTCGACGGTACTGTTGACCTGATCTGTTCCAGTCACACACCATGGAATGAAGAGGCCAAAAATCTGGAATTTCCATACGCCGAATTCGGAATGACAGGCCTCGAGACCGCTTTCTCACTGTGTCTGACTCACACAGATATACCCGTGGAAGTACTCGTCAGCAAATTTTCAATGGCCCCAAGGAATATACTTGGACTGCCCGCTCCTGCCTTAAAAAAGGGAGAAAAGGCCAACCTGACGGTTTTTGATCCGGAAGCAACCTGGAAATACAGCATTTCAGCATCAAAGTCGGCAAACAGTCCGTTTCTTGGAACAGAAATGAAGGGCAAAGTACTGGGGGTGGTTAATCAGAACAGGATATTTCGCAGATAGTGACCGCCAAAAAGAGAAAAGCCGCTGAGCTCTTTTGCTCAACGGCGCTTTCCCTTGTATAATCTCATGAAAGATATTTCATTGCAGCCAATGAATGTGTTGCTCTTTTCGTTCATTGACAACACAAAGGTGCAGGTATTCCCGACCGCTGTGAATGACAAACGCAAAGGCATACTCCCCCACCTTTTTTTGCACTGTTTTACTTCTTCCAGATCATAAAAAATTGATTATAAATGAGTTGTTTTATGTAAAAAAGCATAAAATCTCTGCAAATCTGACAAATCCGACCCGGCGCAACTTGTGTTAACTCAATTTTAATACTTCTCCGGACAAACCTTCTGCTGTTTTCAGCGTCATAAATGCATGCCACCTGACAAAACAGGGGTTTCAAGAACATGAAATTATTTGCATTGCTAAAATCCGCTTCAGCCATTGTGCTCACGATTTTCGTATCAGCACAATTGCATGCCCAGACTGAACAGCAGAAAACGGCCCGGCCAGTACAACCGCAAAACGTCGAGGCCCGGCAGCAGGCAGGCGAAGATGAAATGGCCCGCGAACTCAACCTGACCGACGAACAGAAGGCAGCCTTCAAAAAAGCCAACGACGAATACCGCACCAAAGCGAAGGAACTCAGGGCCGATCAGCGCGACGAGATGCAGAAGCTGCGCACCGAACGCTCGAAAGCTCACAGGGCAGCCCTGAATGCGGACCAGGCTAAAAAATATGACGAGATGTCAGCAAAACGCGACGCCCGAAAAGCCGAACAACAGGCTGGCAAATCCGGTGAAAAAAACAACGGCACAGCCGGGAAAAAACAGGGTGGCAAGGGCCGTAAAGGTCAGTAATTGCTCAGACAGTGCCGGAGTTACACCTGAAGCTCCGGCACTGTTTTTTCTGCCTCCCGGATTGCAAACCAGTACGTAATCAGGGTTGTCAGAACAAACCAGCCGGCTGCTGCCAGTGACCCGCCGGGAATATAGTTGTTGAGGCCAAACCAGTCGCCGGTATTTACAACAATTACCAGACCGAATGTATTCTTCAGGGCCTCCCACCATATTGCATGTCTGTTGCGGTCCATGAGCTCTGTATAAGCGTGTACAGACAGAAAAACAAAGGCGCCGTAAATAAAGATGCCCGGCGAACCGATGGAGGCCAGATTGCCGAACATATACATGACAAATATGAAAACGGAGGTCATCTGTACTCCCGACCAGGCCTTCAGAAGCCCGGAAACAGGCGGCGCATAACGCTCGAAATTGTAAACATCCTCAATTTTGTGCACCGGATACTTCCTGTCCACATCTTCAGGCCGCCAGCCCGTAGGCATAAACCAGATTCTCAGTTTGTCGCGCCAGCTGCCGGCCCGCCAGGCATCCTGTATCAGCAACCACAAGTGCATAAAATTGATTCTGACCGGGTTCCACGTGCGCACGGGGCGCGTGATACCGTACACCGGTGGCACATCCGGGAGCTCCTCCTGAAAAGTGCCGAAGAGTTTGTCCCAGAAAATAAAGATCTGGCCGTGATTTTTGTCCAGATACTCCGGGTTGATAGCGTGATGCACCCGGTGATGCGACGGGGTTACAATAATATATTCCAGAAAACCCATTTTGCCGATGTGACGTGTGTGGTACCAGAACTGCGCGAACAGATGCAGCGGAGCCACCACTCCTATCACCTGCGGCGGAACACCCAGCAGGGCGGCCGGAAGCAAAAAAATCGTGAACAGATGGACAAAGGAAGAGATACTCTGTCGCAACGCGCAGGCCAGATTGAACTCCTCGCTGCTGTGATGTATGGCGTGCTTGTTCCAGAAAAAATTGATCTCGTGAGCCAGGCGGTGCGTCCAGTAACCGGAGAAGTCAAGCGCCACAAAGGCTGTGAGGTAAGTCAGGAATGTGTCCTCCACCTGATAAACGGCCACCCGGTCCACCAGCCAGCGATACGACAGAATTGACGCGCTCAGCCCCAGCACATCCTTGACCACATTCGTAATTCCCGAGCTCAGACTGGATATCATATCCATGTGGCGATAGGTATCACGACCGCGAAACCATCCGTACC
>CAILQK010000023.1 GCA_903836265.1 uncultured Bacteroidota bacterium | reverse complement strand
GGCCCTTTTGATGGTTTCTCGCGGTTGGCGTATGTGGTATGTATGGCGTTTTGTGGCGCGTGTATCCCACGACTAAAGCCGTGGGTTAAGGCTTCGGCTGCCGCTGCGCGATTGGTGTTTGTTCCCGGGCCCTTTTGATGGTTTCTCGCGGTTGGCGTATGTGGTATGTATGGCGTTTTGTGGCGCGTGTATCCCACGACTAAAGCCGTGGGTTAAGGCTTCGGCTGCCGCTGCGCGATTGCCGTTTGCGAGGGTTTTTGCCCGTTACATCATCCGGTTTGCCTGTCCTGACCGCGATTGAAGGGGTATTTTTGGATTGCAGACAGGCTCAGCCCTGCAAGGGCAAAATATGCCGGCGAGGGGTGCAACCCCTCGTGATACGACACAACATATCAAGCCCTGAAGGGGCGACGTACCTCCTCCGCGATACCCCCGGATGCGAAGCGATTTCCTGTCGGAACCCGGATTGCAGAAGTTTTTTCAAATCAGAGATGCTTTTCCGGATTGTTCCGGTATGATGACGGAAAAAAACAATTTTACATTCGATATTCCGCAGAACAACACTCCGCGGCTGGCCAGTCTTTTACAAATGCCCTCTCCCCCTGAAATATGGCCGATATCTGAAATAATAATACAGCATTTTCGGAAAATGGCACTACATTTGTTCCCTCCTGTAGCCACTTTTAATAATGAATTAATAAACCAATGGAGAAATACGATATTTTCATCAGCTACTCTCATCACGACAATAAGGAACACTGGAACTGGATCCATGTTTTCTGTGAGCGACTCACCAGCAACTATCGCTCGCGGGTGGGAAGAGAGCCCAAAATTTTTCTCGACAAAGACGGACTGAATGTCGGCAACACACTGAATGGGGCCATCACCGCAGCGATAGACGCTTCCACGCTGTTCATACCGGTACTTTCTCCTGTATATCTGTCGAGCGAATGGTGCCGGAAGGAGTTCCTGTATTTTATGAAAAAAAACAGGGAGCGACTTATACTCGACAACAAAAGCAGAATCGTGCCGCTGCGATTCAGACCGTATGATGAATACTCTCCCGGTGAAAACAAGGAGGCAGCAGAGGTAAAGGATATCATGGAGTATCTCAAGGGGAATAATATTCTGTACAAGGATTTTTACCGCGGTCCGCTGCCTCTGCGTCCCGAAGATCCCGATTTCGAGACTGAAATAGCCAGGTTTACCGAGGATATCTACTCGTTGATCAGGGACTTGCCGGGCCTGATCGGGCAGGATAATACGCCCGAAGTTTCCGGGGAACCCGCTGTTTTTCTGGGCTACGCTTTCGGGCCTGAAGGCGCTCCCGCCCGCGCATTGCGCGAGGGCCTGCACAGGGAATGGCAAAAACAGAAAAAATACGGCCAGTTCAGCCACCGGATACTGCCCGACGAAGCACCCGATGCCGCAGATTACCCGAGAAACAAATCGGAAGCGGATGTACGGTCGTTTATTCAGCGGCAGCTGAAGCAGTCGGACTATGCGGTGCTGGTTTTCGATGATGTGGAAGGCCCCAAAACATCCGATACCGCCGTGCCCGTTGCGCACCTGCAGTACAGACTCGCGGCAGAGGAAGCCCGCAACCGGCCGGATTTCAGGGTGCTGGCAGCCGCAAAAACGACCGAAGACTGCGCCAGCTCGCAACTGGAGTTTGTCAGGGAAACAGAAAAGGACGCTCAGACCAACAAAAATATATTGCTGGTCGGCTTCGATGTAAAAATAATACGCGATTTTCTGCACGACCTGATTCACGTCGCACCGCCACCACCACCGCCCTCTCCCGGAGTCCGGTTCACTTTCTATATACACGATCGCCGCGACCGGGGAGATGAACTGCACGACAAAATTGATGATATCATATTCAGCCAGAGGTTCGAGGCGCTGCGGCCCGTTTTCGGAGAAGACAATCCGCTGATCAATGCCGATGATGGTTTCATAGAATTCTGGACAGCGAGTGAACATACTATTGTGTTGCTTCGGCATGGTACGGCCGCCTGGTGCAATTCTGTCAAGGTAGCAGTGCTGAAACTTGCCGCATTGAAACAAAAACCGGGTTTAATGGCCATTTGTGTGGCAGATCCCGACGTAAACCAGCGTCTCAGGGAGGTTAGAAGTCATGAATTCAGGGTGATTGACTGCACCAAACCCGGCTTTGAAAACCAGATTGTTCAATTCCTCAATCCTGCAAGCCATGCCTGAAAACAGACACTACCAGATTGATGAATACTACCTCGACCTGCAAAAGCAGGGACAGGGCATGGAAATTCTCGACGAACAGGATACCAGACAGAATCCGTTTCCGGGGCTCCGCCCCTTCCGCACGGCCGAGGCACACCTGTTCTTCGGCCGCGAAGGACAGGCCGAAGACCTTATTCAGCGCCTGATGAGGACGCACTTCCTCGGGGTGCTGGGCAACTCGGGCGGCGGCAAATCGTCGCTGGTGCGGGCCGGCCTGATACCCGCCCTGCACGCCGGCCGCCGGCAGCAGCGCGTGTCTGACTGGAAGATTGTGATCTGCCGCCCGGGCGCCAGTCCGCTGGAAAATCTCGCCGCCGCACTCGCCGGCGCCAATAAAAGCAATACCGACCGCGACGTAATCGGACCGGAAGTGTCCAGGCTGATGCCCGTTCTCCGCGAAAGCTCCTTCGGCCTGCTCGAGGCTGAAGAGGGCGCCGGTGAATACGACAAAACGCTGCTCATTGTTGACCAGTTCGAGGAACTGTTCCGATTCGGCGCCGAAATATCTCCCGGCGACGCCGCTCATTTCGTTGACCTGCTCATCACCGCCGTGAAACAGCGGGATACACATATATATGTAGTCATCACCATGCGCTCGGAGTTCCTCGGAGAGTGTGTGCGATACCGCGGCCTGCCCGAAATTATCAACGAGGGGCAGTACCTCGTGCCGCGACTCACCGGCGAAAACGTGCGCCGCGCCGTGGCCGGCCCGCTCGGCGTGGTGGGCGCCCCCCTCGACGGCGCCCTCGCCAACCGACTCGTGCGCGAAGTGGGCGACAATATGGACCAGCTGCCTATTCTGCAGCACGCCCTCATGCGCACGTACAGGCACTGGCAGACGCACGCAACCGCAGAGCCCATCTCCCACGCCGACTATGAAGCTGTGGGCGGTATGGAAGGAGCACTCGGCAACCACGCAGATGAACTGCTCGACAGTCTCGGCGATGAACAGAAAAATATCGCCCGACTCATTTTTCAGCGGATTACCGACCTCTCCACCGGCGACAAGGGCGGCCGGGCCCCTGCCCGCATGGAGGAAATATACGGCATCTGCGAATCGGTGAACGCTGACCGGGAAAAGGTGAACGGGGTGATTGACCGGTTCAGGCAAATGGATACTTCATTCCTGATGCCCCCGCCCGGCGTCAGGCTCGAAGACGACAGCATGCTCGATATATCCCACGAAAGCCTGATCAGGAACTGGAAGAACCTGAACGACTGGGCAAAAAAGGAGGCGGAAAAGGCAAGGCTGTACGGCAGATTGCACCAGGACAGACAGTACAGAGACGACGGACAGCTCGACTGGCTCTCCGGCGCCCTGCTGCAGACGCTCGTGGAATGGAAAAACAGCAACCCCGTCAACTACTGGTGGGCATGCCGATATCACCCGGATCTGCAGTCGGTCCGCGAACCGGAACAGCACCGCGTGGTCTTTGAACGAAATATGGCATTCCTCGAAGGCAGCGAAAAAGAGGAAAAATTGCAGGCCGACCTGCGCGACAAGGCCATTGCAGAAGAGGAAAGACAAAAGCAGCGAACCCGATACCGTACTATTATCGCCACCCTGACAAGCCTGGCAGCAGTGCTCGGTATCCTGCTCGCCGTTTATGCGTACAGTGAGCGGAATGCAGCGGAGGCTGCCCGCGTGGAGGCTGTTGCGCAGGGAATACGTGCGGACAGCAGTGCGCGGATAGCTATTACAGAAAAAGTGCGTGCAGACAGCAGCGCACAACTGGCGCTGGCACAGAAGGCTATCGCGGAGCAGAAGACAGTGGAGGCTGAAAATAACCTGCAACGCGCGAAGTATGAGGAGCTGCGCGCGAAGGCGGCACTTGATCAGGTCAGGAAGGAGAAGGCGGCTACGGAGGAGCAGCGCCTGCGCGCGGAGGATAATTATCGTATTGCTCAGGCGAAGACAGCGGAGGCTGAGTCGGCGAAGGAAGAGGCCGAAATAAATCTGGAGAATGTTCGGAAGTCGAATGAGACTGTTGTTCGCGCATATCTGCAAAATGCGAAAGAGAACTGGCAGGATGGCCGTTACCGGGAGGCATACAGCAAGATTGTGCTGGCAGACACGCTTGGTTTGTTGTCGTCAGAGGTGGTGGATGCCTATATGGACAATATAACAGCCTGTCTGGCCAACGCGCCGGATTACGCACTGGCGCTGGAGAGTGTATCACGGGCCAACCAGACGGGAGCACTCTCCCGTGACAGGATGTACGGTGTTTATCTGGATATGGCCGACAACAGTGTGCTCAACCTGCACTACGACACCGCACTGATCAGTATCCGGCTGGCCCTGTCCCACGGAGCTCCCGAAAACAGGTGCGCCACGATGTACCTCGACCTGTCGTACTGGTATTGCGAGGTTGATTCTTTGGACAAGTCACTTTCGCTGTTG
>CAILQK010000022.1 GCA_903836265.1 uncultured Bacteroidota bacterium | reverse complement strand
GATGGCGGAACACAGTCGGTAGGGCTCAGCGTAAGGGCTGCAGGCATCAGGTTGCAGAATGCGACCGGAGCCTGCATGTCGGCTACTGTTACCACTGAAGTGCATGTTGAGGTATTGCCACCTGCGTCAGACACAGCAAGTGTAACCGTCTGGGGCGTCCCGACCTGGCTGCAGTTGAAATTGTAGGGACCGGAAACGAAAGAGTAGAAGCAGTTGTCAGATGATCCATTGTCCAGATCGGCTGCCTGCAATGTGGCACTGCCTGCTCCATCCAGCGTGGCAGTAACATTTTTACAGCGTGCAACAGGCAGTTGCGTGTCGGTAACATTCACGATGAACGAGCACACAGATACGTTGCCTGAGGCATCCCTGACTGTATAGGAAACCACATTGGGACCAAAGAAGAATACAGAACCCGGGTTATGTGTATTTCCAAGGCTTGTAACAGCCGAGCAGTTGTCGGTCCACACAGGTGGCGTCCAGGTTGCTGTCGTGCTGCAACCACCCGGATTGGCGGGCCTGGTGATATTTGCCGGGCAGTTTGCCGTGACCGGGCCGGTTTCATCTTCAACTGTAACAGTAAAAGTGCAAGCCGTCAGATTATTCGCCTCATCGTTGAGACGAAGTGTGACCGTATTGGAGCCTGCGTCAAAAACCACTCCACTCAGATCAATAACAGAGTTGATATTGTCAACAATGCCAAGCGATACAACAGCACCACCATTTACCTGGTAATCGGCAGTGAGGCCACAGGGGTCGAAAGCATTGTCCCAGAATTCCATCTGTACTGGAAGTGGTGGAACAGAAGCTGTTTTGGTGAAAATGAGCGAAGGGACTGTTGCTGTACAGGCAGGTCCGGCATTTACCACAAATGCGGGCGGGCATCCTATGGTCGGCGAAAGCAGATCATTGACAAAAACACTGGCAACGCAGTCGTCGGTATTTCCGGCGTTATCTGTCACGGTAAGTGTCACATTTTGGGTTCCGACGGATGTACAGTCAAAAGTAGGCGGGAATACCTCAATGGAACTGATGCCGCAGTTGTCGGATGATCCGCCGTTGATCAGGCCAACGGGAACAGTTGCCACACCGATCTGATCAATCAGTATGGGGGTAACTCCACTGACACACACGGCACCGGGCAGTTCAGGCTCGACAACGTTCACTGTCACCGTTACAGGAGTGACATTTCCGTAAATATCAGCAAATTCGTATGTGATAACCGTTGTTCCTACCGGGAAATCTGCAGTTACCGGTGTTGTCTGGTGAAAGAAATCATTGGCGTCGTAGGGGAATGGAGTTACGCCGCTATTCTGAAAAAACAGCGGATCGGTCTGACAATCAAGACCGGGGCAGTTGATACTCACCGTGGTGTTTTCGGTGATGGAAACAAACGCGCTGCAATCGAATGCAAAATGAGTACCCCCACTCGGACGGTACCAGCTCACAGTGCGCGAACAGGCGCCCGGAGCAACAGTTACATCAATAACTGACTCAAAATCTACCAGTGGAACAGGAGCAGGAGCCACATCCGGTGGCGTTACGTCCTGAACCGTAACCGAGAAGAAGCAGTCGGAATAGTTGAATGAATCATCTGATGCGCCCCAGGTGATGGTCGTTGTCCCTATAAGGAACGTTTCACCGTCCAGCGTACCTGAAAAGTTGAAATCGTTGGCTGCAGGTGCAAGCAACATGCAGTTTTCGGAAACCACGGCATCAAAGTCGGTTCCGGAAACGATATATGAACATGTAAACGGATCCTCATCAACAGTAATGTCGGCCGGACAGATCACAGATGGAGGTTCCGCATCAGTTATTTCGATCTGGGTGGCACAGAAACTGACGTTTCCTGCCGCGTCGGTGGCGGATATACCCACGAACGAAACTCCCGGAGGAAAGTCGGCACTTATATTTCCGTCGGTACCATTGTCGGGGGTAACAGTACTACCGGATAGTGAAAAGGCATTCCAGACAATATCGGCGCCACAGTTGTCGGTGGCGGTTGCCAAAAACGAAACGGGGGCAGTACAAAGTCCGGGATCAGTGTTGGAACCGATAAATACCGGACAATTGACAGCAGGAGCTTCTGTATCTTCCACTGTCACATCAAAGAAAACGTAAACGGGATTTGCATCTATACCGGGGATGTAGCCAGTGTCTTCTATGATATACGTAACCGTAGTCACGCCGGGATTAAAAGTTTCAATTCCGGCGTCGTTACCCGGTACAGGGCTCAGAGCAGAACCAATTGTGGTAGCACCAGTCAGGTAGTACGAAATATTTACGTTCGCCGGGCAGTTGTCAGTCCACTCTCCGGCAGCCAGTACTGCCGGGTGCGACAGTTTGGGTGAGTAGTTCAGGCTGATACCGGGAATGCCACTTGCAGTACAGGCGCCGGCATCCATACTTGCAGCAACGGGGAAAGGAGCAACAGCTTCAGGACCTGTATGGTCTTCAATCTGCAGGTTAAAAAGAACTGCAGCGCTTTCGGAGGTCGGATCGTATTCTCCACAGGGAAACGGAAAACCGGGATCAGGATTGTCGCCATCATTTACCGTGGCCCAGACGGGGATCGTCGTATTTACATGCGACTGGTCTATTCCCACCACGCTGCCACCTGTATTGGTGCCAAAGAAACAGTCGGGCCAGCCCCCTGTCCAGGGGTAGGGCAAACTTTTGAACTGATCCTCATACAGCCTTATTTTGTAGTCGTCCAGCGGGTTGCAGGGAGCTGTGGTCAGGATGAAACTGTTGGCAATGTTCGAATTGAAAACGGCTGTTCCGTTTACCTGATCAACCACAATCAGCATATTGATCGGGGCAGGAGGAGCAGTAATAATCGGGCATTGAGCTTTCAGACCAGCTGCAAAGAATACCAGCAGGGATGCCACAACCGGGAGGCGCATCGTGGAAATATTATTCATGGTTAACAAATTAGATGATGGGAAAAGCGAAAGGCGGTACCCTGAAGAGTGTGGATGGCTCTTCATCAATTTCTTCGATTCGGAAAAAAATGATATTTGCGACAAGTTGTGTTTCGTTTGCGCGCGTAAACGCACGTTAATAATAAAAGCATGTCTGGTACAGGAAATCCAGCAAAACGAAACCAACCGTGTACGGCGGCCTGATTATATCAGGTGTGCGAGCGCAAAAAAGGAGAATTGCGCGCAGGGATACAAGGGACAACAATGCTGCTCATTTTCACATCACACAACCTAGGGGATTAAAATGGGTTTTATGCCGATTTCGGGTGCAAGTTTACTGTGAATTATTCAAAAAATGAACCCAAATTTTAAATGGCATAACTCCAAACTTTTCAGGAGAACTTTCAATTGACAGAAATGCGGATATCACAGCCGAAAAAAAGCGGATTTTTGGTGTAATTTGTTTACCCACACCCTGCTATTTATCCTTTTCCAAAAACCGTACCAATTTTTGAATAATCTCCGGGAGCTTGCAAAAGGACATATTTTAATAAAAAACAGGGTGCGAAACCGAAGTGTCACACCCTGTTCCTGTCATGTCATGGTCTTCTGTCGGGACTACCTGCTTCCGGTCGTCATCTTCCTGCTTTGCGTTCCGAATGGTGTTATCAGTTCGTAAAACAGTATTCCGTATCCGGCTGCATTGTCCATCCGGAACTCCATTTCGTGGTATCCGGCGCTGTACGGGCGTCTGTGTCTGGTGATTTCACGGCCACTCACGTCGGTTACCCTGATTACTGCCTCGCAGGCTTCGGGCAGGATGAAACCGATTGTGGTTACATCAACGAACGGATTGGGTATGTTCTGCATCAGCTGCAGTTTGAGGCCGGTACTGTCATCAGGATTGTCTGTTGCTGTGGTCGTGGTGAATACCAGTCGAACCGGTCCCTGTGCCATGGTTTCAGTAAAGGCCAGGCACTCAAGTACGCCGTCGTCCAGTTTGATCACTTCGCTCAGCTTCATACCTGTTTCGAGCGCCCTGAAGCGCAGTCTGAATACATTCGTACCAGGTGTCAGTGTTACACCATCCACATTCGACCAGACTACCCTGAACTCACCAATTCCGGCATTTCCGGCGCCGAAGTTGTCGCCAGTCATTGAAACTGCATCAGTATTGCTGTGACTCAGGAACTGCAACTGTGAAGGATCGAAGTCAATGCCAAACTGGAAGGCCGCCAGATCGCTGAAGCCGCTGGCCGCAAACTGAAGTTCATACTCCTTCCCGGCCTGCAACACCTCGTCGCGGACTGTCCATACCAGCGGACCCGTTGTCGGAACAGCCAGCGGATTGGCCGACCCGTTCAGGTCGCCCAGTTTCACGCCAAAGAAGTCCTGCCCCGTCACATCCGCTCCTGTAACATTGAGCGTAATACTTTCAGGGAACGAAGCAACAACATTCGGACCGGTAACCGGCATGACATAAGTGGTTGGTATGAATCTCCAGAAAACATTGAAAGCTGCAAGAGCAGACGCGTTTCCGGCAAGCGCCTGGGTAATGACGTTGGCATCCTGCGTGGAAATTACCCCTGATCTGTTTACGTCAGCCGCCACTTTTTTGTACGGATCGGTAATCAGCGGCGAACCATTCAGGTGCTGGAGAATTACCGTTGCATCGGCAGCAGTTACCCCGTTCAGGCGGTTGATATTTTTCACCGGAGTAATGCTGTGTGTACCCGTGGAAGTAGCCACTACCGTGTAGTTGCCGCTCGCATCAGACAGTACGCTGGATACCTGCAGGGTTCCCTTTCTCAATCTGACTGTAGCATCCTTGATACCCGACACGTCGTTGTGCTCCCAGATTATTTTTCCTGAAATGGTGGTACAGTTGACCGTCACAGTAAATGAACAGGTTGTTGTATTTCCGGCCGGATCCACCGACGTGTAGGTCACCGTTGTTACCCCTTCCAGGAATATGACTCCGTTTATCGTCTTGTTGCCGGTTGATGCTCCCACAAAACTGCCTTCCAGCGTGTAGGTCACTGTCGGAACACCACAGTTGTCCGTAGAGGCAGGTGTGGCATTCACAGCTCTCCACGCACAGGAACTGGTACCGATGGTTGCTCCGGCCACACTGATATTTGCCGGACAAGTGAGTACCGGCGGAATATTGTCTGCAACGGAAATTACCTGTACCTGCGGAGTCGCTGCGTTGCCACAGTTGTCGGTCAGTCTCCATGTACGGCTGATGGTGTACCGTATTCCCTGTCCGCCGCCCTGTGTGGTGACATCAGTGAATGTCGCATTCAGGCCGGAAGAACAGTTGTCTGACTCATTGGTGACATCACCTGTAACAGAAACTGACGAATTGTAACTGCAGTTCGGACCTACATTCACAGTGATATTGGCCGGAGCGGTGAAGGTCGGAGGTACGTTGTCGGCTACTGTGATCTGCTGCGTTACATATACCGTATTGCAGTAGTCATCTGTGACCGAGTAGGTACGCAGTTCGGTGCGCGGACTGTTGGCACAGCCGATGCCGTTGTTGGTGGTTGACGAGAACAGGGCTATTGAAAGTGAATTGTCGCAATTGTCGGCAGCAACCACTACCTGCGGATTCGGACCTGTCAGTTGTGAAATACACGTCAGTGTCTGATTTGGTATGCTTTGGGCTACAGGCAACTGCAGATCACGGACGGTAAATGTTGCCGTAGTTTCAACAAAGGCACCAAAGGCACTTTGCGCCCTGAATGTTACAGTGGCACTTTTGCTGTGTGTCACACAGTCAACAGGGCCAAACTGTACGGGCGTATTCGTCCAGGCTACACCGGGAGTGGACACCTGTGCGCCCCCGCGTGAGTTAAGCCAGGCAGCCAGTGCATTCTGTTCATCCTCGCAGTTGACTATTGCATTTGAAGCTGGAGTGACAATTGTCAGTATATCGCCCAGACAAACATTGCTGTACGTAACCTGACTGGAGCGACCACACTGATCTGTGGCAATAACAGTAATTGTGGCCGGGCAAACACCTGTCACCACTGTTTGTATGGTCAGGTTGGCATATGGTGTGCAGTCATCCTGAATACCGGTGGCAGCAATGGCCGCAGCCTCTCCCTGTGTTACCGACGGATAGCTGGTCAGCAGGGTACCGGCAGTCATCACCGGTGGCAGCCTGTCGTTGGTCACATTGAAGTACTGTTCAACAAGGCGCGTATTGCCGCAGTCGTCGGTGAGCCTGTAGGTACGGGTTACCGTTCCCTGGCAGGTAGTGGGCAGCTGGTCGCTCACGAAGGTTACATCAACCGTCGGGTCGCAATTATCGGAGGCTGCCACGCCTGCTGGATTGGGAGCAGGCAGGTTGTCAACGCATATCTGCTGGGTAGTGCCATTCGGGAATGAAACCAGTGACGGAGCCACATTGTCAATTTTGATTCCCGTAAAGGTCATTATGGTTGGACCGTTGCCGCATTCATCCATGAAGCGGAGAATCATGTTGCCGTCGTTACAGTTGTTGCCGTCGTTATATGGAACAAACTGGTATGTTGCCAGAGAGCGCAGCGACTGTGTGCCGGTACAGTTGTCTGTGACTGTCGTGGCCTGAAGCAGGCTGGCAAATGCGCTGGTCTCGCTCTGGAAGCAGGTCGAATAGCCGGCTGAAGGCAGGGTAGCTGCCGGCGCCTGATTATCCTGGTAATTGTACGTGTGTGTCCAGTCGGCAGTAGTACCATCGCAGGCGGTATAGCGATACCTCCAGGTAACAGTTCCGTTACAGGAAGTATTGTTGGGTCCGCTGGTTGAACCAACCAGCACAGGCACAACCATACGGCCGCAGGCATCCTGGATACTTGCCGGCGCGCCGGGGTTCACTGCGCCTGAGGCACAGGATATCTGGGTGGTTATGCTGGCTGGCGGTACCAGAGGCGTGTTGTAGTTCACCGTGTAGGTAAATACCCACGTATCCGCAGCTGTATTGCCGGATGCATCGGTGTAGGAGTACGTGTATGTACGCGTGCCCTCGCACGTGAGCGGCGACGGATTGTCCACCACACTCACCAGCACACCTGCCACCGAACCGTTACAATTGTCGGTAGCAGTCGGAACAACGGGCGCCACGGCTGCTGTCGGACAATTCACAACAGCGCCCGCATCAGCAGGCACCATCGGCGCTTCACGGTCGAGTACTGTCACAAAGAAGGAGCAGGTAGCAGTAGTGCCGCCGGCATCAGTTGCCCTCCAGGTGATCATAGTCAGACCACGGTTGAACGTCGTGCCTGCAAGTGTACTGGCTCCTGTTCCCAGGGTACTGCCTGTCAGGGTCCAGGTCAGGCCCTGTATCGGACAGTTGTCGGTTACCACCGGCGCGAGTGATCCTGTAGATGAATAGTTACACAGTCCGGCAGTGGTGTTGAACGACTGGCTCGTCGGACAGGCTATCGTCACAGGCTGGTTGTCGGTCACAGTTACAGAATAAGAGCAGGTACGTGTGTTACCAGACGCATCGCTTACAGTATAGGTAACTACCGTAGTACCCACATTGAACGTCAGCTGATTCGGGAATTCCGCTCCGCTCACTGAGGTTACACCCGTGGAGGAGTAGTTCACAGAAGCTACTGTACAGTTGTCACCTGCGGTAGGAATAACCAGGTTCAGGGACTTGTCGCAACGCCCCTGATCTGTTGTGGTGGTAATCGTTGACGGTGGGCATCCGGTAATTGTCGGCAACTGTCCGTCCTGTACAACAATGGCTATGGTACAGGTTCCGGTGTTTCCGGCACAGTCGGTTCCTGTAAACCGGACGATGGTAGTACCCGTCGGGAAATTGCCAACCACTACATCACCAACCTGCGACAGCACAACACCGTTGTTCGTGGAAAGCCCTGTAGTTACTGTGCTTCCGCAATCATCCACCCAGGTCGGACCGGACATTGACTTGTTTATGATACAGGCGCTCTGACCTGCAGGGTAAGTGAATGTTGAACCACAGGTGTAACCTTCGATATCCGGGTTGGATGCAGTAAGTGTTGAACTGACGGTCGGTGCCGTGTTGTTGTCAATTGTCCAGGTGTAAGTCCAGTTGCGGGTATTTCCTTCACAATCGGTGTAAACCCAGGTATAGATTCTGGTGCCTTCACAATTGGTGTAGGTACCACTC
>CAILQK010000021.1 GCA_903836265.1 uncultured Bacteroidota bacterium | reverse complement strand
GGGTTACAAGCAGCTGGGAAATGGCAAGGTGATATATATAGGTGTGGAGTACTACTATGACGAGGAGTCACCCTCCCGACTGCTCATTAACGCTCTGAGCTGGACGGCCCGGAAATCCTCACCAGAGGCATCCGAGCCATTAAAATCTGTCAGACGAAACGAGGAAGTTTTGCTTGCCGGTTCAGTAAAACTCGACAATGTTGACCTGAAGGTTTATCCCAACCCCTATGTAAGCAAGGCAACACTCGATCTGGAACTCGTACGCCCTGCCAATGTTCGCATTGAAATGACGGATGAAACGGGCAGAAGTGTTGCTGTCATATTGCCCAAACGTCCTCTGGGAGCGGGATTGTGCAGGTTTGAACTGCCCAATATCACTCCGGGTATCTATTTTCTTCAGGTACAGATAGGAGAGCAGATGTATATGAAGAAGGTCATCAAATCTGAAGCCGGCTAACCGGGCTACTCTCCGAATATTTCCTCCGGTTTGAGTTCGGTTACCTTTCCGATTTTCTTCAGATATTTGAAATCGAGGGTGTCTCTGTCTCCCAGAACAAGCCAGGTATATTTCCTGCCCTTCACTTTTTCGTGGTGGAACCGGATCAGGTCGTCGGATGTCGCCTGCATCATGGCCTCGTAGATATCCCTTCGCAAATCGCGGTTACTGAACCCCTTGTCTCTGTTTCCTCTCCACGTCCAGAAAATATCGGAGCGGGTTATCCGGCTGGCGGCAATCTGTTTCAGCACACTCTGCCGGGCAGTTTCCATCTGGGCAAGTGATACCGGCATATCTTCCATAATAGTCTGGAAGGCTTCGATTGCTTCGCGCAACTTGTCGGGCTGCGTTCCGACATAGGCCTGAAGCCAGTGCGCGCGATTCTTTTTGGCCGGACTGCCTGCGTGTGCGTATGCTGAGTAGGCGAGTGCCTTGGATTCGCGAATTTCCTGAAAAACAATACTGGAAAGTCCGTAACCAAAATACTGGTTATACCATTCGTTCAATACGTACTCTTCCAGACTGAACTTTGGTGTACCTTTCGACAGCAGCAGCAGTTCGGTCTGTACCATAGGGAAGTGAACAAAGAGTACCCGATCCTTCTTCACTCCGGTTTCGGGGTACTTTTCAGCCTTCAGCGGTGCGAGTACTCCGGCGTCTTCGGGATGGTATTTTTTGATTACAGCACCAACAGTACGTGCTGTTCCCGGACCGCAGTAAAGAACATCATGTTTGTACGCAAAGAGTCCCCTGATCAGATCTGTCAGTTCTTCGGGTCTGATTTCGGCGAGGCGGGCTGCCGGGATACGGTCGGAAAAAGGCGAACGCGGTCCGTACCTGGCATAGCTGGCCATTGCCTTGCTCAGGATGACACGTTTGTCCGACTTTTCATTTTCCCGGCGGAGGATTGTGTCTGCCACCAGATTTTCCAGCGCTTCTGCATTCGGACGGGCATCAGCAATCAGATGTTCGAGCAGTGCAACGCCCTGATCGAAATGCTCGCTGAGTCCCTCCAGGGTCAGAAAAAAATAATCATCCTGACAACTCGCCGAAAAACTCAGACCAAGACGGTAAAACTCCTGTTGTACCTGACGGGGCGAGAACTTTGAAGTGCCCAGATAAGACAGGTAAGAGGCGGCCAGTCCGAGCCGGCGTTCGGCCGTTTTGCCCATATCGAAGCAATAGTGCAGCCTGAAAACCTTTGAGTTTTTGTCGTTGACCACGCGCAGTCTGACATGTTGAGACAGAACAGACTTTTGAAACACACGGGAGAAGTCGAGGAATCGCGGCTCAATATCGGGAGTTTCTCTGGCCAGAAAGGCGCCGGCGAAGTCGGAGACACCTTCTCTGTTGACTTCTATGGGTGTTATTTCGGGTTTTTCAACCTTCATCACTCCCTTGTCTTCTCCCTGATGTTTGTAAACAGTTACATAGTTGTCCGGACGGATATGCTGTCTGGCAAAAGTGACGATATCGTCTTTTGTAACCTTTTCCAGCATCTTCCATCTTCCGGTGAAATCACTCCACGGGATACCGAGAATAAATGCGCCTGTGAGAGCCCCTGCCCTGCCCTGATTCTTCTCAAATCCTCTGATTTCACCCAGTTTCATGTCACGCACGACCGCCTGCGGCAGCCAGTCGTCGAACCTGCCTTCACGAAGCAGATCAATCTGTTCCATCAGCAGGTTTTCCACCTCTTCCAGCGACTGGTTGTCGCGGGGTTTGGCCATGAGCAGCAGGCTGCTGAAATCTTCACAGGCGCGCGGGTAAGCCCAGGCCTCCAGCAGTTTCTGTTGCTGGATAATATTGAGATCGAAAAGTCCGGCCTGGTAATTGTGCAGGATTCCGGCTATCAGTGGCAACATCAGAGCTTCCGGTGAGGCTGCACCCGGGAAGCGCCACCCCACCTCAATCCACGGGGCTTCGTTGCCATATACATCCCGACGCACCCTTGAAGTCAGTTCGGGCTGTTTTTCATAGCTGAATGAGGGTACCGTACCCGGTTTCCACGATCCGAAATACTTTTGTGCAAGGTGTGCCACTTCTTCGGGATCAAAATCGCCCGACATGATCACAGCCATATTATTGGGTACATAATACTGGTTAAAGAACCTGTATATATTGGTCTGTGAGGGATTTTTGAGGTCTTCTCCGCGGCCGAGTGTAGTTTGCGTACCGTAAGGGTGTGTTGGAGTAAGAGTTTCCTGCAGCGCCTTCAGTGTTTTCCGGAAGTCTTTGTCCTGGCTGATATTATACTCCTCGAATACCGTCTCCAGTTCGGTGTGAAACAAACGCAGAACAGGGCGGCGAAACCTTTCACTTTCGAGCTCAAACCATCGTTCCAGTTCATTGGAGGGAATATCATTAACATAAACGGTTTGTTCAACCCAGGTATAGGCATTGGTTCCTTTGGCACCGATGGCGCTCACCAGTTTGTCGTATTCGTTGGCAGCTGCAAAGCGCGCTGCTTCGAAACTCAGTCTGTCAATTTCTGCATACAGCTGCTTTTTCCGGGCCGGATCCTGTTCATTTCGATGCTCCTCAAATTTATGTTCGATCAGGTCGAGGAGCTCCTTTTCCCTTGTCCAGTTGAGCGTACCCATTCTGTCGGTACCCTTGAACATCATGTGTTCGAAGTAATGAGCCAGTCCGGTTGTATCAGCGGGGTCATGCTTACTGCCGGCACGTACAGCAATTTCAGTATAGACCCTGGGTTCATCCCTGTTTACACTGAGAAAGAGCTTCAGGCCATTTTCGAGTGTAAGCATCTGTGCCTGAACAGGGTCGCCTGGAACAGTCGTGAAGTGGATTTTTTGAGAAGTTTGCGGGGCGTATTCGTGCATGAAACAGGATTTGCGGTGGTTTGAGAGGGAGGATGAGGAATATTTACACTATAACCTGAAAAAAGCAGGTTGGTTCAGCAGGCAGCATTGATTGTGTCTCTGATCCTGTCGGGGTCTGATATCCAGTAGGCAGCATCAAGACCGGCGATTGGCTGACCGGGAGGACAAATTCTTCTTTTTCCGGTGAAATGGAAATCAGAGGCACCGGTTTCGCGTACTATTTCGGCAATATTGGAGGCATCAATACCACTGCCCGGCATAACACTGATACGTCCTTCGGCGTAACCGACCAGTTTCCCGAGGGTGAACCTGCCTTTGTAGGCACTGTCGGCCTGTCCGGAGGAGAGCACACGGTCGAACCCCAGTTCAATGAGCTGTTCGAGCGCAGCAAGAGGATCGGGGGTGAAGTCGAATGCCCGGTGGCATACCAGTTCCATGTTGCCTGCTGCCGATTTGAAGGCGGCGAGTGCATTCAGATCAAGGTGACCTCTGGTATCGAGCGCGCCCACCACCACTCCGTTAGCACCTGCCTCCCTGCAAAAACGAATATCATCGAGCATGACATCCATTTCAGCATCTGAAAAGCAGAAATCACCCTCTCGAGGCCGTATGAGCACATTAACCGGGATATCGAGCTGGTCAACAGCATGTCGGATCAGTCCGGGCGATGGTGTAACTCCACCGGTATCCAGCGCCGAGCACAGTTCGATCCGGTGGCCACCTGCTGCCTGAGCTGCGCGGGCCGACTGGATATTGACAGCACATATTTCGAAGGAAATTCGTGATTGCATGTTGTAAAGAAAATTGGGGGGCAAATGTGGTGATTTGTATTTAGATTTGTGCCAGATGATTCCAAAAATGCGCAATACTCTGGCGATTATTACTCTTTTTTCTGCCACAACCGTTTATGGGCAGGATCTTCACTTCTCACAGTTCTGCCTGAACCCGGCAACCATCACTCCGGCTGCACTGGTGATAGCACAGGGCGACATGCGCGCGGCCTGTGTGTACAGGAGCCAGTGGCAGCGTGTTCCGGTGGCCTATGAAACCTTTTCCGGTTCTTTTGACTGCACGGCGGCCCGCACGGGAGGCAGCCTGCTTCGCCTGGGCTTGCAGTTGCAGCAGGACAAGGCAGGCGACGGGGGACTTGCGTGGCTGCAGACAGGACTTAATGCGGCGGTTGGTCAGCAAATTGCAACAGAACACCAGCTTGGTGCCGGCTTTGGCGTGTCGCTGATACAACGCAGGGTGGATACTGGCAATCTCACATTTCAGAATCAGTGGGGAGGCGACAGTTTTGATCCGTCGTTGCCCGGCAAAGAGTCATTTCCTGCAGCTTCGGGTATTTCACCCTCTTTTTCGGCCGGACTATTCTGGCAATACCGCGCCGAAACCGGCCGAAATTCCGCTGTGGCAGGTGCCGGGCTCAATCATATCAACAACCCGGATATCGGATTTGAGCCCGGAGGCAACCGATTGTCTGCGAGAGCAGCAGTGTACCTGCACACTGTCATTCAGGCTGGCGAGATGGACGACGCCGTGCTGTTCGGAGCCTGGCAGCAGATGAGTGCCGCGAGAGAAGTGCTTGTCGGAGCAGGCTATCGCCGTATATTAACCACAGGAACCGCCAACTACACCGCAGTTCAGCTGGCACTCGCCCACCGGACAAACGATGCGCTGATACCATCCATTCAGGTTGACAGAAACAACTGGACACTGGGAATAAGTTATGATTTCAACATTTCTTCATTTAATACAGCTACCAGCGGGAGAGGTGGCATGGAAATTGCTCTGGTATGGAACAGGATTCCGGTTCCGTTACAGAACAATACCAGAACCTGTCCTGTTTTTTAATCATCTTCTGTAATCCGCGCGCTTCTCATGCAATGGTATATGCGTCAATTGTGCCAATTGTTCATCGCGCCAACAACCTGAATTCCGGTTCATACCTCTATGCGGCTTAGGGTATTGTTTGTCTTCTGGATTTTACTTTGTGTTTCCACGCTGATGGGACAATCTTTCCGCGCGTACAGGCGTGCAGGAGATACGGCCTTCAACAACAAGGACTATGGAACAGCCATCCGGTACTACAGTGATTTGCTGAAGAGCAAACCGGGCAACAGCGACCTGCAATGGCAATATGCCGAATGTTCCAGACTGATGTATTCCTGCAGGGAAGCAGAAATTGCTTACGAAAAGCTGCTTGAAGCAGACACCGGCATTTATAAAAAATTCCCGCTTCTTTATTTCAGACTGGCCGAGGCACAGAAAATGCAGGGCGATTTCACAGCTGCTGCAGAAAACTTCAAACACTTCCTTGAAACAGCTGCTGCCGGTACCGATTCTGTATTTCTTTTGAAGGCAGGCATGGAAGCTGACTTGTGCAGAAATATCCGGGAACTGGATTCGAACCTCCTGCCAGCTGTAGTAAAACACCCCGGAAAAGAAATCAACAGTACCTGGCACGACTTCGCCCCGGCAATCGCCGGTGATACACTTTACTACTCATCTGTACGTTTTGAGCGAAACTCAAAAGGATTCCGGAAAAAACCTGTCAGGATGAGCCGTGTGATGATTGCCGTCGCATCGGGCAGAGGCCGTGAACCTGGCCGGGGATTTCCGGCAACAGACACTGCCCACGTAGCACACACCGCTTTTACTCCCGACAGGCGCTACATGTTCTTCACCATTTGCAAGGATATCAATGCTTCGGAGAAACGGTGTGAGTTATGGGTTACCGCGCTTGATCGCCGCAACAAATGGCTGCAACCAAAAAAATTGCCTGCCAGCGTCAATTTGCCCGGATACACTGCCACACACCCGAACGTTGGCTACGACAGCAGCAAGCAATCGCTGGTACTGCGGTTTGTGAGCGACAGGCCCGGCGGCAGTGGCAAACTTGATATCTGGAGCGTTCCCCTCGACACCAACTACTTCTGTCCGTGCAACATTCCTGTCCCGGGCAGGCAATTATCCAGCCTTCCATTGTTTGCGCAGCCTGTCAATGAAGCAGATATCAACACATCCGGTGACGATATTACTCCGTTTTATGATGCAAATTCAGGAAGGCTTTATTTCAGTTCGGATGGATGGTCCGGATACGGGGGGCAGGACATATTCTATGCTGAAAAAAACCGGAATCCTGTCAATGCAGGCTCACGTCTCAATTCAGGCTACAACGACATGTACATGGTACTTTCGGCCCGGGGCGACAGAGGCTATTTCAGCAGCAACCGGCCGGGCTCCATGTATCCGGACGAGAAGAACAAAACATGCTGCAATGACATATATTCATTCAGACTGAGGCCGGACACCACCCTGTCAACGCCACCGGCAACACCAGTACCCGGCAACACAGTTGAACAGCCGGACACCATACCGCAAGCAACACTCCGTGAAAATCCGGAAGATTTCAGTGGCCTGCCGCTTTACTTCGACAACGACCAGCCCGACAGCAGAACCAGAAACGCATCTACCCGGAAAACATACACAGAAACCGTGCGCCAGTACCTCGATCGCCGGGACGAGTACAGAGCGCGTCACACAGCAGGATTGAAGGGAACCAGTGCAGAGGAAGCCGCCAGCGCCTCCGACAGTTTTTTTGATGACGATGTGAGCGCGGGAGCCGGGCGGCTCGGCCAGTTGTGCGAACTGCTGCTGGAGCGGCTCGAAACCGGAGAAACCTGGGAGATACAACTCCGGGGATTCACCAGTCCGCGGGCAGAAAGCGACTATAACCTGTTCCTGGCCAGGCGACGAATCAAGAGCGTGATAAACGAACTGGAAACCTGGCAGGGCGGATCACTGAAAAAATATATTGACACCGGGCAACTGAAGCTGAGCGAGCTTAGCCTGGGCGAAACCACTTCAAAAGCCGGCATAAGTGACAAAATAACCGACGAAAAGAACTCAATTTACCACCCTGATGCCGCCCGGGAACGCCGGGTTGAGATCGTCAGAATCATTGATTTGAAATTTTAAGTTAAAAATATTTCAGGTTTAAAATCCTCTTCGCTTAAATTTGCCGCTATCAGAAACAGCAACAGCTTTTCTGCCTGACTGAATTACAGAACCACAACATTTTACCGACCCTTGGCTAAAAAACGCGTCGTCAAAGATTATCAAGCGCTCACAGAAGAAATCGTCCGCGCTATCAGAGAAAAGTATCCAACCGGATACGCTGACCATCTTGTATCCTACAGTGACAAGGATGGCAAAAAAGTATCTGCCCTTCCATTTGAAACGGAGGACACCTACTATCTCATTCGCATGTCTGTACAGGAAGCCAAACGCCTGGTAAAAGACGATGAGGAATTTGATGATGAGGTTCCTGTAAAAGAAGACATAGTTGACGTTGATGTTGACGACGAGTTCGATGGCGAGGGCGAGGACGACGATGATCTCGCCGAAGGCTCCAGCGATGAAGATGATCATATCATCGTCACCCGCCGCAAAGATGACAGCGACGACATTGCCGACGACTCGGATTATTAACCGGGACTCAGATGCAAATTGACTCCAAACTGCCCAACGTAGGCACCACCATTTTCACCGTCATGTCGGGCCTCGCCAATCAGACCGGGGCCATCAACCTGTCGCAGGGTTTTCCGAACTTCAATCCCGCTCCCGGGTTGCAGGCTTTGGTAAGCAGCCATATAGCTGCCGGAGACAACCAGTATTCTCCGATGCCCGGGCTGATGACACTTCGCGAGCGCATTGCAGAAAAGGTGGAGATGTTGTATGGTTGCTCCGTCAATCCGGACAGCGAAATTACCATAACAGCAGGTGGCACACAGGCCATTTTTTGTGCTATTGGTGCGTTTGTACGCCCGGGCGATGAGGTAATTCTGATCGAACCGTGTTACGACTCATACAGGCCTTCGGTGGAAACGATGGGGGGAGTACCGGTAATCTGTTCGCTTTCTGCACCCGACTACCGTGTTGACTGGCAGGAATTGAAAAAACTCATCACCCCGCGTACACGCATGCTCTGCATCAACACACCACAGAACCCCACAGGAACCATTCTGAGGGACGGGGACATGCGCGAGCTTGAGAATATGCTCCGCGATACCAATGTGATTGTGATGAGTGACGAGGTTTATGAACACCTGATATACGATGGAGAGCCTCACGCATCCGTGCTCAGGTATCCTGCATTGTACCAGCGTTCACTGGCAATCTATTCATTTGGCAAGACCTACCATAATACTGGCTGGAAAACAGGATATTGTGTGGCCCCCCCCGAGCTGACAAAAGAATTCAGGAAGGTTCACCAGTTCAATATGTTCAGTGCCAATCACCCCATGCAGGCGGCATTTGCCGATTTCATGCGAAAAAAAGAGGAATATCTCGGACTTCCCGAATTTTACCAGCGAAAGCGCGACATCTTCCTGCAGGCCATGTCGGCCACAAGATTCAGGCCGCTGCATTGCTCCGGGACATATTTCCAGCTGTTTTCATACAGCGACATCAGCGATGAGCCGGACCTCGACTTCTGCAAGAGACTGACGACAGATTTTGGAGTGGCGGCCATACCCGTTTCTTCATTCTACAGCAATCTGAAGGATGAAAAAGTGATAAGACTCTGTTTTGCCAAGACTGAAGATATACTGGAGAAGGCCGGAAAATTACTGGAACGCGTATAGGAGCATGTCCGGAACTCCCTATAAATGAAGAATGCCCACCGAGCTGAGTGGGCATTCATTTCAAGGAGCAGATTAAAAAGCCCTGAGGGCCGGAGTATGAAGCGTATGATGTCCTTTATTAAGATGTGAGTGGCAGTCAAATGCAATACCGCTGAACAAATGTAATATATACTGATTTTGTAGGGAAAATATCTTAACAAGTGGTCATTCAAGATTAACAAATGGGAAAAAAAGGCTCGTTTGGAAAAAAACAGTGCCATAAAAACCTTCCAATTGAGTATTTGCGCTATGTTAGCGCTAAACTACTCTGAATGCGCCTGCTGCGTATTACTTCTTTTGCCGTTTATCTTTTGTCACTTCTTGCCCGGGGCGTCTGTGCCCAGGAGGGCGGAGTGCTGATACCCCTTTCAGTTTCAACAAACTTCAGATATACAGTTCACCAGTATCACCGGAATAACGGGCTCTCCGGCAATAATACCCTTGATATCATCCGTGAATCTGATGGTCACGTACTGTTCACCATGGAAGACGGTGTCTATACTTTTGACGGATATCTGTTCAGAAAGGTCATAAACGAGCTGAATAATCCTGTAGCAAGACTGTTTCACAGCGAATTGATGAATGTCAGTTACGGTATAACTGCGAGTAAAGACCTGTACGAAATAAGTTCTGAAAACCGGTATCTCGGGTCAGCCAATGCACTGGATATGTCAGACGACAGGTTGTATTCTGTCAGTCAGGGGGGAGATATATCCATATTTGGCATTCCGCGTTTCACCCCGATCGGTTCAATACCAACCGGTATAGATTCGTGCAGTAACCTTTGCCATTCGGGCAACACCATCCTTTTAACCGATCAGGAACGCGTTTATGTTATATCCGAGGACAAAAAAACAATTTCGGGAATTTTCAGGGTTCCCTCTGTTTTCAAAATAGTGGAAGATACACTTGACGGGTCGTTTATTCTGATTTGCAGTAGCGATTTGTACAGATTAAAAAATAACAAAATTTCCCGAATTTTTCATTCCGATACCTACGTCGGATTTACAGACTGCGCCATTACAGGCAGAGACAGTTTTTTTCTGACTTCCTACGGGGGACTTTATGAAATTCTGGGTGACAAAATAGCAGTCTATGATGAAAAAGACGGTCTGCCCTCACACTCACTCAACGGACTGGCGTATGAGCCAGGGAGCGGACGCTTGTGGATTGCAACGGGTAACAAGGGCGTACTAAAGCTTGAGCCCAAATTTGCCAAAACATACTACAGGAAAGGTGAGATTGGCGATTATTCTCTTGGATCGGTACTCGGCTACCGCGGGAACAGTATTATCATCGTCGAAAACAACCGTATTCTTTTACTGGATCCGAAGACCGACAATATCCGGAACATTTTTAATCACACCCGACCCCAGGGCGTATTTCTTTCCCTGAGCGTTTGGGGTGACACCCTGGCCATCGGCACATGGGGAAGCGGGATATTGCTTGTCAGGAACGGCAAACTGATTGGCAATATCTATTCTTCCCTGACGCCAGGTACTGTTGTAGCAGGCTGTTTCATTGACAGACGCGGCGCATACTGGATAGCTACCGAGTATGGGATAATGTACGGAGAAACCCTTGAACGGTTAAGACCGCTCGGTGACAGAAATATTCGAAATTTCACTATCAGTTTCTGTCAGTTGAGGAATGGCGATATTTGTGCAGGAGGTGCTTCAGGGTTAACCATATATTCAGAAAATCTGCAACTGAAGGCACAAATCGGAGCTGCTGAAGGATTGGCCTGCCGTGAAGTCCGGTCGTTTTATGAAGATGCCGAAGGGTTGTTGTGGATAGGCACCTGCGCCGGAGGCCTTTATTGTTACGAGAATGGAAAAGTCACCTCCATCAACCAGATGCAGGGATGTGCACTGCCCAAAGATATCTTCACCCTTGCCAAAACTTCGGCAGAGTCCATTTATTTTTCAACCAACAACGGATTGTGGGCGGTTCAGGAAGACAAACTGAGGAATTTCTACCGGGGCAAACTGTCACAACTGATACCATTCCACTACGATGAAAGCCATGGAATACTGAATACAGAATTCAATGGCGGGTTCCAGAATAACTATTTTGCTGATTCAGACGGAACACTGTACTTCCCCACCGTTCAGGGACTTGTAGCATTTCGACCTCCAAAATTTGAGGGTAAACCTTTGAGAGGACACATTGATCATGTGGTTATCAATGGAATCCGGTCAGACAGCCTCCCTTCAGTTATTGAAAGAGATACCAGAACCATTGAAATAGTGACTGGCTCTGTCAATCTTGAGCGCAGCAGAAATGCTTACCTTCAGTACAAACTGGAGCGGAATGGCGTCAGTTCAATATGGAGCGCTATCAGCAAGGAAAACCGATTCAGTTTTCTGGTGCAGGAAGCAGGCGAATATACCCTCTACCTTCGTGTCGTTGACGCACTGTTTCCTGAAAACAATATTGTTACAGCTTATAAATTCAGTATAAAACCCTATTTTTACGAGACTACCCTGTTTCAGGTACTGACCATTGTTTTCCTGTTGATTATATCCGTAGTGGTTATTCGCCTGATAGTACTGCGGAGAGAAAGCGCACGGGAAACCGCCTTTCAGATCAACAATACGATACTTATGCTGGAGATGCAGGCCCTTCAGGCTCGTATGAACCCTCATTTTGTATTCAATATTCTCAACAATCTGAAATCGCTGGTTTCGATAGGCAATACAGAAAAAGCTGAATCCATGATCAGCAATTTTTCTGTACTTTTGAGAAAATCATTCGAAAAAAGCAATGAAACCATACTCTCTCTCGGCGATGAAATAGATATCGTTGCGCTCTACCTGAAACTCCAGGCACAAAGGATGAATAACGAATTTACGTTCAGCGTCATTTGTCCGGAAGCACTTCGCCATATAAAAATACCTTCTTTCATTATTCAGCCGCTGGTCGAGAATGCGATTGTTCACGGTATTGCGCACAGTGAAAATCACTGCCACCTTGAAATTGAGTGCTCGGGTAACGATAATACGCTGGTAGTTGCAGTTAGAGACAACGGCATTGGCAGGGAAAGGTCGGGCAAAATTAACAGCCGCAAATCGCAGCACCAGTCGAAGGGGCTGGAGTTGGTGAGCAAAAAATTACAGATAGCGAGGGATATCTATGGTATGGAGGGTACACTTTCATTTGAAGATGCCCATACTGAAAGTGGCGAGGGTACTATAGCCATTATCAAAATCAATTACCATGCATGAATTCAGTTGCCTCATTGTAGAGGATGAAAAACTCGGACAGGAAATTCTGATCAGAAAACTCGTTCAATACTTTCCAGGGTGTAAAGTGGCCGGCATTGCCGACAGTGTCAAAACTGCGATTGATTTTCTGAAGGTGAAAAAACCTGATATCATTTTCATGGATGTTCAGATCAAGGGTGGCACAGGATTTGACGTTCTTGCCGAATTTCCGGAACGGTCGTTCAACATCATCTTTCTGACGGCCTATTCACACTACGCCATTGAAGCTCTCAACAAAAGTGCTTCCTACTATCTGTTGAAGCCCATTGACGATGACGAGTTTTGCAAGGGTGTGGGCCGCCTGGCAGAGGATATCAGGAAAATGAATGAGTATGAATTCTTCTCAGTCAACACAGACGGAGACCGGCGTCAAATCAGGCACGATGAGATCATGTACTTCGAGGCATCGGGCAATTACACCTTTGTACATCTGAAAGATGAAAAAATCATCATTTCAAAGAATATAGGCAGCCTTGAAGCTGTCTTGCCCACACAGAGATATATCCGGTGCCACGCATCCTATCTGCTGAACCTGAGTAATGCGAGCCAGGTACTTCCCAGCAGCGTTATTTTGAAAAACGGAGATATGATTCCGGTTTCCCGGCGCAAGAAAAATGAGGTAGATAAAATAATAGCTACATTCAAAGACCAGCTTCCCCGCGAATAACATCACGCGCGAACAGAATTCTCGGTTTCCAGTACTTTGAAGTGGAGATATTTTCGACAATTATGCCCCGGCTGCAGGTACTGTGTACGCAAACAATTCCTTCACTTGTATTTTCGACCACCATAGCCACATGTTGAATTCTGCCTGGCGCTCCAAAAAATACCAGATCGCCGGGCAATACATCTTTCAGCGATTTTTTTACACCCTGTCTGGACTGCAGGGAAGAGCTTGAGGAGACACTGATTCCGAATTCATCGAGGACAAAACGGGTGAAGCCGGAACAATCAAAACCTGTCTGGGGCGAACGACCTGCAGAGCGATAACGAAGTCCGAGAAAATTCTGGGCATATCCGACAATCTCGCTTCTGAACTGAAGGGATTCGGCGTCGCTGGCACCGAAAGTGGGTGGATATGCGGCGGGCCTGAAAGAGGCCAGCAGAATGAAGATGGCGGGCAGCAGCAACGTTGCTGTCAGACTACGCTGGAGGGGTTTCCGGGGGGACGGAATTGAAATTGTTTCGGTCATGTTACTCAAATTATTTCTGCGCGGACAAGCCGATGAAGGTTTTCCACCCTGAAAGGGGCAGAAAATTCGCAGAAAGCACGCCCAAAGGACAGGGATTAAAGGGCGATTATTTGCTCACGGGGAGCCATTGACTGGTTGTTAATATGGCAAAGGTAGAAAACCGAAATCAAGTTCAAAGCAAATATGCACATATTTTCATTTTATCAGGAACTGGTCGGCATCATTCAGGAACGGCAGCCTTGTTCTGAAATCGTGTAATTCCGGCAAGGAAACGGAAACAGTGACTACCGCCTCGGAAGCCGTCAGCGAGACCAGATGCTGACCTGAAAAATCAATAATGCAGGAGTCGCCGGAGTATTCCAGATCATTCCCGTCGCGGCCCACCACATTTACTCCCACCACATACGACTGGTTTTCGATGGCTCTTGCCTGCAGCAGCGAGCGCCAGTGCAGACCGCGGCGGGAGGGCCAGTTTGCCACATACAGCAACAGATCATAAGCTGCGGCACCTGACTGATTCCTGCTCCACACCGGGAACCGCAGATCATAACAGATCATCGGACAAATTCGGAAGCCCTTCCACTCAATCGTCAACTTTCGGGTTCCCGGCGAGAACACCTCGTGTTCGCCAGCGAGCGTGAACAGGTGACGTTTGTCGTAATACTCGAAATGTCCGTCGGGAAACATGAATACCAGTCTGTTTTTGTGCAAGCCATGCTCTTTGCATATAAAGCTGCCCACCACTGCCGAACCAAGAAGGCTGGCAGTTTTGCTCATCCAGTTTACAGCAAGACCATCCATATCCTCGGCAAGTTCTGCAGCCTTCATGGTGAATCCGGTAGTGAACATTTCAGGCAGCACAACCATATCAGTTTTTCCGGCAAGCGGGGCCAGTTTTTCGCTGAATGTGCGAAGATTGGCATCAATATTTTCCCAGACGAGGCCGGATTGCACGAGAGAAATACGCATTTCAAAAAATTTGAAGACAAAAGTAAGTCAAAACGGCATAAACATTGACCTGCATCATCATAATTCCACAAAAGTACCGGGACATAGACCTGACAGGGCAAATATTCATGCTTCAGGCACCCGGCGACCGCTTCAGAGACCACTATATGGCAGCTTTTCTGCGATTGAGACACAGTTTCTGATTACCACCTGCTCCTGCCGGGCAACAAACTTCCAATACCGGCAACAGAAATCTGCGCAGCGTGAATGAGCGACATAACCGGAAACCTGCGCAACAATTCCTTTCTGTCAAAAAAAGATGCAACATTCTGCAGGAACAGGTAATCCATCAAAAATTTGACAGTAAACTGTCCGAAAAATACCGTCCACGGCAAAAAATCTGCGATTGCCGCAACCAGCGAGACCCAGATGCTCACACAAAACAGCAGTACCGAAAGCAACACCAGTTTGATTGTTAAACCCGGGATGGCTGAATTTTTTCCGCCCCACCTGATTCGCTGCCGGATAAAACTGCGCCAGTCGGGCTGTGGCACTGTTAACAACACAGCTTCCGGGGAAGCAAGAAACCGCGCTGAGCCGGGCCATCTTTCACCGATTTTCCCCAGAAGAAACATATCGTCACCGGAGGGAATATGGTCGTTACCCTCATAGCCGTTTACAGCCTGAAAAGCTGATTTCCGGTAGGCCAGGTTGGCTCCGTTGCCCATCTGATGCCATCCGAGTTCATAACCTGCGGCTGTAATACCCATCAGACCGATAAAATCGAGTGCCTGATAGTGCTCAACAAGCGAATTGCCCGGGGTGCAGAGTACAGGGCAGGCCAGAATTTTCAGGTCATCATCTGCAACAAACCGGGAAACCACCACCTTCAGCCAGTCGGGTGGCGCTACACAATCGGCATCCGTTGTGACGATGATATCCGCGTCGGTGGCTGTCACTGCCAGTTCCAGCGCCTTTTTTTTATTGGGATATCCCTTTCTTTCGGATGGCAGATACCCGGCAAGGCTGATCAGACGTTTCAGAGAACTGTTCTCATGAAGAAGTTCGAACATGCTGGTTACAACAGAAGCCGTTTCATCTGTGGAAAAGTCGTCAACCACCATCACCTCGGTCAGTTCTGCGGGGTAAGAACCATTCAGCACCGACAAAATACAGTTGCGAATTAACGGAGCTTCATTTCTGGCCGGAATAACAACTGCAACGCGCAACTGCGGGGAATCCGGTTGTGAAACCTGATGCAAACCTGCCCGCAAAAATCCGAGCAGGTAAACTGACATAATCACGGTGTAACAGAATGTCAGAAAAGCCAGCGCACATATCAGTTGGAACATGAAACAAATTATTTTTTAACTACTTTTGCGGTTGAAATATCACCCAACACAGAAAAAAATGGAGCCTCAGCGTCTGATTACAATCAAGGCATCTCTTCAGAACAAGCGCATGCCCCTGTACGGGAAGATTATCCGTCTGACATGGCGCCTTCTGATTGGCGGTATCATCAGCGTGGCGGTTTTATTTCTGATTATCAATTTCACGTCTATTCCGTCGTTCAGGGAGCTGGAAGACCCGGCTTCGGCACTGGCGAGTGAGGTACTGGCCGACAACAATGAAGTGCTGGGCCGTTATTTTGTGGAAAACCGCGTACCGGTTTCCTATGAAAACCTCAATCCGCACCTCGTTTCAGCACTTGTTTCCACGGAAGACGAGCGATTCAGGGAACATTGCGGAATTGACGCCAAAGCTGTTGCGCGCGTGATGGTCAGGACTATTCTTCTGGCGGACCAAAGTTCGGGAGGAGGTTCGACAATTACCCAGCAATTGGCCAAAATGTTGTATTCCGACCGTGATTTTGAGGGATTGAACAGGTTTGAGCGCTTTTTCAAGCTGGTTTATATGAAATTGCGTGAATGGATTACAGCGGTAAAACTGGAGAGAGCCTACACCAAGGAGGAAATCATCTCCATGTATCTGAATCAGTTCAACTTTATCAATAACGCTTACGGAGTGCATGCCGCATCCGAGGTATATTTCGGGAAAGACCAGTCGAAACTGAAAATCCAGGAGGCTGCGATGCTGATAGGCATGCTGCAGAATCCCTCCCGCTACAATCCGAACCGTCATCCGGACAGGGCGATGCGCCGGAGGTGGGTGGTATTGTCGCAGATGCGCCACAACGGAGTAATCAAAGAAGCCCAGTACGACAGTCTGAAACTCCTGCCACTGGGTATCAATTTCAGGCCGGTTACCTTTGTTGACGACAAGGCGCCCTATCTGTGCGACTATCTGGAGAAGCAGGTGTCTCAAATACTTGAGCAACCGCAGGCGAGGCGACCTGATGGCTCGAGGTATAACCTTTACCGCGATGGTATCAGGATTTACACCACCATTGATCCGGTTTACCAGCGTCACGCCGAGGAGGCGATGGCAGCCCAGATGAAGAAAACGCAGGCGCGCTTTTTTCAGGTCTGGAAGGGCCGCGACCCCTGGAAACACAAGTCGGGAGATGCCACTGAAGATGAAATGAGGCTGAGAGAGGAGTCTCTCTGGGCGCTGGTTCGCAAGGATTCTCGTTTCGAGGCCCTCTGGCCGCAGTATATGGATCAGGTTTGTGCAGAAATCAAGAGCGATTTTTCGTTTGAGCTCCGCGACATTGATATGGAACGCATGCTCAGGGAAGAAAAGAAGGCCGGCAGCACCCGCGGAGAAACCACTGCAGCACAGGCCGCTGCCTACAAAGACATCATGCGCTCCGGAAACTGGGGTGCTGCCAAAAACGGTTACAAATCGCTGCGAACAGCTATCACCAGGATATATGGTACGCCTGCGCGCATGAAAGTATTTACATGGGGTAACCAGCGGTTTGAGAAAGACACCGTCATGACACCCATGGACAGCATCCGCTACCACAGAATGTTCCTGCAAACTGGCGTGCTGGCAGTTGATCCGGGCAACAGTGAAATAAAAGCCTGGGTTGGAGGTATCAATTTCAAGTACTTCCAGTTCGATCATATCTATTCGCAGCGTCAGGTAGGTTCCACCTTCAAGCCGTTTGTTTACGCAACTGCCATTGCCCAACAGCATATCAGTCCGTGCTTTGAAGTATTTGACCAGCCTGTGACCATTGAGAAGGGTTACATGAATTTCAGGCACCTGACCGACTGGACGCCCAAAAACGCTACGGGAGAATATACCGGCGAGCGACTTACCCTGAAAGAAGCCCTGAAGAATTCGGTGAATTCGGTAAGCGCCTATCTGATGAAACAACTGGGTGACACAGAGCCTGTACGCGGATTGTGCAACAACATGGGCATTGACTCAGTCAGGCAGTCAAACGGCCGGTATCTCATACCACCCGGCTCCCCTTCGATTTGTCTGGGAGCGGCTGATCTGACCGTCATGCACATGACAGGAGCATACAGCACCTTCGCCAACAACGGAGTTTACAGGGAACCGTTTGTGATCAGAAAAATCGAGGACCGGAACGGCAGACTCCTGTACAGATCCATACCGGAAGAGAAGGCAGCCCTGCCGGCCGATGCCAACTGGGTGATACTCGACATGCTGCGATACAACGTGAAGGGGGCGCCAGGTATCAACAAGCTCAAGAGTGACGCAGGGGGCAAAACAGGAACCACCAACAGCTATGCAGACGCCTGGTTTATGGGTGTAACTCCCCGACTGGTAGTCGGCACCTGGGTAGGTGGTGAAGACCGCTGGATCCGGTTCCTCAGTCTGGCAGATGGTCAGGGATCAAAACTCGCCAGACCCATATTTGCCGACTTCATAGCGAGGCTCGAAAACGACCCCGATTCGGGGTACGACTACACCGCCAGGTTCACCCCGCCTCCCGGCGAGATGAACATTGAAACCAACTGCGATGTATATGATAACCAGGGTGCGCCCGGCGACGAGGAAGACTTCTCATCGGACGGGAACAGTGGAAACAATGATGAATCAAACCCGACCCGACCGGGTAAAGCACGCAGACCCGATGATACGTTCGGTGATCAGGACCAGTAAAAGGAACAACAAAAACATACATGGACAGTTTTGAAGTGATCGGCGGCCAGCCGTTACATGGCGATCTGCAGCCCCAGGGGGCAAAAAATGAAGCACTGCAAATCATCAGTGCCGTACTGCTGACCAACGACTCCGTAACCATATCCAACATTCCGGATATTCTGGATGTTAACAAACTCATTGACCTGCTCAGAGGATTCGGTGTGACGGTTGAAAGACTTTCCGAAGACACCTGCAGATTTTGTGCCGGGTCTATTGATATTGACTACCTGCTGTCACCCGAATTCATGCGCGATGCTGCTCGCCTCCGCGGCTCCGTCATGCTGATTGGTCCGCTGCTCGCCCGCTTCGGCCGCGCCACCCTGCCCAAACCCGGCGGCGACAAAATCGGCCGCCGAAGACTTGACACCCACTTTCTCGGTTTCCAGCAACTCGGTGCGGAGTTCAAATACGACGACAAACAGGATATTTATTACGTCGAAAAGCCCTCCGGAGGGTTAAAAGGCACGTACATCCACCTCGACGAGATTTCTGTAACAGGAACGGCCAATGTAGTTATGGCTGCCGTACTGGCAAAAGGCAAAACAACTATCTACAATGCAGCCTGTGAACCGTATGTACAGCAGCTCTGTCGCATGCTCACACGCATGGGCGCACGCATAGAAGGCATTGGCTCCAACCTGCTCCATATCGAAGGTGTTGAACAGCTTGGTGGCACCGAACACCGGTGTCTGCCCGATATGATTGAAATCGGGTCGTTCATCGGTCTGGCAGCCATGACCGGCGGGGATATCACCATCAAAAATGCCGGAGTGGATCATCTCGGAATCATTCCCCATACTTTCGGGCGCCTCGGAATTACCATCGAGCGCAAGGGCGACGATCTGCATATCCCTGCGCATGAGCATTACGAGATCAATACATTCATTGACGGTTCCATTCTGACCATTTACGATGCCCCATGGCCCGGCTTCACACCCGATCTGATGTCTATTATACTGGTGACAGCCACCCAGGCGAGAGGATCAGTACTCATTCACCAGAAGATGTTCGAAAGCAGGCTGTTCTTTGTTGACAACCTGATTGACATGGGCGCGCAGATTATACTGTGCGACCCACACAGGGCAACAGTAATTGGTCTCGACAGACGCTGCCAGCTCAGGGGAATTACCATGAGTTCGCCCGACATCAGGGCTGGTCAGGCCCTGCTCATCGCCGCCCTGTCAGCCAAGGGGACGAGTGTCATACACAACGTACACCAGATAGACCGAGGTTACCAGTACATTGACCGCCGTCTGAATGCCATTGGTGCAAAAATCACTCGTATCTGAATAAACTGAGCAGCCGTTGGCAGATCAAAACTGCTTGTTGGTTGAAATATATTTGGAATTGGCCGACAAAAACGACAGACGTCAGAACAAAGTTTGCCGCCCTGCGTTTTGGTTTTTTCTTTTTCCAGATACACCATGCGCAAATTACTGACAGTCCTGCTGCTTCTGCCCGCTATTTTCATTTCTGCACAGAAAAACGCTACCATAAGTGGCGTGATAAAAGATGCCCAAAACGGGGAAACCCTGATTGGTGCCTCCATAGTGGCTGTTGGCCAGTCGAAAGGGAGTACAAGTAACGAATACGGCTTCTATTCCCTTTCTATTCCGGCAGGCTCCGATTCAGTCAGGCTGATTGTCAGCTACCTTGGATATGAATCACAGACTTTGACCATTCTCCCCACAGGTGAGATCAAACGGGATATTTCGTTGAGCCAGACAGGGTCACTGATGCAGGAGGTGGTTATCAAGGCCAATTCGCTGGCAGACAAAGTTAAGAGCACCGAAATGTCGGTTACCACCATCAGTACACGCGAACTGAAAGCCATACCTGCCCTGTTCGGGGAAACCGACATTATCAAAATTCTGCAGTTAAAACCGGGATTTACACCCGGATCGGAGGGTACTACCGGAATCTTTGTCAGAGGCGGAAACACAGACCAGAATCTGATTGTGCTGGATGAGGCAGTTGTATATAATCCCAATCACCTGTTCGGATTCTTCAGTACTTTCAACTCTGACGCAGTAAAAGATCTGAAAGTTTACAAGGGCGGTTTCCCGTCACAGTATGGTGGCCGCCTGTCATCAGTCATTGATGTGCGGATGAAAGAAGGAAACAACAAGAAATATACTGCTGCGGGTGGTGTGGGACTCATATCCAGCCGGCTCACTGTAGAAGGCCCCATTCAGAAAGACAAGTCTTCATTCGTGATAAGTGGTCGGCGCACTTACATTGACATATTTACAGACCGGGTAAACAAAGCCAATACCGGCAATGCTGATTTCGCTCCGATACCGGATTACTACTTTTATGATCTGAATACCAAGGTCAACTTCCAGCTGACCGAGAAGGACAGGATTTACCTCAGCGGGTACTTCGGCCGCGATGTTTTCAATTTCCGTGACCAGAACTTCAATTTCCGGTTCGACTGGGGTAATGCCACCGGTACTGCGCGATGGAACCATGTTTTCGGCCCGAAACTGTTTTCCAATGCCACATTTACATTTTCAGATTATCAGTACAACATCCAGAATATCCTTCAGGGATTCTCCTTCAGCCTGGGAAGCAATATCAGAGACGCCAACACCAAAGTTGACTTCTACTACCAGCCCGACAACCGGCACACCGTACGGTTTGGCGGCAATATCACCTGGCACGACTTCGTGACGGCACGTCTCAAGGCCGGCAGTGACGACGGGCAGGTACAGTTTAATGCCGGCAGAGAATATTTCGGGCTTGAATATGGAGCCTATGCCTCCGATGAGTGGACTGCAACACCGAAGCTTAAAGTAAATTACGGACTGCGTTTTTCGGCATGGCAGAACAAACCCGCATTTTACGCCAACATCGAACCACGCGTTGCAGCCAATTATTCATTTACCAACAGGTTCTCGGGCAAACTCTCGTACGCGCGCATGAACCAGTATGTACACCTGCTTGCGAGCAGCGGCCTGTCGCTGCCCACCGATATATGGTATCCGAGTACCGAAAACGTTAAGCCCGAGGTGAGCGACCAGATAGCCGGCGGCATTTCGTGGCTCATCGGCGATCAGGTACTGATTACATGGGAGGCCTGGTACAAATGGCTCCAGAATCAGGTTGATTTTGTAGATGGTGCCGAACTTTTCGGAAATAACAACCTCGAAGAAGAGCTCACCTTTGGCAGGGGGTTCGCCTACAGTCCGCTCGAACTGGAAATTGAAAAGAAAGAAGGTCGCCTCACTGGCTGGATAGGATACACCCTCTCCTGGGCAAAACGCGGCCGTTTCCCGGTCATCAACAACGGAGAATACTTCAGTCCGAGGTTCGACACGCGCCACAACCTGACCGTGGTTGGCACTTATGAGTTCAACAAACACTGGCAGGCTACAGCCACCTGGGTATATTCATCCGGTTACGTATCGTGGTTACCACAGGGCAGAATATCGGTACAGGATGTACCCGGAGCTCCTATACAGACCATTGTGCCTGTTTACGGCGACAGAAACTCTTTCAGGTATCCGCCGTATATGCGTGCCGACCTGGGGTTGATATACAAGTGGCAGACCAGAAAGAGCGAGCACGACCTCACCCTGAGCGTTTACAACGTACTCAACCGCAGGAATCCGTACTTCATTTACCTGGATGCCGAATTTCAGAGCACGCCTGTGGGCGACGTACCAGTGGGTATCCAGGCCAAACAGGTATCCCTCTTCCCTATCCTTCCCAGCATCACCTGGAACTTCAAATTCTGATCCAAAAAACCATTAATATGAAACTTCAGATTCTTTCGCTGATAGCAGGTATTGCGGCACTCACATCGTGCAACCTCACCAAAGACGTCGAAATAGAACTGCCATTGTACACCGGACAACCCGTTGTCGAATGTTACCTGGAACCGGGCAAACCGTTCAGGCTTCTGCTCACTCAGGGATACTCCTATTTCGATCCGTTCGGACTCGACTCCACCTTTCTTCAGAAAACACTGTTGAACGGCGCTACTGTTACCATATCGTACGAAGGGCAGACAGATACCCTGTACAATGTTCCCACTTTTGAACTGAGTCCAGTCAAAATATTCAACTACACTGGCTGGAATACAGTTCCTGCCACTCCCGGACTGGCATATACCCTGCAGATTACCCTGCCCGGCGGCGGCACAATAACCGGAAGCACCAGCATGCTCCCGCCCGTTCCGATAGACAGCGTGGTATGCGACTTCAATCCCGATCCGAGGTTCGACACCCTTGCCAGGGTACTCACATTTATTACAGATGATCTGAGTACCGAAAACTTTTACCGCAGGATGTTGCACTATTCCTCCCTCGACAGTTTCCCGCAACAGGATTTTCTGGTAACCGACCGTTTTTCAGAAAAGCCGATGATCGCGTTTGGAACAGGCTACGAACTGAAGGTGGGAGACACCGTTTACAATACTGTCTATCACATCAACAGGGCTCACTACGATTACTCGGAAAGCGTTCAGCTCGCTGTCGTTGCCAACCTCAATCCGTTTGCACAACCTTCCCGGATCAAGAGCAACGTGAGCGGTACGGCTGATCCGGTCGGAATTTTTACCTGCCTGGTATATGACCGCGACACAACAATCATCCGGAAGTAACCTCCGGCCACGGGATAATATGATTTTCATAACAGCCGGATGTACAATAAAAGCAGGTTTGTTCAGTTAATTTGTATCAGTGAAACGCGAAAGGTGAAATTTCCTTCCTGACGCTTCACTTCCTGCCTTTTATGAACAGACAAATCTTTCTCTTTCTTCTGCTCTGTGCTGGCACAGGTGCATCCGCACAGTGTGTTACGGGCGACTGCCAGAATGGAATTGGAACCTACCTGTTTCCTTCCGGAGCCAAATATACAGGTCATTTCAAGAATGGCGAGATCAACGGCGTGGGCGTATGTTACTACACCAACAACTCAAAATACCAGGGTGAGTGGGCCAACAGATATCCTGAAGGGAAGGGTACCAAAACCTATTCGGACGGAACCGTGCGTACAGGTCTCTGGAAAAAGGGGAAACCTGTGGATGAAAATGGCAATCTGCTGGAGGAATATGTGGCCCGAAAAAAAGAAGAACGCTCTGACGACGGTACCAATATTCAGTCGGGGTGCCTTGCAGGCGATTGCATGAACGGACCTGGCGTATTCGCCTACCCCGACGGCAGCAAGTACGATGGCAATTTCCTGAACGGGAAGTTTGAGGGAGAAGGTATCTTCTATTTTGCCAATGGTGATGTTTACACCGGCGGATTCAGGGAAAACTATCCGGACGGCAAGGGTACACGTATCCTCAGGGACAGTACCCGCGAGAGTGGAGACTGGCGCCAGGGTGAGTTTCTGGGGCAGAGTCTGATGGAATTGGGTCGTACGGGCTGTATAGAAGGTAACTGTACCGACGGACAGGGGATTTTCATTTACAAAGAAGGATCTGCGAAGTATTCCGGTCAATTCATGGATGGGATGCCACACGGTTACGGCACCTGTGTATATGCCAACGGCGATGTTTATGCCGGGAACTGGATAGAAGGCGCTTTCGAGGGACCGGGAACCCTCACACTTCGCGATCAAACGGAAGTGGATGGGTACTGGAAAGCCGGAGCTTACATGGGCCGCGAACGCCCTGCCGAAACATCAGATACCGCAGACGAACCTGTTGCCGGGACGCCTCCTGTACAGATTGTGGCTCCGGGAGCAAAAGTGTGGGCAGTTGTATGCGGTGTCGCTACTTACGATCATATGCCGGTACTCCGATATACCGACGATGATGCCTACCGTTTTTATGCTTTTCTGAAGAGCCCGGAAGGAGGTGCACTGCCCGACCAGCAGATTCGGGTGCTTATTGACGAAGATGCTACCCACGAAAACATACTGGAGAACATCAGCCAGATATTCGGAATGGCCGGCCCCGATGATCTGGTTGTCTTCTACTTCTCCGGACACGGGCTGAACGGTTCTTTCCTCCCGATTGACTTCGACGGGTACAACAACAAACTGCTGCACGAAGAGATTGCGGCAGCATTTGCCCGTACCAAAGCCCGATTCAAACTGTGTGTGGCAGATGCGTGCCATTCGGGCGGACTGCTGGCCATGCGTTCGGGCGAGCCGGAGCCCATGCTGGTTCAGTTTTACCAGTCACTTTCAAAGTCTGTATCAGGTACTGCGCTTATCATGTCGAGCAAGGCCGATGAAACTTCGCTGGAATCTTCAGGATTGCGTCAGGGTGTATTCAGTCACTTCCTTATTCGCGGTCTGAAAGGCGAGGCAGATACGAACAGCGACAAGGTTGTCACCGTGGAAGAGTTATATGATTTTGTGAATAAAAAAGTTCGCGAATACACAGCCAACCGTCAGAGTCCGGTACTGAAAGGCACGTATGATCCGAAAATGCCGGTTGCGGTAGTTCGTTAACCGACCTGCCGCTTCAGGTTATAGCCTTTTTCACCGGCCAGTGCGTTCAGGAACCTGTTCAGGCCTTCCCACTTGGCTTCATCGAGTTCGTAACTGATATAATGCCTGTAATAGTGCTCCAGATCAAACAGGGGCATATCGGGCAACACTTTAACCAGTTCAGGTACATACCTGATACCGGATTCGAGTGCTGCATTGAATTGGCGGAGCATATCGTCGGGCAGTGGCCTGACAGCAATCCATGCTGCAAATACAAATGGAAGCCCCGTCCAGGAAGTCCAGGCCTCTGCCAGATCATACACATAAGGATACCTGCTGTGCAGACCGATGGTGCGGTCGCCGATAATGAGTGCGGCTGTATCGCCGCCGATTTCGTTTTCAAAGCCCTCCGTTGCAGGAATCAGTTCGGGCTCGATATGCCAGTAATGCTCACAAAGCAGTCGGGTGAGTGCTACCGAACTGCGCGAATGGAAGTCGAGGTACAGTCGTTTGATTTCGGGCAGTGGCACCCCGGAAAACACACACACCGTATTGACAGCTCCCACAGCACCGATACAATAACCGGAAACCAGCCACGCCTCATCAAGTTCGGGAATAATGGCCACCGGAGTGAGGGCAAGGTCCACCTCGCCTGATTTCAGTTTTCGGGCACACTCGGAGGGAATATCGAGACTCAGATCGAACTGTCCCGCCATTTCACTGCGGTACAGTCCGTAAATAAAAGGCTTCGTATTCAGGTAGCTGACGGCCGTCAGTTTCAGTTTGCGGGATTCCGTGTTCATGAATCAATATATTATTTTTGGGGGTTTTCCGGTTTTTTTACACGCCACAGTCGCTGTTTTTGCCATTTTCTTCCTTCGTTGGCAGCCAGCCATGTGTTGCCATGCAAATGTGCAACAGATTCAAACTGACGGGCGAAGAGCAACTTGGGGAGTCGTTTCACAGACATATCGCCATCCAGGAAGCGGCTTCCGCTGAACGAGGAAAAGAACATCACGCTCGCGCGTGTACGCGGGAGCCCCCCCCACCGCAAACTGACAATATACCCAGTCATGGCAAGAACCGAGCCGTCGCTGTTGAGTGCCGATCCGGTAATCACGCGATCAGGAATAACACGTGATTCGACCAGTTGAGCGGTAAATGAGCCCGCAGCAGCAGGCAGGATATAGTGTTTGCATACAAAATCGCCCCTGAACCGGTGTTTGGAGAAAAGATGCAGGCTGTCTTTGAAGAACACAAATGCCTCCATATCGAAATTTCGTTCGCGTTCGTCGGCGGGCGGGAAAGCCACCTGATCAGGGTAACTGAACTTGATACTGTCAAGCGCGCCTGACACAGGGTCGAACACCAGAATCCGCAGATCCCTGCGCCTGTTCTGATTATTTCCGAAGTCACCGATAAACAGCCTTCCCCTGCCGTCGGTAGTCAGGTCTTCCCAGTCGCGGTTTTCAGCGGGCAAAGGAACAATTTCCTCGATTTGACCTGTCAGGTGATTCACCCGATACAGTTCCGGGGGATTTCCGGAGTCACTGAGCATCCACAGCGATCCGTCGGGCTGAAAAGTCATACCCGATACCTCCTGCAGTTGGGGCGGCAGGGTTACGCGGCGCCTTGCCTGGTCACGTTGCGACCAGACGGTTTCCTGACACACCAGCAGCCATGAGACAGTAAAGAAGAGCGACAGGAGCCTGAAACGATTCATACGGAGTGCGAAGGTAGTGACCTTTAAATAATGAAAAAGATGATAAAACTCATCCGGGCGAATTCGGATTACCCTTATAACATTTGTTTCTTTGCAGGGTTTCACAGCGATACACAAAACACCATATAACTTGAAAGAAACAGAAAAAACTGCGGAAGTCCGCCGTATGCAACTGAGCGGATGGGGCAACTACCCTTCCGTGGAGGCCGATGTTTACCTCCCCGGGAATGCCGGACAGCTGCGTGAGCTGATACAGAACAGTAATTATCTCATAGCGCGTGGCAACGGCAGAAGCTACGGCGATGCAGCCCTGGGCGGGCGGGTAGCGTGTATGTTGTCTATGAACCGGATCACCTCATTTGATACCGGCTCAGGCCTGATTACCTGCGAGGCCGGAGTGCTGCTGTCCGACATACTGCCTGTTATTGTACCCGCAGGCTGGTTTTTCCATGTAACGCCCGGTGTAAAATCCATCACAGTGGGAGGAGCGATTGCCTCCGACGTACATGGAAAGAACCATCCCGAAAAAGGCTGTTTTTCCAGGTGGCTCCTTTCATTTCGGCTTATGGACGCCAGCGGCGCCATCCTTGATTGCTCCAGAGATGAAAACGCGTCGTTATTCTGGCAAACCTGCGGCGGCATGGGCTGGACCGGTGTTATACTGAGTGCCACATTTCAACTGATGCGTGTCACCTCCGTTTATATGCGGCAACTTACTGTCCGTGCAGGTAATCTGGAGGATATGTTCAGGCATTTCGAGGTGCACAAGAACATGCCCTATGCAGCGGCATGGATTGACACTACTGCACCTGTGCAGGCTTCGGGCAAGGGTACTGTGCTGTTTGCGGAGCACCGGCAGGGCGACACCACCATCGAATGGCAGACAAAAAAACCGGCTGACGTTCCGTATTTTGCTCCTTCCTGGCTGCTGAACCCCGTCAGCATCCGGTTTCACAACGAGATATATTACCGGCGCAACAAACCGGGAGAGCGCACCGTTCATCTTGACAAATACTTTTATCCGCTGGATGGAATTACAAACTGGAACAGACTGTATGGCCGTCGCGGATTCATACAGTACCAGTTTTGTATGCCTGAAAAAGAGGCCTTTGAGGGTATCGGCGAGGTACTGCAAGCCGTTACCCCGAGCGGAGAGGTACCATTTCTGAGTGTGCTGAAACGGCATGGCGAGCGGCCTGTGGAGGCAGTCAACTCGTTTCCGGTGAAGGGTTATTCACTTGCACTTGACTTCCCGCGCACGCGGGGGCTTATTTCATTGTTAAACCGGCTTGACGAGCTCGTAAGGCGTCGTGACGGGAAAGTCTATCTGGCCAAAGATGCTGTATCGCACCCCGGACTGGGGCGCGTGGACATATCCCGGTTCACCGGTCGAAAATTCACGTCGGCCATGAGAGAGCGGCTGGAGCAATAATCAGAGCCTGTTTTTCTCAATCAGTTCGAGCAATTCATCGCGATAATTCTTGCCTATGGGCAGCAATTTGGGTTTATCCTTGTCCTGCACCTCCACCATACTGCCCTCAATGGCGGTAATTTTATCGAGTGCCACAATAAAGGAACGGTGAATACGCTTGAATTTATTGCGCGGCAGCCTGTCTTCCAGGCTCTTCATCGTTTGCAGCGTGATAACCCTGCCCTGCATCAAACGGATAATGACATAATCTTTCAGTCCTTCTATATAAACAATATCCTCGAAATTGACTTTCAGGAGTTTTTTGTCGGCTTTTACAAAAAAGAAATCCAGACCATCATTGATAGCGGAGGCGATAGTAGCGGCATGTTCGTGCTGCGAGAGTTCCTTTTGCTCGACAGCCTTGTTGACAGCCTTCATGAAGCGCTCGAGAGAAACGGGTTTCAGCAGATAGTCAAGTGCATTCAGATCGAAACCCTGAATAGCGTAATTGGGATAAGCTGTGGTGAAAACCACCATGGGGGGATTCTGAAGCGTTTTCACGAAGTCGGTACCTGTGAGTTGAGGCATCTGAATATCCAGAAACATCAGGTCAATTTCATTATTTTGTAATGCCTCATTGGCTTCCAGGGCATTCGAATACCTGCCGACCAGCTCCAGCTGCGGAATCTTCGTGATGTATGTCTCGAGTACATCGAGAGCAAGCGGTTCGTCGTCAACAATAATGACTTTGAGCATAGCGAAATGTTAAGCCCTTTTTCGGAGGCTGTTTATGAATTTAAACCCAGTCGCAATGAAACGATGTAGCGGTCGGGGTTGTTTTCGACAGAGAGTTCGTGCTGACCGGGGTACAGCATTTCGAGTCGTTGTCGCACGTTGACCAGTCCGATACCTCCGCTTCCCGGGTACTGATTTCCGGGAAACATATCCACCTTGCTGTTTTCAATCGTGAAGAACAGTTCCTCCGGGCCTGCGGTCAGCCGGAGTTTGACGAACCCCCCGCCATTTACCGTGTGATTCAGACCGTGTTTGAAACTGTTTTCCAGAAACGGAACAAAGAGCAGTGGCGCCACCGTCTGGTTGCTGATATTACCTTCCACTTCGAAGGAAATCGAGGAGTCGTCGGGCTGACGCAGGCGTTCGAGATCGAGATAATTATTGATGTACTGAATCTCCCGGCTGAGGAGTACGCTCCTTTCGTTACATTCGTACAGCATGTAGCGCATTATTTCGGAGAGTTTCAGGACAATTTCGGGTGCCTTGTCGCTTTTTTTCAGCGTCAGTGCATACAGGTTGTTCAGGGTATTGAACAGAAAATGCGGATTGATCTGGCTCTTGAGAAAACGGAGTTCCGACTGAATAGTCTGGGTAAGCAATACCTGCTTTTCATTCTGGTATCGCCACCAGTCCATGATAACCCGCAGGATAGTTGAAAGAAAGGTGACCAGCAAGTTCCCCCAGAAAATCCATGATTGCTGCTGGATCAGACTTGTTCTGTATTCAGGGCGACTGGAAAATTTCAGATACAGGGCCAGTACTTCGATAGGAGTGATGACCGCGCAGAAAGCCACTGCCAGGAGCAGATAAACAAGCACATATCTTGCCAGATAACGGGGAATCAGATAATAGAGATTGACATAAACGAGCAGCGCGTAAAAGACGAGCTGAACCAGTTCATTACCAACAGCAAACCATGGATCAATACCCGAACTCAGGTCAATCCAGCGCATCAGTGCGAAGAGCACGAGCCAGAAGATACCATGGTAAACGGGTCTTCGACTCAGGAACTCGTAGGTTCGATCCAGTAAGGTACGTGTTTTTTTCATGCAAAATTTGCACAGCAAAGGTGTGAATCATCCGGATACAAGCAACTTTTTTTTAGATTAATGATGAATTACCCCGGATCAAGAGCATATACTTCATCAAACTGCAACTATTCCGCAGCAGCAGATGTTTATATTAAAGCGTTTGCTGCTCACGCATTAATTCAGACGCTGTTTATGCATGTCTTACAGAAAGAACGACCACTACGACCCCGAGCAGACCGGGCAGCTCACCACGCATTACCACGGCATCCTTGGCGGAGTGGGAGAAGATACCTCTCGCGAGGGCCTTTTAAAAACACCCGAACGTGCTGCCAAGGCAATGCAATTTCTGACCCAGGGATACGAACAGGATGCCTCTGCTGTACTCAGGTCGGCCATGTTCCGGGAGGATTACCGTGAAATGGTCATTGTCAAGGATATTGAGCTCTACTCCATGTGCGAGCATCACATGTTGCCCTTTTTCGGAAAGGCGCATGTAGCATATATTCCCAACGGGCATATTGTGGGACTGAGCAAGATTCCGCGGGTAGTGGATATTTTTTCAAGGCGCTTGCAGGTACAGGAACGCCTTACGCTGGAGATACGCGATGTCATACAGGAAACGCTGAAACCCATGGGGGTAGCAGTAGTCATCGAAGCACAGCACATGTGCATGATGATCCGGGGCGTACAAAAGCAAAACTCGTCCACCACCACCTCGGCCTTTACCGGTGAGTTCCTGAGAACACCTACCCGCGAGGAGTTTTTGCGTCTCATTGGAGCAAAGCTGATGTAATGTGGATAAAGAAGCAATTTTCGACATATTTTACAGCTATTTCGGCACAAATCCGGAAATCATCGCCAGAGCGCCGGGCAGGGTCAACCTGATCGGGGAACACACCGACTACAATGAAGGATTTGTGTTGCCGGCGGCTATCGGGCAGTCTGTACTGGTTGCTGCCGGCAGGAACGAAACCGGGGAATATCACTTTTATGCAGCTGAATACGATTCTTCTTTTTCAACCAGGGAGTTGAAAACGGCAGTTGCCCCCCGGGACTGGTGGGCGAATTACCCGATGGGAGCAATCAGTGAGCTGAAGCGAGAAGGTCTTGATCCGGGCGGCATCAATCTTGTAATCGGGGGCAGCATTCCTCAGGGAGCAGGGCTTTCGTCATCTGCGGCACTGATCAGCGCTGTGCTGCTTGCTCTTACCGAGCTGATGAATCAGGGCTTGTCGAGGCCCGGGATGGCGCGTCTTGCGCAACGCGCCGAAAACAACTTCGTGGGAACTCAATGCGGAATTATGGATATGTTTGCCTCTCTGATGGGCAGGCATGATCACGTGCTCAGGCTCGATTGCCGCAGCCTCGAATACACATACTCACCCTTCCCCGGCGACGAATACCGCCTGGTGCTTTTTGACAGCAGAGTACAGCACCAGCTTGTGAGTTCAGAGTATAATACCCGAAGAAAAGAATGTGAGACAGGCGTCGGCATATTGCAAAAGAAATACCCGGAGATTCGCAGCTTGCGGGATGCAACACCAGCCACAGTGTATGAACATGCAGATGTCATGCCAGACAATATATTCAGGCGCTGCCTGTTCGTGACTGAAGAAAACGAACGGGTAAATGCATTTTGCAGGGCACTGGAGACGGGTAATACGGAAATGGCAGGAGCGCTGATGTACCAGAGTCATGCCGGGCTGCAGGATCTGTACGAGGTATGCGTGGAAGAAACCAGCTTTCTTGTAGACAGCATGCGTGGTATAGCCGCTGGCTCGCGGCAAATGGGGGGTGGCTTTGGTGGTTGCACCATCAATCTGCTGAAAATATCAACACCTGACAATGAAATTGAGCGGGTTAAATCGGCATATTTTGCACGGTTTGGACTCCACATGCGCGTTCTGCCAGTCAAAATTTCGGATGGGGCACAGATTTTGCAGATTTTCAATGAAAATGTTGGATAGTTACCAAAAGGATTTTACCTTTGCGCTCCCGTTTGAAAAAAGGGGATTCGGGATGTAGCGCAGTCCGGTAGCGCACCTGCTTTGGGAGCAGGGGGTCCCAGGTTCGAATCCTGGTATCCCGACAAAAAATAAACGCAATTATCTGATATACAGATAGTTGCGTTTTTCATATTACACCCTCTCCAGTACTACGGCGTACCCCTGCCCTACCCCGATACACATAGTCACGAGCGCGTACCGTTTTCCTGTGAGCGAAAGTTCAAGTGCTGCAGAATAAAGAATACGGGCGCCACTCATGCCGAGCGGATGGCCGAGTGCAATGGCGCCACCGTTTGGATTCACTCGCGGGTCGTCGTCGGCAAGTCCGAGTGCGCGTGTACACGCGAGCGACTGTGCTGCAAAAGCCTCGTTCAGTTCGATAACATCCATGTCGCTTACAGACAGGCCGGCTCTTTCCAGTGCTTTCAGACTGGCGGGAACCGGTCCAATTCCCATAATACGGGGTTCAACGCCTGCTACAGCCGACGAAACAATACGTGCCAGCGGTTTCAGCCGGTATTTTTCACAGGCAGATGCGGATGCAAGCAACAGGGCAGCAGCTCCGTCATTCAGACCTGATGCGTTACCTGCTGTCACTGATCCATCCTTCCGGAACGCCGGGCGCAGTTTTGCCAGTCCATCGGCAGTTGTGCCTGGCTTCACAAACTCGTCGCGGTCGAACACAACCGGATCACCCTTTTTCTGAGGCAGTACTACCGGTACAACTTCCCGTGACAAACGGCCATTCTGCCAGGCGGCGGCGGCCTTTTGTTGAGAGCGAAGTGCAAACAAATCCTGATCGGCACGATTTATTCCATCACGTTCAGCCAGATTTTCGGCAGTGTCGCCCATGGCGTCAACGCCGTAGAGTTCCTTCATGGCCGGATTGACAAAACGCCATCCGAACGAGGAATCGAACATCTGGGCATCACGGCCGAAAGGAGCAGATGTTTTGGATATCACCCAGGGCGCGCGTGTCATATTATCCACCCCTCCTGCTATCATCAGATCTGCATCGCCGGTCTGGATAACCCGTGCGGCGTCTATGGCAGCCGACAAACCTGAAGCGCACAGGCGGTTCACAGTCTGTGCAGGCACCTCTACCGGCAAACCGGCCAGCAACACCGACATGCGGGCTACATTCCGGTTGTCTTCTCCGGCCTGATTGGCACAGCCGATGACGACATCGCCCAGTTCACGCGGATCGATACCCGGGTAGCGGGACATGAGCTGGCGCAGCACGAGCGCCAGCATATCGTCGGGCCTGACTGCAGAAAGCGAACCTGAGAAATTACCTATCGGCGTACGTACACCGTCAACGACAAATGCGTGTTGCATAATAAATTCAGCTTAAAACTTCTTTGGATGTGCGGTAAGCGGTGCCCTTGAAAATAGCTACCGTTTCGCCGGATTCGTTGGTGGTTGTAATTTCATATACGCTGGTTTTGTTGCCGAGATGCAGCTCCCTGGCTTCAACAAACAGCGTTTCACCTTCCTTAGCAGATCTGGTGAAAGAGATGGATACCTCGAGCGCGAGCGCAATGCGCCCGTGCGAGTTGCAGGCAAAGGCGAAGCAGGAGTCGCTGGCAGCGAACACTACCCCGCCATGAATAATGTCGAAGCCGTTGAGCATATCTGGTTTCACGACAAACTTCAGCCGGCACCAGCCGGGCCCTGTACCTGTTATCTCCAGGCCCATCCACTGGCTGAAGGCGTCTTTCGACATCATTCTGGCTGCTACCTGTTCGGGTATAGTCATCATTAATGGCATTTAAAGTAATCGAAAGGTTCCAGACAATCCTTGCAGCGATAGAGCGCCTTGCAGGCAGTTGAGCCATATTCGGCGAGTTTTTCGGTATTGCGCGACTGGCATCGGGGGCAAGTGACCGAAACCTCGGAGAACAGCAGTCGTTCGATTCTGGCTTCCTGTTCGGGCGGAGCGATACCGTACTCCCTGAGTTTGTGCCGGGCTGACTCGGGAATCCAGTCGGTTGTCCAGGCGGGCTGGAGCACCTCCCTGACGGTGACGTCACTGAATCCGTGAGCGGCCAGTTCCAGACGTATGTGTGCTCCGATCATATTCATGGCGGGGCAACCGGTATAGGTGGGTGTGACAAACACCAGCAAGCGGGCGTTTTCGGGATTGACAGGCACATTTGCGTTCGTACGTCCTTCGAGGTCGGAGATTGTGAGTTGTCCATTATCTCTGATTTCGATACGCCTGACGATACCCATATCGAGGATGGTCAGCACCGGTATTTCCGGATCAACCACCGTTTCGAGCCAGTTCCACAGGTCGCTGATACACACCTGCTGTATTTTTGTATTCATTGAGTTACCAGACAGAGTTGGGATAAGCACGCTGTACATACTGCATTTCTGCGAGCAGGTATCCCAGATGTTCGGAGTGGCGACCGGTTTTACCTCCCGACTGCATCCATCCGTCTTCGGGGCGTCTGAGTGTTGCCTGATACAGGATATCTGCCAGTTTATCTTCTGTCAGCGGCTTTATAGAGTGGAGATCAACACCATAACCGGCACTTGCAGCTTCTGTTTCGAATGGAGCGGGTGTCAGCAATTCACCGCGGTAGGTCCAGAGATGGTCAAAGGCATCCTGAATTCTGCGATGACTCTCTTCGGTACCATCACCGAGCCTGATGACCCATTCGCTGCTCCAGCGCAGGTGATATGTCACCTCCTTCAGGGATTTGGCGGCGATAGCAGCCAGTCGTTCGTCGTTACTGTTACAAAGTGCCTGCAGGAAGAAAAAATGCCACGAGTCGAAGAGAAAATTGCGGGCAACCGTACGGGCGAAATCGCCGTTGGGTTGCTCCACCAGCAGGCAGTTTCGGAATTCTCGGGCATCGCGGAGATAGGCAAGGTCATCTTCCGTACGGCCCTTGCCTTCCAGTTCTGCCAGGTACTGATAATAATTTCGGGACTGACCGACAAGATCGAGTGCCAGATTTGTCATGGCCATATCAATTTCGAGTTCGGGTCCGTGGCCGCACCATTCACCGAGGCGGTGACCGAGAATCTGCGTATTATCGGCAAGGAGCAACAGAAAATCGCGCATAAAGAGCTGTTTCGGGGTGATTACATGTGTTTGAGCCCTTCCGGAATATCGTAGAAAGTAGGATGCCTGTAAATCTTGTCTTTTGCCGGCTCGAAGAAGGGATCTGTATCAGCGGGATCGGATGCAGTGATAGCTGCTGATGGCACTACCCAGATGGAAACGCCTTCCATTCTTCGTGTATAAACATCGCGTGCGTGCTCCAGCGCCATCTGTGCATCGGCGGCGTGCAGAGAGCCAGCGTGTTTGTGGTTGAGTCCGCCGTGAGAGCGGATAAACACCTCCCAAAGCGGGAATTCGCTGTGATTTGCCATGATTGACAATAATTAGTGTGATTGGACGGACTGTTGTTGTCTTTTGGCTGCGTGAGCCATGGCGGCTTCCCGTACCCAGGCGCCCTCTTCCCAGGCCTTGCGTCGGGCTGCGAGGCGTTCGCGGTTACAGGGGCCGTTTCCTTTCAGCACCTCATTGAATTCATTCCAGTCAATCGGGCCGAAGTCGTAATGGCCGCGTTCTTCATTCCAGCGAAGATCGGGGTCTGGCAGTGTCATGTTGAGCACCCTGATCTGTTCAGCTGCCATATCCACGAACTTCTGACGCAGTGTATCATTGGAATAACGCTTGATTTTCCAGCGCATGGACTGTGCGGAGTGTGGAGAATCGGAGTCATTCGGACCGAACATCATCATGGATGGCCACCACCAGCGGTTGATGGCATCCTGACACATGGCGCGCTGTTCGGGGGTACCTTTGGAGAGTGTGAGCAGAATCTCGAAACCCTGTCGCTGGTGAAAGCTCTCCTCCTTGCATACGCGCACCATGGCGCGGGCGTACGGGCCGTAGCTGCATTTGCATAGTGCGACCTGGTTCATGATAGCAGCCCCGTCAACCAGCCAGCCCACGGCACCCATATCGGCCCAGGTGAGCGTAGGGTAATTGAAAATAGAGCTGTATTTCGCCTTGCCGCTGAGCAGTTCATTATACAACTCCTCGCGGGAGATACCCAGCGTTTCGGCTGCCGAATAAAGATAAAGGCCGTGCCCTGCCTCATCCTGCACCTTGGCGAGCAGGGCCACCTTGCGGCGCAGACTTGGAGCCCGGGTAATCCAGTTGCCCTCGGGGAGCATACCAACCACTTCGGAGTGTGCGTGCTGTGAAATCTGGCGAATCAGCGTCTTGCGGTATGCCTCCGGCATCCAGTCCTTGGGTTCAATTTTCTGTTCGGCATCAATGCGCGCCTGAAAGCGTTCTTCCAGTGAAACCTGAGTACTCATGGCTGATGATTTGGTTAGAAAAGCATTATTTAATGTCGAAATCTACTTTAATGACAGAAGTGAGCGGGTGTGCCTGACAGGTCAGGATAAAGCCGGACTCTACTTCTTCCTCGTCGAGTGCATAATTGGCTTCCATTTCCACCTTTCCTTCGGTCAGTTTGGCCCGGCATGTACAGCATACACCGCCCTTGCAGGCGAAGGGCAGATCCGCCCCGGTTGCAAGGGCGGCATCAAGCAGAGCCTGGCCTTCGCGAACCGGCACATCGAAGCGTACACCGTCCAGACAAATTTCTGCGGTAGCTATAACAGCATCCGACACAGGTTGTTGCGATTTTTTTTGTCTGTTCTGGCCTGTTCCGAACAATTCGAAGTGAACCTGATCTTTGGGTATCCCCCTTGACTGTAATCCTTCGCGCACGCAGGCGATCATTTCTTCCGGACCGCAGACAAAGAACTGGTCGGCTTCGAGCAGTTCGGGCATTACTTCCAGCATATCATCGAGGCGGGCAGCCGTAATACGACCGCTTTGCCAGGGCACGTCCACCCTTTCCTGGCTTAGTATATGTATTACCTGAAACCTGCCGAGATAGCGATTTTTGAGTCCTTCTATTTCTTCGCGGAAAATAACCGTGGAAGACCTTCTGTTTCCGTAAATGAGGGTTACACGGCTTCCGGGGGCCATTTCAAGCACCGTTTTTATGATAGATATGACGGGGGTTATACCGGAGCCCGCGGCAAAGAAGATGTAATCCTGATCTTCCTGTACAGAAAGAGATTCCGGAAAAAAGCGGCCATCGGGGGGCGCCGTTTCGATAATATCTCCGGCCCTGAGTTTCTCATTGGCATAAGTGGAGAACAGACCGCCTTCCACCTTTTTTACTGCCACACGCCATTCATTTTCCGAAGGAGCGCTGCAGAGCGAGTAGGAGCGCCGCACATCTTCACCTTCCAGACTGGCACGGAAAGTCAGGTATTGCCCCGGCTGATAGCGGAAATATTCCCTGAGAACGTCAGGAATATCGAGTGAAAGAGAAATACAGTCCGGTGTTTCCTGCCGGATGGTGGCGATTTTAACTGGATAGAACTTCATTATCAGGGCAAATGACGGCCAAAGCTAAGCACTCTTCGGCGGTCGACCAAACTGTGGGCTCGGGAAGGTGTGATTTTAGAATTTCTAAAAATTATTGGGTATGGGATATTGGGTATGGGGGGGCGTCCGAGGGGTTGCACCTCGCTCATATACCTGATCCATTCAGGGCTGTATCAATCTGCATTTGTTCAACATACCGAACCGCACATTCATGGCTCCTAAATCCAGTACTACATATTTTTTCATTTCGCTGACACAAGGTGTTTGCCTCCCGCCTCCATAGGGGACAGGATATGAGCTTTTTTGGAATTATTCTATACGAACGGATCGAGCTCGTTCAGGCAGAAAGCTCCGATCGCAACTGATGCACCAGTTCCTTCGATACACTGAACTGCCCGGCGATGGTCTCATCCGACAAGTGAAGGTGCTGCGAGATATAGGCCTTCAGGATTTGTTCGATACCTTTCTCGATACCTTTCTCGATACCTTTCTCGATACCTTTCTCGATACCTTCTTCAATACCCTTCCTGTGCGCTTCGCGCAACCGGGGAGCCATGTAATTGGTCTCGAAAGCCTTGGCAGCCTTCTCCGCTGGTGTAACAAAATCGTATTTCATGTCTTTGAACTTTTGTTCGAATTCGGGTGAAACAGAACTCAAATACGCCGTGATGATCTCATATATCTCTATCCACTGATCCAGACTCATAAACCGGGATACAAAGTTAGCGGTTTGTTTCAACTTTTGCAATACCAGTTCCGGACGGACACCCAGAAACAGTGTGTACAGAAACG
>CAILQK010000020.1 GCA_903836265.1 uncultured Bacteroidota bacterium | reverse complement strand
CGAGCTTTGTGCTGGAGGCACCAATACCCATATCAGAATATAGGCAGGCACCCAGAATCCGAAGGAAATAAATGCCAGCAGGACAAATATCAGGCGCATCCATACCGGATCAGTCATCCCGAAATAGGAAGTAAGTCCGGAGCAAACGCCGGCCACAATAGCGTCCTGTTCATCCCGGAACAGTCTTTTACCTGTACGTACAGCTGCTTTTCCGCTGTCTCTTGTACCCCTGTCTGCCTTGTCTGAATCCACTTCACCTGTGCCGAAATCTTCCGGTTTCCCCATCAGTGTGGCCGCGGCTTCCACGTCGGGCAGCATGACAATCGTACGGGTGCTCATGCTTCCTGTGATAATTTCACCGAGTCGGGCTTCGATATCACTCAGGATCTCGTCGCGTCCTTCCCGCTCGCTGAACCGGAGGCGTATTGTTTCAAGGTAATTTTTCAGGTATTCGTAGGCGTCGTCGTCAATGGTGAGCGCGTAACCGCCGAGATTGATATTGAGAATCTTGTTCATGATGTCGAATGTTGGCTGTTCGTATGGTTCAGGGATTTATTTCTGAATGGTCTGGTTCACGGAGTTGACAAGCTGGCCCCAGCTTTCAGACAGTGATTCCAGAAACCGGAGGCCGGTTTCTGTAATTTTGAAGTACTTGCGTGGTGGCCCGGAGGAGCTCTCTCTCCATGAGTAGTCGAGCAGCCCGTCGTTTTTCAGTCTGGTGAGCAGCGGATAGAGCGTGCCCTCCACAATGATCAGGTCATTGGTCTTGAGTTTGGCAATAATATCACCGGGATACATTTCTTCTCCCTCAATGATGGCAAGGATACACATTTCCAGTACCCCTTTTCGCATCTGCGCTTTTGCATTTTCTATGTCCATGATGGGTGATTTTTACCGGATTGACTCCGGCGTGGTCAGGCGGGTTTCCTCTTTGCTGTTCAGCACGGGCTGAACGCTGATTTCGCCGGATTCAGTTTCCAGCCGGGGTGAAATGGTCAGGATACCTGCCGGAAGCAGGGTAGAACGGAGCAGCAATTCCGGCTTGCCGGAAGCCGCCAGTCCGGTTGCTACATTCACGAGAATCGTGACTCCGGCCAGAATCAATATCCAGGGTTGCAGTTTTTTTCTGTTTTTCATATGAATGCCCTTTAATTGGCAATGCAAAGATAATGGCATTGCTTGGTATTTTGCAATACATAGTACTAAATATTTTTTATTAGTGGTCGGATGGCTGGGTATGAAAGGGGAGGGCAGGGAGCTTCCCATCATGTCGTGGTGCAATAAAAAGGGCATGAGAAACCGGACAAAATGTTTTTTCAGAAAAAAATACAAAATATACTAACAGGTTATTGCCGATTAATACTAATATTGTGCTTTCCTTTATTATAGTCAGTCATTATCAATCCCTTTAGCCGATTTTCGTTATTTATTGATGACATTTTCTCACTATCAGCATATTTTATGAAGAAATTCTTTTTCCTCCATGCTTTACTTTTCATCGCAACCGGTCAGATTCACGCCCAGTGCAAGGAGGGCAACTGCTATAACGGTTACGGAACATATTACTATTCCAATGGCCCGCGTTACGAGGGCAACTGGCGGGAAGGCCAGCGACATGGCAAGGGCACACTGTATTTCAATGATGGTGCCGAACATTCAGGTGAATGGGAAAACGACGAACTGGTCAAATGCAGGTGTACCAATTCCGATGGCAGCAGGTACGAGGGTGAAATACGGGACCAGAATTATGAAGGTGAGGGAACCTATTATTTTACCGACGGAGGGAGGTATGTCGGTGAGTGGAAAGACGGCGAGCGGAACGGACAGGGTACTTTGTATGATGGCAAAAAAGTAAGGTACAGCGGCATGTGGAGAGATGGAGAGCTTTACGGACAGGGTACCTATTATTACAGTAATGGAGGAAGATATGAGGGCGCGATGGTAAGGGGTATGAAAGACGGTATCGGGACACTTTACTACGGCGATGGCACCAAATACTCCGGCCGCTGGGTCAATGATATGAAGAATGGCAAGGGAATGATCACATACAGCAACGGCAGCCAGTACACCGGCGAGTGGAAGGATGATCAGAAAAGCGGTCGTGGTACCTACAACTATTCCGAAGGAGACAAATACGTGGGTGAATGGAAGGATAACATGAAGCATGGCGAAGGAATATATTATTACAAAGGCGGACACAGCTACTCCGGGGAATGGAAAAACGACAAAAAAAACGGATATGGTGTTTACACTTTTGAAGCAGGGATACAGTATCAGGGACAATGGAGAGACAATGACAGGCACGGAGCTGGCAAGATGATTGACGACGGGGTGGTGATCACGGAAGGTTTCTGGGTGAACGATGAATTCAGGGGCAACGACTACGAGGAGTCCTATTTCAACACTGATGAGTCTGTTGACGATGTTGAAGCCACCAGTTACAATGACGATGAAGACGGGGACACAGATAGCCAGAATTCCTACGACGATCAGGATGCCGGAGACAGCAAGGTGTATGCTGTGATAGTGGGTGTTGCAAATTACAGTCACAATCCGCCTCTCAAATATTCCGATAACGATGCTTTCTACATATATTCTCATCTTAAAAGCCCTGAAGGCGGTGCACTTCCCCAAAAACAGGTTGAAGTATTGATTGATGAGGATGCCGGCAGAGACAATATTATTGAGACAATGGAGCGGCTGTTCTCCCGTGCCGACAATAATGACCTGATAATGTTTTATTTCTCCGGTCACGGAAGTTCCGGCGCCTTTGCAGCCTATGATGGTGATGGACCTTCCGAATCTGCGTTGTATCACTCGGATGTGATGGGCATAATGAAAAGCAGCAAAGCCAAACACAGGATTATAATTGCTGATGCCTGTCATGCAGGCAGCCTTAAATCTGTAACCAAAAGCACCCCTTCATCAGATGTAATTGCCGGGTATTATGAGGCGCTTGATGAATCTGAAGGAGGATCAGGAACGGCTATTCTGGTCAGTTGCAAGGCAGAGGAAAAATCGCTGGAAAGCCAGGGTATCCGTCAGGGAATTTTCAGCTATTATCTCAAAAATGGTCTGCTTGGCGAGGCAGATACCGACGAGGATATGGTTGTTTCGCTGGATGAACTGTACAGATTCGTGAGAATTAACACCATGAAATACACCAACAATTTCCAGACCCCCACACTGAACGGATCCGGCTACGACCCCGACATGCCCCTGAGTGTGGTGCGGGGCAACTGAAAACAGCTCTTATCTGTTGAAAATCAAATAAAAGAAATGAATAGCAAAACATTCAAAGCGGTTATCATAGACGATGAACAGGACAGTATAGACCTGCTCAGTCTGTTGTTGAGAGAAGAGTGCCCTGAAATAGAGATTGTGGGAAAATGCCTCGGGGCAGAAAGAGGCATGCAGGCCATACATGCCCTCGACCCGGATGTGGTTTTTCTCGACATAGTGATGCCGGAAATGACGGGCCTGCAGCTGGTTCAACAAATAGGAAAAGCTTCCTTCTACCCGGTTTTTACCACAGCTTACAGTCAGTACGCCATCAATGCCATCAAACTTGGTGCTTTCGATTACCTGCTGAAACCCATACGGCGCGATGAACTCAGACTGCTCGTCAGTCGCCTGATTGAACACAGCACGGGCAAGGAAAACAAGCTGAACGCTGAATCGTTGTACAGTTTGATTGCCAATATGGTTCCGGCGCCTGCCCGACAAACCAAAATTACCATTCAGGAAGGTGATCAGTACCATTTTATGTTGCTGAATGAAATACAGCATCTGCAGGCACAGGGCAATTACACCCGTTTTCAGCTCACAGATGGCAGGGCTCTTCTCGTTGCCAAAACTCTGGGCCATTTTTGCGACATGCTCGAACTGCACGGTTTTTTCAGGGTTCACACTTCCTACCTGGTAAACCTGACAACGGTTCGTTCCTTTATCAAAGGGGCCAACAGCAGGCTGCTGATGAAAAGCGGAGATGCCATACCGGTGGCGAGAGCCCGCAAGGAACAGTTGCTCAGCAAAATATGATACGAAAATCCTTCTCTTTAATCGTTTGGCTTCTGTTTGCTGCCGGTCCAGATGCAACAGCACAATATCTGTCTGTAAGGCACCTTAACAGGGAGAATTTGTTGCCAACCCAGGCAATCAATGATGTGTGTGTGGACAGCGCTTCGGTCATGTGGCTCGGCACCAATCTCGGCCTGTACCGTTTCGACGGGTATAACTGCGATCATATCAATCTGTTCAGCAGGGAAGACAACGCACCCCTGCACCAGATCAAGCGTCTGACTACAGACAGGGAGGGGTATATTTATATGTCGTTTACCAATAACGGCTTCGGTGTGCTGGCTCCCGACGGGTCCTTTGTCCACTATAAAAACAAACCCGGGTCGGCCGGTAACCAGCCGAGAGATAATGCAATTGACTATGTGCTTGACCTGGGTGAAAAGGTCATGCTGATCTTTGAGCGGGTCGGACTCGATTTTTACGATAAAAAAAGTCGTACGTTCATAGCCGTCGCCCCGTCCGTCGTACTGAACAAAGCGCAGGATTTGCCCAATATTGATTTTCTTTACAGGGCAGTGCAGGATCCGGAAGCCCCCGGAAATGCCTGGATAACAGGTCGCCGCGGCATGTTCTACTGGGATGAAAAGGCGGCAACGCTCTCTATGTATCCGATCGCGCAAAGCTTTTCCGGACAGCCCCCCTCGAATGCCATATTGCACGATAACAGGGACAGGCTGTACCTTGGTGGCTGGGGAGAAGGACTTCATATATTCAATACCCGGACGCGAACATGGGAAAAACGAATTGCCTCGGCAAGCGGAGTTGACCTGAACGTAATTACGTGTCTTGCATGGAAATCAGATCACGAACTCTGGATCAGTACACGCGATTACGGATTTTATTCGCTGGACCTCCTGAATATGTCGTGTACCCTGGAACTGCCGCTTCAGAAGGATCTCGACAAGTCCACCGATATCAGGTACAGTACCGACACCTATATGGTCAAAATGGTGTCGCTTGGCTACAATTCGTGGTGTATGCTGAAGGCGGGCCGACTTGGATTGTCTTTCCTGTTTGAAGAACAGCAGGTATTCAAAAAATATCAGACGGGAGCGAGTATGCACTGTTTTGTTGCCGGCCACGACAACACGGACTTCCTGATTACCAACCAGCCATTTTTTTTTACCCGAAATCGCAGTAACGGGCAAATGGCAAGCGTGCCGATTGAGCCGTTTGCTGGTGAAGCCGGCTTCCGGGAAGGATTTGCCGATAAAAACGGAACGCTCCATATTATAGGGTGGAAGGGAATTTACAGGTACAGGAAGGGCGATCGTATCGCAAGACGCTGGGCGCTTCCTCTACTTGACAGTCTCATCAGGACCGAGAAGGCCATAGAAGCCATATCCGGACTTTATGATCAGTCGGGGAAAATATGGCTGGGTACAAAAAGGGGCCTTTATTCCGTATCAGATTCATCTGGCAGATGGAACGAGTGCTGGAAAAAATTTGACAGGCCAAACAACAACAAGCTCACCTGGTTTCAGGATGTACACCAGGTGCCGAACGGAAATATCTGGTTCGCCTCCGACGAAGGGGTCGGTCGCTCAAAAGACAACGGCAGAAACTTCGATTTCTTCGGTCAGAAAGAATTTCTGAGTGCGGGAATTGGCATGGCGGATTTTAACACGCTCCAGCACGACAACTGCGGAAGACTCTGGCTCGGAGGCGTCAGTGCAGGTTTCGGTTACTTTGACTGGACGGATACGACCAATATTCGCTACAACGCCTACAGCTCAGACAGGTCAGGTCCGGAAACCATACTCAGCGAGGTGTCAAGTCTTACCCTGGATTTGTACGGGAATATCTGGGGGATTTTTCAGAGCGGACTGTTCCGGCTTGACACCAAAACGCTGCAATTGCAGACCTTTGGCCTTGAATTCGGTTTGCCCGAAGGCGCCATCTTTACCCTCGATACCTTCCCGGGCGGATATCTGTACGCCGGTTCGGAAGGCGGATATTACCTGTTTCATCCGGACTCGGTATTGAATGCAGCGCATGTACCCGTACTCAGTATATGGAAGGCAAGTCTGCTCGGAATCGAAGAGCCCGATACGCTCTTCAATCCCGCGGCACTCACCCTTGATTATCCGAGAAGCGGAATTGAAATTGTATTGTCTGCAAGACCGGCGTGGCTTTCAACCGTTTATAACTACAGGTACAGGATGTCTGACTCCGACACAACAGCCTGGACATACATGCGGGGCACGAACATCCTCACACTGTGGAACCTTCAGCCCGGCGATTATACCCTTGAAATCCAGATGGCAGATGCACTTGGAAACTACCGGAACAGCTCAACCCTGCGGGTGCCTGTCAGGATAAATGCGGCCTGGTGGCAGACATGGTGGTTCCGTGCGTTTATTTCATTGCTTTTCATCGGGGCCATCGCATTTCTGTGGCTCAGGCGACAGAAAAAAATCAGTGAAGACCTCAAACTGAAGAAAAAACTGACAGAACTGGAACTGGCCAATCTGCGCGCCCAGATGAATCCGCATTTCATATTCAACAGTCTGAATACAGTCAAACTGCAGGTGGTAGGCGGCAAACCTGAAGTGGCAGAGGCTTATCTCGACAGGTTCAGCCGACTTATGCGAAGAGTGCTCGACTACTCTTCCAGGGATTTTATATCGCTGGAAGACGAAATTGATTTCATTCGTGAATATGTAGAAATGGAGCAAATAAGATTCAAAAATACCTTTCAATGTGAAATATCAACCCCCGGTGAAAGTACAGAATGGGGTTTCATTCAAATACCGCCAATGGTGCTCCAGCCTTATGTGGAAAATGCCATCAGACACGGTTTGCTTCCATTGAAACACAACAACAGAAAGCTGACTGTTACTGTCAGTACAATCGCAGAGAGATGTGTCATTTCGATTCGCGACAACGGAATCGGAAGAAAAGCCGCAGAAGCATTCAGGTCTTCCGGATTGCCATTCGCCAGCTCAAAAGGTATGCAGATCAGCCAGGACAGGCTTGTCAGAATGGCTCCGCTGGTGCTGCCCGACATGAAACTTGAAGTGCTGGATTATATTGACGAGCAGGGAGAAGGTACCGGAACAGAGGTGCGAATCTCATTCGCTTTCGAAGACTGAATTACCGAGTACTAATTTTCGTTGCCAACCACACTGCCAAAACTGCCAACCAATAAATAGGCCGTATGGGTTTGTTTTTTTTGTTACACTTTTGCAACAGTTGTTTGCAAGGGGACAAAGCCTTGTGTCCTGTATGGCGCCGTACAAAACCACTGAAACAATATATCAGATCGAACCCAATCGTTGCCCATCTGCAACAGCGATGCGAAAACGGAAACACCAAATGTAAACTGGTCCTTCAGCCAGATTATTATCAAGTTTTCCTATTAGTCTAACAGGTTATTATCTAGGTTCCTGGAGTTACTTTTCAAGTTTAGAAGTAAATCAGGTTTATTGGCCCCCGTTTCTGAGCAAAACGGGGGCTTTTTTTCATGTAAATTTCATTGAAAGTGCCAACCCTGACCGGCCGGAACCGGAGCAAATTTGTATTCTTTGAGCACATTTTTAAATAAATGCTTTTTATTTTAAAATTATGTCTAATTTTGTATTAATTAATTAGCAATATGCTAACTAATTTTCGTTTTTGGTAACGATTAAACAATTGTTTATGTGTGGATTTGTTGGTTTGTTTTCCGCCCGCAACGAGGGCGATGTACTGAGAAGTCAGGTGCTCTCCATGTCCAGGCTGTTGCGTCACAGGGGACCCGACTGGAGCGGTGTTTTCAGCTGCGACAAGGCAGTTCTGGCGCATGAAAGACTGGCAATTGTAGATCCGGCCTCGGGAGGTCAGCCGCTTTACACTCCCGACCGGCAGGTAGTACTTGCTGTAAATGGTGAAATTTACAATCATCGGGCAATCAGAGCGCGCTTCGGGGGCAAATATGAATTTTCCACTGAATCAGACTGCGAAGTCATCCTTGCTCTCTACAACGAAAAAGGTACCGGTTTCCTGGAGGAACTGAATGGTATTTTTGCATTCGCACTCTATGACCTGCGTACAGATTCGTGGCTGATTGCCCGCGATCACATCGGTATCATTCCTTTGTACATGGGGTGGGATCAGCACGGTTATTTTTATGTGGCTTCCGAACTGAAGGCACTTGAGGGAGTCTGCCGCCGGATTGAGGAGTTTCCACCCGGTCATTTTCTCGACAGCAGGACCGGCAACGAGCCGGTTCGGTGGTACCACCGCGACTGGACCGACTATAATGCTGTAAAAGACAACCCGGCGGATATTGATGAAATCCGTTCGTCACTCATGAGTGCTGTGAGGCGACAGCTGATGTCTGATGTGCCTTATGGTGTTTTGCTTTCGGGCGGACTGGATTCGTCCATTATCGCCGCTGTTGCCAGCAAATATGCTCCGCGAAGAATAGAATCGGACAGCGGTACCGAGGCATGGTGGCCCCGGTTGCATTCTTTTGCCGTCGGACTGAAGGGGTCGCCCGATCTGGCGGCAGCCCGCGTCATGGCTGATCACCTGAATACAGTACATCACGAGATACATTTCACCATTCAGGAAGGACTGGATGCGATCAGGGATGTGATTTATCACCTGGAGACCTATGATGTGACAACTGTTCGCGCTTCCACGCCCATGTATCTGATGGCACGCGTAATTAAATCCATGGGCATCAAGATGGTACTGTCGGGTGAAGGTTCTGATGAACTTTTCGGCGGCTACCTGTATTTCCACAAGGCACCTGATGCCCGCTCATTCCATGAGGAGACAGTGAGAAAACTGGAAAAATTGCACCTGTACGACTGCCTGAGAGCTAACAAGTCGCTCGCCGCATGGGGGGTGGAAGGTCGCGTTCCTTTCCTCGACAAGGAATTCATGGATGTAGCCATGCGACAAAATCCGGAGGCAAAGCGCCCTGCAGACGGAAAAATAGAAAAATGGCTGCTCAGAAAGGCGTTCGAAGATTTGCTGCCTCCGGAAATTGCCTGGAGACAAAAAGAGCAGTTCTCGGATGGAGTAGGGTACAACTGGATTGATACGCTCAAAACTGTCACCGCACTGTCTGTATCCGGTGAGGAGCTGGCAAACGCACGATTCCGCTTCCCGGTGAACCCGCCCATGAGCAAAGAGGAATACTATTACAGAAGTATCTTCAGCCAGCACTTTCCGTCAGATGCCGCCGCCGCATGTGTGCCATCGGTACCTTCCGTTGCTTGCTCCACGCCGGCAGCACTTGCCTGGGACAAGTCATTCCGGCAAATGAATGACCCCTCCGGACGCGCAGTCAAATCTGTTCACCAGTCCGGACTCCCTTCAGTAAATACAAATGCTGCCTCCCCGTCCTGATTATGACCGTTCGCGGTTCGACATTCTGCTGTTTCCCGGGCTGCACAGTTTTTTGTCAAAAGCGAATAAAATGGTATTTTTAAACTGAACGGGCAATTTTTTGTTTATTGTTGCGTGATTTCTGATATTTGTCACCTGAACAGGAAAAAACTGACCAACATGCGACTGATTTACATTTTCATTGCCCTTTTGATGTTATCCTGCAGTTCATTGCCCGGCACAGCGGATCTGGCTGAAGAGAGGGAGGTTCCGGCCACACCAACAGGTTGTGATACCTGTTTCTATCCGGTTGTCATGGTACACGGGTTTCTGGCATCCGGCGATACCTGGACGAAATTCCAGCAGCTGTTTCATACCAACGGTTACAAAAGCAAGCTTATTTATGCCTTCGACTGGAACAGTCTAAATCAGCTCGGCGGCAATACTCCGCAATTGCTCGACCAGTTTATTGATCAGGTTTTGCAGGAAACAGGTGCCTCGCAGGTGCGTCTGATGGGTCACAGCGCCGGTGGTGGTGTTTGCTATACCTACCTGTCTGATCCTGCAAGAGCTGCCAAAGTTGACGGATATGTACACATCGGATCCTCCGTTCAGACATCAGCTGCCGGACCGGGCGGAACCGAGCCGACCCTGAATATATGGAGTACAGAGGACGAGATTGTTCAGGGAGGCAATATTTCCGGAGCACAGAATGTACAGCTGAGTGGAAAAGACCATTATCAGGTGGCTACCAGCGCGGAGTCATTCTCCGCTGTCTGGCAGTTTTTTCACAATACACTCCCCCCAACTACTGAAATCAAGGTTCAGGGCCCGCTGGTGTGTGTGGCCGGGAAAGTTCTTTATTTCGGAGAGAATACTCCGCTCGCCGGCGCAACGGTGCAGATATGGGAAACTGATCCGGCAACCGGCGAACGGGTAAAAACAACTCCGGACTTTACCTTTACCACAGATGCATCAGGAAAATGGGGCCCTGAAAATATCAAGGCCAGCACCACTTTCGAATTTGTGGCCATACCGGCGTCACCCGGACAGCGCACTATCCACTATTTCAGGGAGCCGATTACTCACCTGAACAGTTTTGTCTATCTGAGGACTATCCCGCCACCGCCATCACTGGCCGGTTTGTTGCTGGCAGGACTGCCCAACACGCAGGGCCAGTCGGTCCTCAACGTATTTTCAGGCAGCCAGGCAGTAGTGAATGGCCGGGATACCCTCACCGTCAGCAACTCGGTATTGTCAACCCCGCAGTATGCCAGTCCGTCCAAAACAGCCATTACCTACTTCCTGTACGATGATGGCGATGGTGTAACCGAACTTTCTCCGGTGGGGGCATTCGGCGGTTTCTCCTTTCTGAACGGAGTAGATATGTTCTTCCCGACAACACCTTCCCAGACTATTCCGCTTGTCATGAACCAGCGCAAACTCAATGTGAGAAATATAAAATCTTCAGAGGGTATTGTGGTGGGCGTATTTGACTGATGAATATGCTCGCTTCACTCAGGTTGCTTGTATGGCTTTTCAGGCTGCCTGACTTGTCCAGGGCTCGGGCCTCAAACCGAAAAATTGTCTTTTCAGCTATCAAACGGCTGCGCGTGGCTATCATCTGGATGGCAGTAGCAGTTGTGGCCGGAATGTTGGGTTACCGTATTGTGGAGGGCTCGTCCTGGTTCGACTCCTACTACATGAGTCTCATCACTCTGTCAACGGTGGGATTTGGAGAGGTGATACCACTGAGCCACGAGGGCAGGGTGTTCACCTCGTTTCTCGTCCTGTTCAACATCGGTCTGTTTACATTTTCGGTTTCAACCATTTTCAGTATCTTCGCAGATGCTGAAATCCGGCATGTCTTTATGGAGTTGAATATCATGGATCGCATCGGCGAATTAAACGGACACACAATAATATGCGGCTTTGGCAGGCACGGCGGCGAGGTATGTAACGAACTTCAGAAGCAGAAAACACCGTTTGTAATTATCGAGTCCGACGCCAAAAGGGTTCACTGGCTTGTACAGGAATCAGATTACCTGTTTATTGAAGGCGATGCCACAGAGGATTTCATCCTGGAAAATGCCGGTATCCGCAAAGCGGGTACGCTCATCCTGACGCTCCCGGAAATGGCCAACAACCTGTCGGGAGTGATAACAGCCCGGAGCATGAATCCGCAAATCAAGATAATAGCCCGGGCCACCAGGCCTGCCGACGAACTCAAGCTCTATCGTGCAGGCGCAGACCACGTGGTGCTTCCCGAAAGAATAGGAGGTTTTTTTATGGCAAATCTCGCCAAAAGACCCGATCTGATCGAATATATCAGTCTGCTCGCCAATATGCAGCCTCACGACCTCGTGCTGGAAGAAATTCCTGTGAAAGAAATCAAAAAAGATTATCAGGGCCTCAGCCTGGATGAGTTGGGTTTCACTGCTCAGGAGCTTCCTCCCATTGTTGCTGTACGTTATCCGAACGGACGATTCGAACTGCACCCTGCTGCACGTACTATTCTGGATACCGATTTGTGCATACTGGTGCTCGGCAGCCCGGAACAAATCAATATGTTCAGGGGAAACAACAGACATTGATTAATTTTTCTTTAATCAATGCCATAAATACCGTTCTTTTGGTTATATTTCTCCATTAAAATGGCATTTTCTGGCAGAAGTATCTGCTGTGGCCCGATTTTTGAACTGTAAATTGCAGCTCCGCCTCCTGGTCAGTTTCCGGTATCGGCTTTCACGTTTTTCCACTGAAGAAAAGTGTACCTGACCAATAATCCTCATGAATATCCCGGGGAACAATCCGGTATTCAGTTCCACGTTCATCTTTAAACAACCGATTATGCTCAACAGGCTCATTTTTACTTTTTCCCTATTGCTGACAGGCATCTCCGGGCTTTTTGCCCAGGGATTGTTTGCCTGCCAGGCTCCTCCGGCATTCGCCAACAGTTGTGCTGCCACCTGTATTACCTGCGATCTGAACGGAGTTACCGGAAACACCTCCATTGTGGCTCCACCCGGTTTTCATCCGGCATTGTGTCACGGTGATCTGGTTGTGGAGAATCCAAACTGGTTCGGTTTTATTGCAGGTTCCACCAATATCCTGTTCGCGATCACTCCGGGTACTTGTACAACAGGTACCGGCCTGGAGGCCGCTATTCTGGAAAACTGCCTGACCACCATTGCCTGTACTCCCGGACCGGTTTTTCTGAATCCAAACGGTGCTTTTCTGATTCAGGCCGCCGGGCTGGTAATCGGACGCCGTTACCAGCTGGTTGTGGACGGCTACAATGGTTCCATGTGTTCCTACTCAATTTCTGTCATAAGCGGCTCAACGGTTGCGCCACCGCTGGGTACGGTTGACCAGATCACCGGGAATCCGGCGGTATGCCCCCAGGGAACAGATACCTACTCGATTCCTCCGGTTGACAACGCTGTTTCCTATACATGGTCGGCTCCTGCGGGAGCAAAGATCAACGGAGGCAGCAACGTTGTCACGCTTCCTGCAACCGGCAATAACAACTCTGTGGAAATTACGTTCGGCACTGCCGGCGGCAATGTGTGTGTGTCGGTCTCAAATGCCTGCTCTGCTCCGGTAACCAGATGCTTTGCTGTATCAAATGTTCCCATTCCTCCCACCATTCTGCAGAACGAAACAGTATGCTATGAACAGATTCCTTACGAGTGGCCCGAAGAACCACATACGATTCTCGCTGCCCCGGGGGTTTACACGCTCACTTCAACTCCTTACGATTCCTACATCGGCTGCGACAGTGTGGTGCGACAAACACTTCGTGTACTTCCACTGAATCAGGTGACTCTCCCTGTCAAATACCTGTGCAAGGATGAATGTTACGAAATTAATGGCCTCATTTATTGCGAAACGGGCCAGTTTCAGGAAACGCTTGTTTCCCATCTTGGCTGCGACAGTATCGTGAATTTCACCCTCGTCAGAATTCCTGCCAAAGCAGTAGTTCAACAACCCGATACTATCACATGCGCTGTCACCTCGGTTCCGCTCTCGGGTGTTGGCTCCACCACCGGAAATACTGTTTCGTACAAGTGGCTCAATCCCGACGGACAGGTAATCAGCAATGCCATTACAGCAGTGGCCGACCGTCCCGGACAGTACGCATTGATTGTACAAAATTTTAAAGGGGGTGTTGCCTGCCGTGATACTGCCATCTTTGAGGTGCCGGGTAATCTGACGCCTCCCCTTGCAGAAGCCGGACCCGACAAGGTACTCACCTGTATAGTTACGGAAGTGCAACTGGAAGGATCAGGATCAACAGGACCCAACTACTCCTATTTCTGGAGAACGCTTATCGGCGGTAATATTGTGTCAGGCGCCACCACACTGACGCCCATCGTAAACGCTCCCGGCACCTATTCGCTGCGCGTTACCGATCTGCACAATGGTTGTACCAGTGTGTCGAATGCTGTTGTGCGCCCGCGCATCACTCCGCCTTCGGTAAACCTGACAGGCGGCGCCTACACGTGTACCAATCCGAATCTGACTGTCAGGCTCATTACAGATGGAAACGCTCCCGCTTTCGAATGGACGGGCCCGAACGGATTCACGTCAACGCTGCAAAACCCGGTTGTCAATGTGGCAGGCACCTACCATGTTACTGTTACCAACGGTGAAACCGGGTGTACCAATACAGACAGTGTACAGGTTATCAATGATGCAAATCCGCCGGCAATTGCTGTAACAGGTGGAGATATTACCTGCAACCGGAGTGTCGCTACTGTCAGTGTAAGCTCTCCGGTACCCGGCGTTGTCTTTTCCTGGACAGGCCCCAATGGCTTTGTATCCTCTCAGGCCAGTCCGACAACCACACAGCTCGGAGATTATCAAGTCACAGTGACCTCTCCCAATGGATGCTCCACCACATCAGTTACGCAAGTCGTGCTGAATACAACTCCGCCGTCAACAACACTCGGGGTTACCACGCACCTGAACTGCAACAACTCCACCATTAACCTGCTCGCAACAAGTATCGGCAATCCCGTTGTTCTGTCTCATCAGTGGACGTTACCCGGTGGCGGTACCATTTCTACAGGCAATCAGGCATATCTTCCGGTTACAGTTCCGGGCGATTACGGTATTTTTGTGATCAATACATCAACCGGATGTTCCAGCACCGCCAATTTTACGGTTTACCAGTACGGACCTGTCACGGCTGAAACAACTGGTCTGACAGATGCCCGATGCTACGATTCTCAGGACGGAAGTATTACTGCAGTACCCGGAGGTGGCAATGGTGTTTACTCCTATCAGTGGAACAGTGGCTCCACTTCCGGTGTCAACAACAATCTTGGATTTGGTACGTATATTGTCACCGTCACGGACGGTGAAGGTTGCTCGGCAACTGCTTCAGCTACTGTAGGTTCGCCTTCAGCCATCGATCCGAATACCTCCGGAACTGATCAGCTGATTGCCGGCGCTGCCGATGGTACTGCCACGGCATCTCCATCCGGCGGGGTGCCCGGTTATACCTTCAGCTGGAGCAGTGGCGACTCGACCGCCGTGCTCACCGGTTTGTTGCCCGGAGCCTATACAGTAACAGTAACTGATGCAGCCGGATGTACCGCCCTCGAAACTGTCAATGTGAACGGCGTAAACTGTACCCTCGAAACCCGGCTTGATGTCACAGGCATAAGCTGCAACGGATTTAATAACGGGGAAGCCATGCTCGATATTCAGGGTGGTGCAAATCCTGTAAATATTCTCTGGAGTACCGGCGATTCGGTGAGTGCCATCGCTTTTCTTTCAGCAGGACAGTATGCTGTTACAGTGACTGACAGCCTGAATTGTCAGGAGGTACAGACATTCCTGATTTCGGAACCAGCCAGGCTGCAGGCAAACGCATCCGGCACTGCAACAACCGGTTCAAATATTTTTGACGGCTCGGCTGCAGCAAGTCCTACCGGGGGAACAGGTGCCTACACTTACAGCTGGAGCAACGGTTCTTCTGAACAGTCTGTCACGAATCTGGCTCCCGGTCTTTACACGGTCACTGTAGTTGATGAAAACGGCTGCGAAGATGTGCAGGTGGTTGATGTGGAGGCCGGACTGTGCAATCTGACAGCAGATCTGTTGACATCGAATCCGCTCTGCCCGCTGGCTTCGAATGGCGCTGCAACGGTACTGATCAGTGGCTCGGGAGGTCAGTATGCCTATCTCTGGAGTAACGGCTCCACCACAGCTTCCGCCGGGAATCTGCCAGCAGGTACTCATTATGTCTCTGTTACTGACGAATCCGGATGTGTGGCCGTTGTAACCGTTGAACTGGCAAATCCACCGTCGCTGATTGTTATTGAAGCATTCAGTACTCCCACCTCCTGTGCCAACGCGCCTGAGGGTACAGCAGGTGTTACTGTCTTTGGCGGTACGGGTAATCCGGTTGTTGAATGGGACAATGGGCAAACCGGTCTGACAGTTACCGGATTGCAGGCAGGCATCTATACTGCTGTAGCCACCGATGAGAATGGCTGTGATGCATATACTTCCGTAACAGTTGCTTCTACTGATCAGGTTCCTCCTGTCATGGTTGCCGGTAACGCTGTTGTCGCTATAGGTCCGGAAGGTAACGTTTTCCTTACACAGCAGAATCTGAATGTCCAGATTACCGACAACTGTGGCTTCGGGTCGTTCACAACCCTGCCCAACGAGTTCAACTGCTCGCAACTGGGAGATCACCAGGTTATACTCACAGCCACTGACAACTCGGGCAATGTTGTACATGATACCATTACTGTGAAAATTGTTGACAACAGTGCTCCGTCGCTGATTTGCCCGCCGAGCCTGGCCCTTTGTTATGAAAATCGTCAGGTTGTTTATCAGGCACCAACGGCTTCAGACAACTGCCTTAACCTTGGCGGCAGTTTCAATCTGGTGACCGGCCTTCCCATCGGCTCTGTTTTCCCGGTTGGATCTACCACAAATACATATTCGTACACCGATGCCAATGGTAATACTGGTACATGTTCTTTCGAGATTACCATTTTCCCGGAGATAGTGGTTCAGGTGGATACGGTGATTAATGATTTCAATTTCCAGACGATCGGTGCGGTTCTGATTGATGTAACAGGCGGTTTGCCCCCGTTAACATATTCCTGGCTGCTGAACGGACAGCAGGTTTCCACAGCACAGGATCTTTCGGGATCGCCGGCGGGTGAGTACACACTGGTTGTAACCGATGATAACGACTGTTCTGTTACCCGTACGTTTACCATCAGCAATACATCAGCTACCGAAAATCCGGTACTGGCAGACGGCATTCGCATTTTCCCCAATCCGGCGAACAACTGGATAACGGTAGCGCTTCCCGGCGAATTGTATGGCCTGGAAACGGACATACAGGTGTTCGACATGACAGGAAGAAGGGTATTGTCGGAACATTCGGAGGGAGATACTCAGATCAGACTTCCATTGTCAGGTTTCCCGGAGGGGCTTTACAACGTGATGATCAACTCGGGCAGTGTCAGGACATCAAGGATTGTTGTACTGGTAAAATAATTTTCTGCCTCCCGTATAAAAAAAACAAGGCGCGGGCAGTTACGCCCGCGCCTTTCTTCTCATCCGCAAGTCGAAAAGACTATTTCGGCTTCGCAGTCCACTCGAATTTCCAGTCGTAAATCACGCAACCAAATACGCTCAGATCAATTGTCTGTTTCGATTTGATGGTGGTGTTGGAGAATTCGGAGATTTTGTACACCTCAACGAGTACATCGTTCGGGTCAAAGATGCTCGGTGATTTGATAGTCAGCTCTGTCTCGTCGGCATTCAGCGTCCAGGTGTCGCCTGTACGGAAACCGTCGAACTGGCAGGAACCGGTACCTCCTGTGATGGGGCCATATTCCAGCTTGAAAGTACCATCAGCGTTGAACACATAGTAGTTGTCTTTCTCGCAGTCAACGATTTGCTCCGATTCCGGGTCGCTGTCGAGGCACTTGCCGAGCTTTGATTTCCACAGCCAGTTGTAGGTTGTGAGCAGGTAGCGCACACTGACTTCTGTGGTGATGATGAAGTCGGCTGTTGTTACTTTGCCTTCATTGTCTTCAGCCTCAAACTTGAAGCGTACCGGGGCTGCAAGTCCCTCGTCGGTCAGCACATAGTTGAGTGTGTGATCACTGTGATTGTAGGTTTCAGTACCATTGGTACCAAAAGTTGCATCAACTGTTACCCCATTGTACTTGGTGATGCGAAGTGCGCGCAGACCAGCCTCGGCGGTGATTGTTGCGGTAGTGGTAGCTGTGGTGCCAATCTTGCCCGTGTAAGTGGAAGCAGACAGTGTGATCACCGGAGCTGCTTTTTCCTCTTTTTTGCAAGCTGTAAACCAGAGCGCTGTTGACATCGCCACGCCGGCGAGCAGAAACGAAAGTGAACTCTTGAGTTTCATTTTAGAAAATTAATGCGTTAAAAAAAAGACTTTGTTGTTTGTTTTCGGGGATTCATTTATTGTTGAACTGATTCAAAAATGCTTGTTTTTTCGTTAATCAGGCCTGTTAAAATCAGTTGTCTTCCCTCCGCAGTTCTGATACTGGCCAGTCTGCTGCCAATTCCTCTGGTATAATAACCGGAAATTGAACCCGAAACGGGTGTGAAGTTTCCTTTTCCGTCGCCGGTGAGAGCAAGCCCCCGCATGGCATCCTGCGCGCCCCACGCTGGCACAGGCGCGCGAGAATTGCCTGTGATGATCAGATCAGGCCAGCCGTCACGATTGCAGTCGGTGGTTATGATATCTCTTGTCGGAGCCGTCTGAGCCGCATTGGGCAGCGGAACCGACCTGAATGAGCCATTTTCGTTCAGAATGCAAACAGATGTTGTCGTTTCACAGATACCTTTCCAGGCTTTTGCAACTTTTTCCTCGCCGAAAACATCCTGAATGGTTACGATGGCATATACTGCGTTGCGGGTATATCGCGAACCTATTCCAATCAGCTGGTTCATTAATTCCTGCCGCTGGGCAATGGGTTTTTCTCCATTTTCAATAGCACAAAGGATCGGGTCAGGACTGCCATTTCCATCGAAATCGGCTGAATAAAGTATCAGTGGATTTGCTCCGGATACCCTGTAACGCATATTCTGGCCGAAGTTTCCGGCAACGATATCGGGAAGCCCGTCCAGATTTATATCACTGATTTCCAGTGTTTGCCACCATCCCCGGGTCCCTGAAACCGCTTTTCTTGTCAAACTTTCTCCATTATTCCTGAAAATACAGACTGGCATCCATTCTCCTGCAATGATCAGATCCGGTAATCCGTCCTGGTTCATATCTGCCCAGGCTGCGTCGGTCACAATTCCCGGTTTTTCAAGCGAGGGGCTCCATTCACTGGTAACATCGGTGAATTTGCCACCGTCATTTCTCAGCAAATAACTTTTTGTGGCTTGCGGGTAGTGATAGGGCTCCGAAAATCCACCGACAAACAGGTCTTCATCACCATCCAGATCAAAATCAGCCGCTGATACACAGGATTTGGGACTGGCCATGGGTGGAATAGCCTGCCGGTCCATGACAAAACGGGCATTTCCCCGGTTCAGGTACAGACGATCCTGATACACGTAATCACCATCCGGCCACTCGTTTCCGCCAAATACCAGATAAAGGTCTGACAACCCATCGCCATTGGCATCGAATATACACGCATCAGTGCATTTGCCGGCTGGCACGTTCAATTCGAGCTGCCTTGAAATGAATCTGCCATCCCGTTTCTGCAGGTAAATTTGTCCGGGTTGACCCTTGCCTCCGCCGGCAAAACAGTCTTCGAGCCCGTCGTTGTCGAGATCCCCTGTTACCAGTACGGGACCCTGTTCGGTCATCCGGTGGGGTAGCAGTGGCTGGTACTGAAAGTCGCTGAAAGGATCGTCGTGGTGAGCATATTGAAGTCCTGTGCTTTCTTCCGCAGCCCTGAACCAGGGCGTAATGCTTTCCTGCCCCTTTCTCTCTGCTGCAGCTGCAGCCTGCCCGGGTTCGACAACAATGGTTTGTCCAGACGGCACATGATATAACTTCTGTACTTTACCGTTGGTCAGCACTATTTCAACAGAATCGGCAAATACCGACTGCCCCAGGCCGAAGTGTATAACATCACTGACGGCCGACATAAAGCCGCGTTCACGGTGCGCGGTAATCTCCTGCGTACTCCCGCCTGTGTGTACACGCACACGCGATAATGTGGTATTATTGTTATTTTTTATTTTAAGATAGTTGTTTTTCAGTTTTTTGTCCGCCCTGTTTTCATAGATAAAGGCAGTTTCATTCAGGTTGTTCACTACCAGATCGAGGTCGCCATCGTTGTCCAGATCGCTGTATGCAGCACCGTTTGAACAGGAAGGCTGTGTAAGGCCCCACTGATTCGGAGCGGGCTCAAATGTGAGATCGCCCCTGTTTCTGAACATCCGGCTGGGCAATCGGCGTGCTTTCTGTTTCCGAATTTCTGGCATCATCTGCCGGTCTGTTTCTTCCCGGCTTCTGAACATGAACAGGTTGTTTGTGTAGTCTATAAAATCCTTGTCGCCGATATCGCGGTAATAGCCATTACTGATGAACAGGTCTTTCCATCCATCGTTGTCAAAGTCGGCAAGCAGCGGCCCCCAGCTCCAGTCGGTAGCCGCGATGCCGGCCATTTGTCCGATTTCACAAAACGTGGTTTCGCCCGGTGTGTGTCCGTCTGAGGCCAGCTGGAGGGTATTGCGCATGTATTGCGGCGCATATCCTGCCTGTTCAATCAGTTCGGCCTTGCTCCAGGTGAGATCGCCAATCATCTTTTTGCGACCTTCTGTTGTTTCAGGCAACATATCCACCACCACCAGATCCGGACGGCTGTCGTTGTTGATATCTGCCAGATCGCAGCCCATACCGTTGTACGACTGGTGATTCATGAAGGAGTCAATCAGGTTGACAAATCCTTTTCCCTGCATGTTTATCCACAACAAGTCGTTGTAGATGAAATCGTTTGAAATATACACGTCTTCCCAGCCGTCGGCATTGATATCTCCGATGGCCAGTCCGAGTCCGTAGCCTTCCGTACTGATTCCGAGCTGGAGTGACTGTTCTGTGAAATAACCGTTTCCGTCATTTACATAGAAGTGATCGTTACTGGCGCCCTCCCCGTGTGTTTTTTTTGTTGCCGGGGTATTCACTGATTCCCGCTGGTTGGCGTGGTTCATGACGTACAGATCATGATCGCCATCCTGGTCAAAATCTAAGAAGGCAGCCTGGGTTGAGTAGCTGGTATCTGCCACGCCACGCAGGGCAGCTTCATCCCTGAAAACCGGTATGCTGTTTGCGGTCGCCTGCTGCACGAACAGTTTGTTCTTTCTGCGTTGTGGATCAGGACAGCCGGCTGCACATACATAAAGGTCGGGCTTTCCATCTCTGTTCACATCGGTTACGGTCACTCCCGTGCACCAGTCGCTTGTTTCAAGCCCTGCCTCGCGGGTAATATCCCTGAAATGCAAACCACCTTCATTGAGGTATAACCTGCAGGAGGTCTCGTTGCCCGTAAAGAAGATATCATCCAGTCCGTCGCCGTTCAGATCGGCGAGTGCCACTCCGCCACCGTTGTAGTAGTAAACGTAGTTGAGGATATTCAGGCTGTCGCCTTCTGAAACGGTATTGGCAAAATGTACCCCTGTCTGTTCTGCCTCCAGGAGGCTGAACAGTTCGTCGGGCCGACTGCAGGCGCAGGTCAGCAAACATAGATACAATATGGAAATACGCGTTTTCATACGTGGTCAGTTCTCGTCGGTCATGGATGGTGGAGCATCATTTTCCCCGCTTCCCCATTTTTCATTGGGCTCCGGACCCATTACGACAGTCAGTTTGCCACCAGCCACCAGTTCGCGGTGATAGAACCATGGCTTGTTGAGTGGCTTGCCGTTCAGTGTAGCTGATTGTATGTACCGGTTTTCTTTGGAGTTATTGACAGTTTCGATGGTAAAAATACTGCCGGGGTAGTAGGCCGGATCGAGTCTGATTACCACTTCATCAAAAATCGGGCTTCCGAGTTCGTAAACAGGGTCCACGTCGCAACCGCCGCGCATTTCAAAGAGCCCCATGGCACTCATGACATACCATCCGCCCATTTGTCCCTGGTCTTCATCTCCGGGCCATCCGTCGAGCGGTCCGCTGCCGTAAAATACATCCATAATCTCGCGGGCCCATTTCTGGGTCAGCCAGGGTTTTCCGGAGTAGTTGAAGAGATATGCAGCCTGCATATTTGGCTGATTGCCGTGGTTGATGGGGAGCACGCCCATGGCGAGCAGGCTGTTCTCATCGGTGTATTCCGAGTTGAATTTCCATTTGCGCGAGGTCACAAAACCCTCGTCCAGTCTGCGGTTGAACTCATCTTTCCCCATCAGTTTAATGAGGCCTTTCAGGTCGTGGGGCACAAACCAGCTGTATTGCCATGCATTGCCTTCCACCCAGCCCTGTCCGAGGAAAGTGGAACAGCAGTACTTCTCAAAGGGCTGTTTGAAGTTGCCGTCGGCCATCCGCATATTCATATAACCCGTTGCCGGGTCCCACAAATTCAGATAGTTGTGCGCCCGCCGCTTGAAATACCAGTAATCATCTTTTTTTCCGAGTGATTTGGCCATTTGCGATACTGCCCAGTCGTCGAAAGCGTATTCCAGGGTATTGGAAACCGGGCCGTAATCATGTGGCACGTATCCGAATTTCAGGTACTGGTCGAGCCAGCGGTTTCCTGCAAATCCGCCGCCCGGATGCGCAATTCCCTGTTCTGTCTGATTGTGGTATATGGCCCGCCACGCATGTTCAGGGTCATAATATCGGTGTATTCCCTTCTGGTAGCTGCTTACGATGAGTTCTATTTCATGAGATGCCACCATAATTCCGGAGTATTCGAGTCCTTCCGGCCCCTTGCAAAGCCAGCCACCCCTGTCGTAAAACTCCAGCAGGGAGGCTGTCCATTTGTCGGCAATATCGGGCGTGACCAGCGTCCACACCTGATTCAGATTCCAGAAGGTGTTCCAGAATGCATCGCCTCCGTACATGGGCAAATCCGGGTTTTTCAGTTGCTGCACTTTTTCATACATGTCAACATATGTTCCGTTCACATCGCTGTAAATAGTTCGGCCCACATACACCCTGTACAAATTGGTATAGAATTTTTTCAGATCTGTTTCATCTCTGCCTTTCACCTGGATGTTTCCGAGCAAGTCATTCCAGACCTTGCGTGCATCGTAGTGAACGGCGTCAAAGCTCCAGCCAAATGGCATGGCGATCTCTGTATCAAGGTTGAGTCGTGCCTGTTCGATGCTCACGAAAGAAATTCCTGTCTGCACAAGAATTTGTTCGTCCTGCTTTGTCTGGAACTCGACGAATGCGCCGAAATCGCTGTGATCCCAGCCTGAATGAAGTTTCTGGACATCCCGCTGGATACCATTTCTGGTCCAGCCGTTCAGTGCCCTGAAAGGTTTGTTGAAACGAATGAAAAAGAACAGCTGGTACTCATTCCATCCGGCTCCACGGTGACTCTGCTGGTTGGTATAGCCCTGTATCTCTGTGTCACTCACTTTGGTGATATGTGCATCTGTGAGCTCTGTTCCATATTCCGACTCAATCTGCAGATCAATAATCACCCGTGCATTGTCAGACTTCGGGAAGGTATATCGCTGGAATCCCGCCCGGGTGGTGGCTGTCAGCTCGGCCTTTATTTTTGTGTCTTCCAGAAAGACGGAGTAGTAGCCCGGCGTTGCCACTTCCTTGTCATGTCTGATTCTTGAACGGTACCCGCCATCGGGATCCTGTTCATCGCCCGGTACAACCTGCAAAGGACCAGTGGTTGGCATCATGAGCAGTCCGTCCATTGTCCAGGAGTGAATATGGCTGAAACCTGCTATATTATCTATATTGTACTCATAGCCAGCTTTCCAGCCCTGTCGCTGGTTGTCGGGACTGAGTTTGACCATCCCGAAAGGCATGGAGGCCCCCGGGAACTGCATCCAGCGACTGTCGTGATTGCCTATCATACAGTCAACATAATCAATAGGTTGCCGCTGTGCGTGTACGTGCATGTACGCAAGCAGGAGTGCGAAAGCCGGGTAAAAACGGAGTGGCAGATTCATGGTTTCAGTCGGTTTTACCAGGATTTTTCGATTTCTTCCAGTGTACGGCCCTTTGTTTCCGGCGTTTGTTTCAGCACAAAGACGAATGCCAGGGCCGACATGGCACAGAAGATGAAGAAGGTATTGGCCGGCCCGGCCTGCTCGAGCAGTACCGGGAACATCTGTGTTACAATATACACGGCCACCCAGAGCGCGAATGTCGCTACCGACATGGCCACCCCACGCATTTTTATCGGGAATATCTCTGAAATGATCACCCACGTGACCGGTCCGTATGAAGCGGCAAAACTGGCGATATAGAGCAGGATAAACAGAAGGAGTCCATATCCCGTCCAGCCATAACGGAATGCCATACCAACGAGCATCAGACTGATACCCATTCCGGCTCCCCCCCAGAGCAGCAGGGATTTCCGACCCCGTTTGTCCACCCACTGTATCGCGACAAATGTGAAGAGCACGTTGATAATACCCACAATGACAGTTTGCTGGAATGCTGCATCAGTACCTGCACCCACGGCCTTGAAAATTTCAGGTGCGTAGTACATAATGGCGTTGATTCCCTGTACCTGAGAGAATACAGACAGGACAATACCAACAAAAATGGCTTTTTTGAACCTTCCGGTGAATAATTCCCTTAATGTACCCTGTTCTTCATGCAATGTTTCCTTTACTTCATTCAGTATTTCACCGGCACGACCGGCCCCATTGATTCTTGTGAGGATTTCAAGCGCCTCTTCGTCACGTCCTGCGCGACAAAGCCAGCGCGGACTTTCAGGCACCGCAAGCAGCGATACCAGAAACAGCAGGGCAGGAGGTATGCCGGATGCCATCATATAGCGCCATCCGTATGCTACATTCCACGCTTCATCTCCGGATGCCTGAATGAGGGTGTTGACGAAGAAGATGACCAGGATCCCGATCACAATAGCCAGCTGGTAGTACGAAACCAGTTTGCCCCGTATGGAAGCTGGAGCCAGTTCGGTGATGTACAGCGGTGAAACCATGGATGCAGCACCAATTCCCAAACCACCGATGAAGCGAAATACGGCAAACTGTGTCAGGCTTTCGGGCACGGCGGCTCCAACAGCAGATACCAGAAACAGAACAGCAGTCAGAATCAGTACTTTTTTTCTTCCGAACCTGTCGCTTGCCCAGCCCGCAAACATGGCGCCGAAAATACAACCGATAATGGCGCTGGAAGCAGCCCATCCGGTCATGACGGCCGAGAGTTCGAACCGGATTTTCAGGTATCCGATAGCTCCCGATATAACAGCTGTATCATATCCGAACAGTAAACCGCCCAATGCTGCCACAGCGGTCAGCAGATAAACGGTACGCATGTTGGTGGTGTCTTGACTGCTCATTTTACACAAATTTTGTTCGTTAAAAATATGTTTCAGGGCCTTACAAATGCCTTGATGGTTCCACAGGGCATACCGATGGCCTCTCCGTATGGCCTGATGGTATATTCACCCACTGCCGCGGGTACAATAAATGTTTCGGCGTAGTGCACAACAAAAGGCTCAAAGGCACCTGCCGGACTCTCCACGATAACCTCGCGTCCTTCCACCAGGTTCAGTACATTCAGGTTGCCGTTGGTGTTGTGAAATACTTTTTTGGAAAACCAGTGCCGGTGTGTTTCGATAAACTCAGTTTCGTAAAGTCCTGTTCGCTCCATTGCCCAGCCGTCGCCAGATGCAATGGTTTCTATCCTGTCAATCAGGTTTTTTTCCACCCACCGCTCTCTTCTGTTCCAGTTGATATTTTTCTTGCCGTGTTCGATGTTGATGGCGCGGGGCAAGCCGTCGAGTCCCATGCGACCCCAGTCCCACAGCTTGAAGGTAAAGATATACGGGGTTGCGCTGATTTCCAGCACCATGCTGTTTTTCCCCGAACAGTGAACCGTTCCCGCGGGAATGTGCACATGGTCGTGTTTTCTCACCTGCCAGCGCGCCACATGCCGGTCAGCTTCGAATGGGGCTCCACCCTGTTGCGCTTCCTCCAGTTCCTGCAGCATTTGATCCGGATCAGTGCTTTCTTTCAAACCAAGATAAACGCAGGCGTCATCACCGGTGTCAAGCATGTAGTAACTCTCATCCTGTGTGTAGTTCATTCCAAAATGTTCGCGGATGTATTCATTGGTGGGGTGTACCTGCAGACTGAGGTTGCCGCCGCCCATGGTGTCCAGAAAATCGAAGCGAATAGGGAATTCTGCTCCGAAACGGGCGTGTACATTTTCTCCCAGCAATTTTTCAGGCTGAAAAAAAACCAGGTTGATTGATGGAATTTCAACCTCGGTTCCATCGAAGTCGAGGAGCAGGCTGTTCTCTTCCGGAACACAGTCGAAACACCAGGCGTAGTTCAGCTGCGACCGGTCCAGATCGCACACTTCTTTCATCCATTGGCCTCCCCACGGACCGGGATCGAAAAATGGAACCACTCTGAAAGGTTGTCTGACAGTGATTTCAAGTGCTTTCCGGAACGCTTCTCCGGTTATCATCCGTGGAGAGCCTGGCCTGTTGGTGTCGAGCAGGAAGTCTATACGCGACATGATTTTTCGCTTGAGCCGGTCAGCCACCCGCCAGTCCACGAAATAGGCTCGTTTGTACATGCGTGAAAACTCAAGTCCGTGGTTGTCCACGCCGAAATTTGGCACTTCATTCCTGCGCATGCGCAACTGAATCTCCCAGCGGGCTATATCTGCATAAACCAGTACGTCCGGCCGCTCGCAGATCAGCGTTGCACCAGTCCCGTAAACTACGGTCAGTCCCTCCGTGTCCGCGAGATCATTTCTGAGTGCTTCCAGTTTTTCCGGGTTGAAAAAACGTTCGATTGTCAGGCGTGTCATGTAACCGAATATACGGTCATCGGTAACGTCGGGACCGGTGAGCGCGTCAATTTCACCCGGACTGAGCAAGGCATCGGATGCCATAATCAGTTTCTCCGGTTTGAGTTGCTCCCGAATTGCCTGCAGGATTTCGGTGTCATGCACGCCCGGATAGGTTTCGATAACAATCACGGGGCGCTTGCTCCCGGGGTCTGTTTGCCTTAATTTTGAAGCAATATCGCTCCAGCCGGCCGTACATTGGCCAGCGAAACCATTTATTTTAACCCTGGGATATTTGTCGTAATTTGATTTCAAAGCTGAATTGTTAAAGATTAAAAGGTTGTCCGGGATGCCAGATAACCTGCGCCGAGTACACCGGCCCAGTCGGGCTGCTGTGCTGCCACCAGGCGGGCCGGATGGGCAGGAAGCCATGAGGCATGGTCAATTTTATGCTGAATATAGGGCAGAATCACATCTGCGCTGTGCATGACACCCCCGCCGATAATGACTTTTTCAGGGTCGAACGAGAATACGAGATTGAGAATGCCGTTGAACCACACATCCATACAGCGGTTTCTGACAGAGAGTGAAAATGCGTCGCCGGCACCGGCCAGCCGGAAAACAGCCTCGAAATCAGGGCGTTCTGCTCCGGCATCGTAAGCGCTTCCTGCATATCCGGGGTGTTTTTTCAGAATGTCAGGCAGTGCCCAGGAGGATGCCTCGCTTTCCAGACAACCTGTATTGCCGCAGTTGCATCTTTCACCGTCAAAGCGGATTATCTGATGCCCGCCGATGTTGCCTGCCAGGTAGTTGGTACCTTTGAGCAACTGGCCATTCATCAGGGCCGCCGACCCCACGCCTGTTCCGATCGTAATCATCACCAGATTGTCGGAGCCTTGTCCGGCACCGTACTGCCATTCTCCCACCAGGGCAGCCCGGGCGTCGTTTTCCATGGCAAGCGGGGCATTCCACCTGTCGCGGGCCCAGCCTTTCAGATCGAGATCGTTGGCATCGTTGTATTTGACGTACTTGTAGAGCAGTTTCATATTGTCACTGTCCACAATAGTCGGGAAAGCCATACCTACTCCCTGCAGCGAGTTGTATCCGCCCTCCTGCAGCATTGTGTCTATCTGCCGCTCAATATCGGGCAGCACGGCTGCGAAATGTTCGCTGGAAGGAACAACAATACTTGCTGTTGAAACCAGCCTGCCTTCATCAATGACTCCGAATTTGATCCGGGTACCACCCAGATCCATTGCTACAACCGGCATATTTTCGAATTTTAATATCCCTGATTTTGCGGAAGAAGGTTCTGGTTCAGATCAATCTCCGTCTGAGGAACCGGAAACAGGTAGTGAAAGGTTTGTGGCTGTACGCCGGATTTGGCAAGTGGTACCAGCGCCTCCAGTTTTCCGAAGCGGGTCAGGTCAAACCATCGGTGCCCTTCTGCCGCAAATTCCCAGCGACGTTCGCTGAGCAGGGCATCTCTGAACGACTGGTACGATAATCCCTGCAAATCAGGCAGGATGGGCAACTCGGCGGTTCCGTTGAATCGCGCGCGCCTGCGTACCTGATTGATGGCATCGTAAGCCTCACTGGTGGGGCCGTTGTTCAGTTCGTTCAGCGCTTCTGCTTTCATCAGCAGTATATCCGCATAGCGCAGGTAAGGGAAATCGTGCTCCGTGTTGCCGGCCAGTGGTTCGTTTACCCTGTCCCAGTACTTCTGAAAGTGTGGCTCCACCGTAGTAGTGGTACCATCCTGATTGTTTATTCTGGTGAGCAGTGTAACCTCCCTGCGGCGATCCTGCGCATTGTAGCTGTCGTAGAGCGCCTGTGTTGCCACCTGCCAGCCCTGTGCGTTCACTCCCGGTATCTGTCCTTTCAGTTCGCGGGGCAGCAGCCTGACGTTGAACTGACCTGCCTCCCAGAACGAGATGCTGTTGTTGGCCGTGCCAAATCCGATGCTGAACAGTGTTTCCTTTCCGTTTTCATTCGGCACCCTGAATGCCTCTGCGTAATCCTGATACAATCCGTACTTGCCTGAACTGATTACTTTATTGCACTGATCCACGCATTTCTGCCACTCCCGGTTGTACAGATATACTTTCGCCAGCACACCGGAAGCTGCACCGCGTGTAGCCCTGCCAAGACCGTTTCCTGCTGAATAGCTTTCCGGCAGATTTTGCTCTGCAAAGGTCAAATCATCAATAATTTGGGCATAAACCTGTGCTTTGGGGACTCTTGGGGGTCTGAGTTCGCCATTTTGTGTTACTACCAGCGGTACATCTCCGAACCATCTGGTGAGATCGAAATAAAGGATTGCACGCAGGAAGCGCGCTTCTCCGATTCGCTGATTCTTGTAGGTGTCGGTTGACTGAATTCCCGGAATACCCTCAATAGCAAAGTTGGCGTTATTGATGCCTTTGTACGCCAGCACCCAGAAATCGTACAGGGAAGCATTTACTGGCTTGTGGGTGAATGAGTTCAGTTCATTGAGGTCAACAGCGGGCAGGCGGTTGTCCATCTCGTCCGAACAGAGCCCCATGGTAACCCAGTAGGTACTGAAGTAAACACCCCCGAATGTGGGTGCTGAACTGGTGGCATTCAGGATGGCATAAACAGAGTTGACTGCCGCAGTGGCATCGTTCTCAGTCTGGAAGAAGTTGTCAACGAAAACCTGATCTTTCGGGTCTTCGTCGAGCAGGTGCCTGCATGCCATGAAACTGGCGGCAATCAGCAAGAGTACAATTATATATCTCATGTTGTTTTTCAATTGAAAGTTTGAACTCAGAATGAAATCTGTACACCACCCACGAAGGAGCGAGCAAGGGGGTATCCGCCATAGTCTATTCCCTGCAGCAGGTGACTTTGCCCGAAAGCGTTTACCTCCGGATCATAGCCTCTGTATCCGGTCAGCGTGTAAAGGTTGTTGGCGCTGCCGTAAATCCTGAATTTGCCGAATTTCATCTTTTTCAGCGACTTTTCAGGAAGGTTATATCCGATTGTCACGTTTTTGACCCGCAGAAACGAGGCGTCTTCCACCTGGGCATCGCTGAATACATTGCGCTCTGAAGGATTTACTTTGGTGTACTCGTTATTCGGGTTCTCCGGTGTCCAGCGGTTATCGTAAAATTCGCGCAGCACGTTGGTCTCACCGTTCAGTGAGCCTATTTCAAACAGGTAGGCATTCACCACTTCGGCGCCCTGTACTCCCTGCAGGAATACGGAAAGATCAAAGTTCTTCCAGCTCAGACTGTTTGTCATACCCCAGATGAAAGCGGGGGTAGCGTTGCCAATAACAGAGCGGTCGGCCTCGTCAATAACTCCGTCGGGCAGGCCGGTGAGTATGCCCTGCGCATTTCTTCCGTTGATATCCCGGTATTTGCGGTCGCCGGCTTTGGGATTCTGACCTTTGAGGTGCGGACTGTTCTGTGCTTCTTCGTCGGACTGGAAAATACCATCTGAAGTAAGGCCGAAAAAAGTTCCGATGGGTTGACCAACCCGCAGGATGCTCCATCCGCTTGGCACAGTGAGTACTCCCGGAACCGGAATATCGGTACCCTGTGCGAGTTCTGTTATTTCATTCCGGTTGATGGAAAAGTTCAGGCTGGTTTCCCATTTTACCCGGCCGGTTGTATTGTGTGAATTCAGGGCTGCTTCAAAACCGCGATTGCGAAGTCCACCAATATTGTACAGTGCCCCGGTAAAGCCTGAAGTGGCAGGAAGCGGGGTGTAGAGCAGCAGGTCGGAGGTTTGTTTCTGATACACGTCGAGTGTAACTCCGAATCGTCCGCTGGCAAATTCGGCATCCACACCGAAGTCGAACTGGGAGGTTCTTTCCCAGCGCAGATCCGGATTGGGGTAGCGGAGCGGCTCCTGTCCGATATAGGATTCCGAGTTGTTGAATGTGCCCTGACCGATAGCGCCCACCGTTGCCAGCGACGAATAAGGTGCGATTTCCTGGTTTCCGATTACCCCGTAACTGAGGCGTGTTTTAAGGCTGTAAAGCCAGTTTACATCTTTCAGGAACTCCTCTTCGTGCAGTTTCCAGGCAATGGATCCCGAGGGGAAAAAGCCGTATTTGTCGTTGATACCAAATTTTGAGGCACCGTCCACGCGGCCGGTCAGTGTTACCAGCAGCCGGTTGTCGAAAGCGTAATTGACCCTGCCGAGGTATGAAATGATACCCCATGTCAGTTCACCCGTGCCTGCCGGTTGCGGATTTTGTCCGGCGCTCAGACTGTGCCAGCCTGTTCTGTTGTCCGGGAAATCAAGGGAAAAGGCGAAAAGGCGCTGCGAGTGGAAGCCCTGATAGGTGTTTCCGATCAACGCATCAAAGTTGTGTCTTTCACCCAGTGACTTGTTGTACTGCAGGGTGTATTCTGTGAGCCAGCTGATACCTCCCGCAGTGGCTACTACTGCGGAGCCATTGCTGGGCTCGCCTCTCTTCAGGAAGTTCGGCACAAAGCGGTTGTCTTTTGACGAAAATCCGTCAACCCCCAGACTGGCCTTCAGGGTAAGTCCGGGAACAATCATGTACGAAGCATAGGCATTGGCTATGGCCCGGCCATAATTGGAGATATTGTCAGTTTCACGGGCATCAGCCACAGGGTTGCCTGTGTTTCTTCCGCGATCATCCTGAAAAGTATAACCACCTGCGCGGGCAGGGTCAAGTACTGGCAGGGTGGGAGGGAAGAGCAGGGCAGAGGTGGTGGCGCCCGGCAGCAGGGTGCCTGTTCCTGCGCTTTGTGCACCAGTCAGTACACCGTTTGACTTGATGAAGCTGACACTCAGGTTGCTGCCCACTTTGATACGCTTCCCGATTTTCTGATCCAGATTGCTTCTGAAGCTGTATCGTTCAAAATCTGAATTCAGGATAATTCCATCCTGTTTGAAATAGCCTCCGCTGATGGAATACTGACCGTTTTCGGAGCCGCCATACGTGCTCAGCTGATAACTTTGCATGGGCGCTGTACGGAATATGGCATCCTGCCAGTCGGTACCCTTGCCGATATTCTCAGGAATCAGGTAGCGCACATCCAGCGGCAGTTTGGCGTCCAGACTGTAGTTGTTGATATAGTTGGCGAAACCTTCACCGTCAAGCATTTCAAGTTTCCGGGACACCTGCTGTATGCCGTAATAGGTATCGAAAGACATCCCTGACTGGCCGGCTTTGCCTCTTTTGGTAGTAATGAGTACGACCCCGTTTGAGCCTCTCGAACCATACAGTGCGGTTGCCGAAGCGTCTTTCAATATTTCAATACGCTCGATATCGGCTGGCGAAATAGCTGACAGGCCGTTGAGCCCTGATCCTGCAATGCCGCCGGCGTTGGTCTGGCCGTTATCGCTGGTGATGAGCATGCCGTCCACCACATACAATGGTTCATTACCCGCATTGACAGAGCTGCTTCCTCTGATCCGGATAGAAGTTTCGCCTCCCGGGCGCCCGCTCACCTGCGTGACCTGTACGCCCGCCGCGCGACCCTGGATGGCCTGATCCAGCGAAACCGGCGCCGTTTTCACCAGGTCTTCTGCAGTGATAGAAGAAACTGAGCCGGTAAGGTCACTCTTCTTCACTGTTCCGTACGCTACAACCACGACGTCCTGCAGCAGCGACGACGACGACTCCAGTACAACAGTGATATTTTGTTCATCCCCGACAGTCAGTGTTCTGGTCTGAAATCCGGTGTAGGAGAAGACGAGCGTGGATCCCTTCTGGCAATTGACAGAAAATGATCCGGTCGCATCGGTGGCAGTGCCGTTTGAAGTGCCTTTTACAGCTACTGTCACACCGGTGAGCGGCTGACCGTCTTCCGAGGAGGTTACCTTTCCGGACAGCGCCTGTGAAAAGAGGGTGTTCAGGCTGCAAAAAATTAGCAGTACTGGTAAAAAGTATCTCATGCGAGCAGTTTTTTATGAAATTGTATCCATGCCGGAAATGAATGAAAAGAAAGTGTCAGCTTCTGGCTATATCAATAGAGTAACTGAAACCGTCACCCTTGTAATATACCTTGTTGTACTCAATTAGCTGTCCGTCGGTGTCACTGACGATGCGCCGGCGGAAGAGTACCGGATCACCCACATCCAGGTTCAGTTTGTCGGCGAGCCACTCGTCAGCAGATATGGCGCTGATTTCTTCTCTGGAAAATGCGGCGATTACCCCCAGATCTTCCTCAAGCATCTGGTACATCGGCCTGTAGAAATCCTCATGACCAGTCATTTTCAGCCTCGGATGAAAGCTGGAGATTGTCAGCAGGCTGGGACCGGATTCTGTTCCACGCAGGCGCAGTACTTCCACCAGAGTAGCTCCCTGATTGACGTGCAGCGCTTCAGCCGCCTCCTCACCCGCCCGCACAATGCGAACGTCAATTTCGTAGTTCACGACTTCAATTCCACGGCTTTGCATCTCGCGGGTAAAACTCCACCAGCTGTCAAGACGGGTTGGTATCCGTTTGGGAGCTACCATGGTTCCAATGCCCTTCCGTCTGATCAGGAGTCCATCGTGTACCAGTTTGCTGATGGCAAAACGCACTGTATTGCGTGAAACTCCCAGTTTTTCTGAAATTTCT
>CAILQK010000019.1 GCA_903836265.1 uncultured Bacteroidota bacterium | reverse complement strand
TTTGGTTTCCGACTGCCACCAGGCGCTCGCAGTAAGTACTTGTCCTTTTTGCCATTGTACCCTTGCCAGATATTCATGCCCGTAAGAAGGGGCATTTACTCCATACCGGAGCCACGGATGCCGCCACACATCGGCATAGGCATTGATTTGCCAGCGCTTCGTCCAGCGCACATCGGTGCCCAGAAACAGGCCGTTTTCATTGGCGGCACCCGAAACTTCGGCAAACGGAGCCGCGTAAACTGACTGGTAGCGTATGCCCAGTTGCCGGTGCAATACTGTTATGGTTGTATTTTTATGAACCGATGCTACAGCTCCGTTCAGGGTGGAGATTCCACCGTTACCGCTGACAGCAGTTTCACCAAACAGGAAAACATTGCGGTATCGCCATTGATAATCGGTACTTCCTGCGCCCAGGTATTGTCCCCGGAAGCTGCCTGTTCTATATACCGCCTGAGCCGGCTCCCAGGCTTTGTCGAACAAAATATGCAGGGTGTTTACAGAAAGATGTCCTGAATTTCCGGTGCAGGTGAGAGAAATTCCACCGGTCTGTTCTCTGACAGTCTTCTCGTCGGCCACCTCATTGCTGTCCCGGTGAAGTCCCGATGTCTGAAATGAGGTGAACACTGTTTCAGTCCGGCTGCTGTCGGATGAATACAGCACTTTGGTGTTCGCGTCGCGACGCCGGTTTGAATAGAATATAGTGAGTTCTGTCCTTTTCCCGCACGCGAGCGTGGCGCCTGCGCCCCTGAAGAAGAGCGCCTCTCCGAAAGCTGAATATTGATTGATTTTACGCCCGTTTCGGGCCAGCATGGCTGTTTCTGCCGATTTCCCCGGCGCAAAGCCGCTCTGCAGCAGCAAGCCCTGTCCGAAACGGGCTGAATAGTCGCCCAGTGCCAGTGACCGTACGCGCGAACCCGGCTGCCTGACGAACAGATGAGCAGAGTAGAAATCAAAGCCTTGCCGGTTGCTTTTCCGGAAAAGTGCCTCACCGGGGTCGGATTCAGCCGTAAATCCGTAACTCATACGTCCGTCGAATGTATGCCGGTAGCGCAGTGCCCGCATAAAGTATGTACCCTCACTGCTCAGCGATTGTCCGTATCTGTCGGAGTTTCGGTCCGAGGCGCCCCAGCGTACTGTCAGATCATTGGCTCCCGTCAGGAAGCCTTCCGACAATCGCTGCTGCCGTGTGTCAATTCCTGTGAAGACCCCGGCATATTCAAGGAGTTTCCTGATATCTTCCAGTTCCCAGTCCGGTATCGCCTGCAGTTCGTAATTATTCAGGAATGGTCCCAGTTTTTCTCTGTAGCTGATCAGTCTGGCAATCAGCTGTGCAGAAATGACCCCGGGCTCAAGCAGTTCGTCAGCTGTGGCCCTGTTGAGATCAAGCCGTTTTTCCCGCTGATAGTCCGGTATTTCCAGGTACGGAATCTGCTCTGATCCGGCAGCAGACTCGGGGTCGGAGAAGTATTTTTCGGGATTATCCTCCACGTGCGACTCCTGCTGTGCAGAGAGCGTAATCTGTAGAAGCATGACAATCATTGCGGGCAGCAATCGCCCGCCGGTTCGGATGGTTTTCATGGAGTTGGCGTGTTTTTATACAATAATACAGGAAATAAATCACATACGCAAGTGGAAATATATGAGTGCAGTACCATTTGTGAATATACTTCCTACAAATTACATCATTTTTTTCCTGAATTCAGATTTTTTTCAAAATCTTTCGACTTCTAACCAAACTGTTCTCGGAAAAATGGAAAAACCCTGGCTTCAACATTATCCTGCAGATGTACCTGCCAATATCAATCCTGACGCTTATGCGCGCGTCACGGATATGCTCGATGAGTGTTTTGTAAAATACAAGGATCGACCGGCATTTTACTTTATGGGTAAAATGCTTACATTCAAACAGATAGACGAGATGAGCCGCAATTTTGGCGCCTACCTGCGCACACGCGGGCTCGAACCGGGCGACCGGGTGGCGCTTATGATGCCCAACATCATGCAGTATCCGATTGCGATGTTTGGCGCACTCCGTGCCGGACTGATTCTGGTGAATACCAATCCGCTCTATACTCCGCGGGAGATGCGGCATCAGTTCGTGGATTCCGGCGCAAAGGCTATTATTATTGCTGAAAACTTTGCTCACAATCTTGAACAGATCATTGATGAAACCCAGATCAGGACGGTGATACTTACCTCAATCGGAGAAATGCTGGGATTGAAGGGGGCGGTGGTCAATTTCGTTATCCGAAAAGTGAAGAAGATGGTACCCAAATACAATCTTCAGAATACCATCTGTTTCTCGGATGCTGTCAGTCAGGGAAAGAAGTTCACCATACCCAAACACGAGTCGGGGCCAGATGATGTGATAGCTCTTCAATATACGGGCGGCACAACGGGTGTTGCCAAGGGTGCCATGCTCACCAACCGCAATCTGGTGGCAAACATGATACAGATTCGCGCCTGGCTCAATCCGCTTTTCAGTGACGGAGCCAGTCCGGTGGTGCTTTGTCCATTGCCAATGTATCACATATTTTCCTTCACAGTAAATTGTCTGGCATTCATGGAGGCTGGTGGCGCCAATGTGCTCATCGTCAATGCCCGCGATTTGCCGGCTCTCATCAGGGAGTGGAAAAAGTATCCGGTTAACCTCATGACGGGGGTGAATACGCTGTATAATGGACTGCTGAACCACCCGGACTTCAGAACTATTGATTTCAGTACCCTGCGTGCGTGTGTGGGCGGTGCAATGGCTGTGCAGCGTGCCGTGGCCGAGCGCTGGCAGCAGGTAACCGGCTGTCAGCTGACCGAAGGATACGGCATGACTGAAAGCAGCCCGGTCATAACTGTAAATCCGGTGGACAGCACCATGCGCATAGGCACGATTGGTGTACCTGTACCTTCAACAGACGTCCGCATTGTGGACGACAGTGGCGATCCATTGCCTGCCGGAGGCGATCACATCGGCGAAATACAGGCGCGCGGACCTCAAATTATGAAGGGATACTGGCAGAGGCCCGAAGCTACAGCGGAAACCATCAAGGACGGCTGGCTGTGCACGGGAGATATAGGCTTCATGCATCCCGATGGCTTCTTCCAGATTGTTGACCGGAAGAAAGATATGATTCTTGTATCGGGCTTCAACGTATTCCCCAATGAGATAGAAGACGTACTGGCCATGCATCCAAAAGTGCTTGAATCGGCGGCAGTAGGCGTACCCGATGAAAAATCCGGGGAAGTCGTAAAAGTATTCGTAGTGAAAAAAGATCCATCACTCACCACGGAAGAGCTCATTGCACATTGCAGGGAAAATCTGACAGCCTACAAGGTGCCCCGTCATGTTGAATTCCGCGATGCCCTGCCCAAGACAAACGTCGGCAAGATACTCAGACGTGAACTCAGGGGGTTGTAGCACCACGTTCCTGTACACACCATCTGCCGGATGCTGCAGTGGTCTGTTCTCAACCAAATGACAAATCAGTGGACACAAAAAAATACAAATGGTTGCTGCTGCTGCTGCCGGCAGCAGCAGCCGTTCCCGTTATGCTCTTTCTGGCTGCCCGGGCTGCCTGCGATGATATACCGGCTGCAGTTCCTGTTGTTACCGACACCGTTCCGCCTCCCGTACGCGAGTACGCCTCTTTCTATGTGTTGCCACGGGATGTGAAGGTCAGGGACTACTTCAAATTTATGGATACGCTCGTTCGGCGCCTCGATGGCGAGGTTTCCTGTGAATTGAATGAGTATATTTTGCTGCGCACCAATCCGAAACTGCTCGACAGCCTGATGAGTACCGACTATTACCTGAGAAAGGCTCGTGGCGAGTTTGTTTACAACCAGAAACAGTTGACGGTCCTTCACAAGGGTGATACTATCTTCATTCCGGGCGACTCACTGGCAGCCCGTACAAAGCGACAGATGGATGCTACCTGGCTCGATATCAACATACCCGAGTTCCGGCTTCGTATTGTGGAGGGTAGCGATACCCTTTACACCCTGCCTGTTCGCGTCGGGCAAAACCGGCAGCGATTTCTGGAGACAATTGGCAGAGAGGAGATACTGCGCACAAAAACCGGCGCCGGAAAGATCATCCGGGTAAACAGGTACCCTGTGTGGAGCAATCCGGTGGACGGAGAAGAGTACAAAGATACCAGACGTGATGATGGCCTTCGCACCAAACTGCCCCAGATACCCTGGCTCGAGCCGGAAATCAACGGCGCCCGTTACGGACAAATGATACATCCCACCACCAATCCGGAAACCTTGAACAAGGCCTATTCAAATGGCTGTATAGGCGCCTCGGAGGCCGACAGCTGGCTGATATACGCCATGGCGCCTGTTGGCACCAAAGTAGTCATCCGTTACGACAGGATGAAAATTACTGCGCAGGGCGATACTGTGTGGCTCAGACATATTTACGACAAGAAGAAAATGAAGAA
>CAILQK010000018.1 GCA_903836265.1 uncultured Bacteroidota bacterium | reverse complement strand
TCATACGTCGGATTGTTTTCGCCGGAGGTCAGCACCTCGAATGCTGTAGAGCCTGTGGCTTCGTCAGCGTCCGAGTCGTTGGCATCCGTACCATCTGTATCGTTCGAACGCGTGGGCACGTACCCGCCCGCAGGAAGCACAAACGTCAGATTGTAGGTACCCGGAGCCAGACTGGCGGAGCCGGAGGACTGGTCGCCAAAGGCATATTCACCCGTGGCGCTTGTAGTGGTGGACAGGTTGACGATATCACCATCGCCCTCCGTACCGTTCAGGATCACATTTACACCGGAAATACCGGGTTCACCGGCGTCCTGCAGACCGTTGCCGTTCGTGTCGTCCCACACCAGGCTGCCGATGCGACAGGGGAGATAAAAGCCGGCGTCCAGCAACAAAACAGTGTCTGCAATGTAAATATCGAAAGGATCGGAAAATCCCATATTGCCATAATCCGAGTCAAGCGCCTCATCGGTACCTTCGCCGGGTGCCGAGGGGGCGAATCCGGCAGGGGTTCCGAACAACAGCTGATAGGTACCGGGATCAACATTGGCAAATGAGTACAAACCGTCCGCACCCGAAATGGCCGTCTGTGAAACAGCCGCCGCGTCACAAAGTCGTGTTCCCTGCAGTGTTACAGACACGCCGGGAAGACCGGGTTCACCGGAATCCTGCACTCCATTGCCGTTTATATCGTGCCATACCCTGTTACCTGCCAGTGATTTGACAGTTGTTACAGTCACCGAAAATGAACAGGTAGCAGTATTGCCCTTCAAATCAGCCACCTGATAACTGATAACAGAGGTTCCAACTTCAAAACTGTAGGAGGCATTCAGGGGGTCAATATCAACCGGGCCATAAACGGAATTGTCGGGATTCAGGATACGGAAATTGAACAATCCGATCTGACAGTTATCGCTGGCGCCCGGGTGCGTCCATGTACGCGTGGCATAACACGGATACTGATCGGTAGTACTGGCTGTCAGATTTGAGGGACAGTTGGTAACAAGCGGATTTTCATCATCATTGAGCACAAGCGTTGCCGTACAGGAACTGTTGTTCGCAGCCTGATCGGTCACACTGAAAGTAATCACCTGAGAAGAATTGTGTGCCGTACCAAAAGATGTTCCACCAGCAGGGTTCTGGGTAATGATCAGATTCGCTGCAGATGTGCAATTGTCAGTTACAAGCAACTCCGGCAGCAAATCCGGTACAAGCCCGGTACAGTCTCCGGTACTGTTCGAGCTTGTATTCATAATCCTCGATGGTGGACAAACACTGATACCCGGCGCGGTATGATCGGTAATCTGAACCGTGTAGGAACAGGTGGCAGTATTGCCATAAATATCGGTTGCCGTCCAGACAGCTACCGTATTGCCCAGCGGGAAGATATAGCCAACCAGCGAACTGGTACTGTTGAGGCTGTTTGAAACAGAAGCAAGGGCACAGTTGTCAGTGGCCGACGCGTTTAACGGAGCGGTTCCGATAAAATTGCAACTGGCACTCGCATCGAAGTCCTGTACACCGGCAGGGCAAACCATGGCCGGCCCCTGTACATCGTTTACAACCAGCGTGGTCTGACAGTATTCAATATTCCCGGCGCCATCTTCGGCCTTGAATGTAATCATCTGGGGTGTATTCACGGGTACATATACACCGGGAACAGTACCACTGATCTGCGAAATAACCACCTGACCAAAACAGTTGTCAGTAGCACCGGGAGGGGTGAAGAACACATTTGCCCCACACTTGTCCACGTCATTATTCAGATTAATGGTAACCGGGCAGTTGACAAATATCGGTTTTTCATCATCTGCAATAGTGAGGACAGCAGAGCAATAAGTGGAGTTTCCTGACTGGTCAATGACAGTAACCCCGACTACCTGTGTATCTCCATGCTTTCCGGAGAATACCGATCCGGCCGACGGATTCTGTATTTTGGTCATGTTTGCAAAAGAAGAGCAATTGTCGGTCGCAGACAATGCCGAAAGGAAATTCGGAACAGAACCGGCACAGTCGCCCGTTCCGTTCCCTGACGTGTACATGGTTTGTGCGGGAGGGCATACAGTAATTACAGGCGCGTCATCGTCCACCACGTTGATGGTGTTGATGCATGTTCTGTTATTGTTGTTTACGTCAGTTGCCTGCCATGTAACAGTTGTAACCCCTTTTGGAAATACAATGGCATCGAGACTCGTACCTGTTCCCGAATATACACCGGTGGCAGTATATGAAAGTCCGGCAGCACCTGACTTGAGGCCACAATTGTCGGAAGCAGTTGCATTGAATCCGGCTCCTGAAACAGTGTAGCTGCAATTGCCCGGATCGGTTCCGAACGAAGAGGGCAGCGATGGACATGTCAGGGAGGGCAGTTCATTATCCTGGACTGTGACGGTGAATGTACAGGTAGCGTTATTGCCACCATTGTCATTCGCAACGTAAGAAATAGTTTGAGTTACTCCCGTTGAAAGTGTGGTACCGGGTGCGGGGCCTCCGTTCTGTACCAGGTTTACAGTTCCACAATTATCTGTTGCGACTGGCACAGACCAGGTAACAACGCCGGTACAAAGACCCGCAGAATTATTGAAAGTCAGATTGGATGAACACCCTGAAATCACCGGAGCTGTATTGTCCTGCACAAGTATGGTGAAAGTCGTCGTTGATGCACAGCTGTTCAGACTGGCCGTTACGGTTACCACATACGAGCCTTCAGTGAGCCCTGAAGTAAATGCCGGGATGACAGCTCCCGAACCGGTACTGGTTCCGTTGACGAGTCCTGCAGATGCACCGCCCGTCCAGGTAAATACAGTAGAAGAGTTGGGCGGCGTGGATGAAAGAGAGGTGGAGCTCACGAGTGAACCGGGACAAACCGGCCCCTTGTTGGAAATGCTGTTAATCGTGGTACCCACACTCGAGTTGATGGTAACAGCGAGGGTGGATGGACAGGAATTGTTATCAGTAACAGTTACTGTATATGACCCGCTGGCCAGACCGGACGCTGTTGGCGTTGTCTGACTGCCTGCAGATACAGGCCACAGGTAGGTATATGGAGCTGTACCACCGGAAGCGCTTACTGTCGCGCTGCCGTTGGCACCCCCACAGGCCGAAATGGAAGACACCAGCGTAACCTGTATGGCGGATGGCTGGGCAACCTGCACGCTGGTTGTCTGCGTGCAGGTGCCTGACGCCGGGGTCAGGGTAACCGTATAGGTGCCAGCTGTCAGTGCACTGACCGTTGCGGTATTGCCTCCGTTGCTCCAGAGATATGTGTAGGGAGGAGTTCCGCCCGAGGTTGAAATAGTGGCACTGCCTGAATTGCCACCTGCGCACGCCACATCGGTTTGGGTTGCAGTCAAAGATGCACCAGATACAGTCACGGAGGCAGAACCCGTGATTGTACAACCACTGACATCCGTTACAGTAAGGTAGTAAACACCACTGCTCGAAGTGGTAAGAGAAGACAAAGAGGGATTCTGCGTACCGGAAACAAATCCGGCAGGTCCTGTCCAGCTGAAGCCAGAGTAGTTACCGGAACCACCGGAGGGTGTTGCATTCAGATTGAGCGTTCCCGATGCGCAAACGGGTGAATTGCTTGTCACCGAAACAGCAGGAACACCGGTGCCGGAAACCGACAGACTGGTAGAGGCTGTGGAGGTGCAACCAGTGGCATCGGTGACGGTAATCATATATACACCAGCCTGACTGACCGAATTGATAATGAATCCGGAGGGATTGGCGCTGGCCGAGGCGAATCCCAGTGGCCCGCTCCAGGAATAACCGGTATAGGTACCCGATCCTCCTGTTACAGTTGAAGTCAGTAATGCTGTTGATCCGAGACAAAGGGGGCCATTATTGGCAGCAGCGACGGCAGGCGGCGCATTTACAAGGGCAGTGGTTACGCCCGTACCGGTACACCCGTTGGAATCAGTCACCCTGACAGTGTAGAGACCACCAGAGCTGGCACCGGTGGTAAAGGCGGCAGGATTCTGAAATGCAGCTGTGTAGCCCGAACCAGCCGGACCTGTCCACAGAAAAGAGTAGGTACCGGTACCACCCTGCGGTACAGATGACAGGGTCAGCTGATTTCCGAGACAGGTAGCTCCGGAATTGGAAGCCGTGATGGAAGGGTTATTGTTGGCAGCAACCGCTTTGGTTCCGGTTGCCGTACAACCGGCATTGTCGGTAACGGTAACAGTATAGGTACCTGCTCCCTGAGCAGTCAGCGTAAATGGAGCAGGATCTTCCTGAGAATCACTGAACGAGTTGGGGCCAGACCAGGAATATGCTGTATAGGGGAGCAAGCCACCTGATGCGGCAGCATCCAGCGACAGCGGATTATTCAGGCATGTGGGCCCTGTGGTGACTGAAACCGAAGGAATAGTTCTGACAGTCAGTGATGTGGATGCTGTACCAGTGCATCCGTTACCGTCGGTTACGCTGATTGTATAGACCCCGGCAGAGGAGCTGCCGGCGGTAAAAGAAGCCGGATCTTCCAGAGAAGAAGCGTATCCGGAGGGACCAGACCATGAGAAAGTATAACCTCCGCTACCACCCTGAGCTGTAGAAGAAAGCGAAACCGGTGAACCATTACAAACAGGACTGTTGGAGGATGCTGTAACCGCCGGATTACTATTTACCTGTATGATACGGGTTGCTGTGGCAGTACATCCTCCTGCAGTAGTTACCGTTACGGTATAGGTGCCCGCACTGCTGACAGAAGCAGTAAAAGACGCCGGGTTCTGGGCCGCTGAAGTGAATCCTGCCGGCCCCGACCAGCTGTAGGTATATGGCGCAGTGCCACCTGTAGCAGAAGAAGTCAGTACAATATTGGCTCCCACGCACACCGGACTGTTGCCGGTAGTGCTCACTGCAGGGGCCAGATTGGTGGTGGAAACCTGAATTGCCCTGGTACTGCTCGCCGTACAACCGTTGGCGTCCGTTACCGTAACTGAATAGGTTCCGGCAGCCGCTGTGGTGGAAGCAAATGGTATCGGACT
>CAILQK010000017.1 GCA_903836265.1 uncultured Bacteroidota bacterium | reverse complement strand
GGTGTGAGAGTGTGGGTGTGAAGGTGTGGGTGTGAAGGTGTGAGAGCGATGCAATTTTAACCAGAACATATACAAAATGAACGAAGAACAGTACATGAGAGAGCGGGTTGACGATCAGTTCAACTGGCTGGAGAAAAAATCGGCGGAATTCAAGAAAAAATTCACGCGTATCAGAAAAGTGGAGCTGATTTGCTCTGCACTGATACCCCTGCTGGTAGCCATGATACCGAAAACAGATGATGGCACCCTCTGGTTTTATGGTTTCAAATGGGTCGCCGGCGGACTTGGTGTACTGCTCACCTTCCTTGGAGGTCTTCAGACACTGAACAAATATCAGGAACTGTGGAGCCAGTACCGGGCCGTGGCGGAGTCGCTGAAAAGCGAAAAACTGCTGTATCTGACCAAATCCGGCCATTACAGTGGCGATGTGGAGGCTTTCCAGCTTTTTGTGATCAAAGTGGAGGCTGTTCTCGCCAATGAGAACGAAAAATGGCAGCGTCACATAGAAAAAATCTCACCGGTCGGAAAATCCGGCGCAATGGTATAGATATCCCATGCTGAAGTTCAAAGTAAATGACACGCCTGATCTGCCTTTCAGAAAGGCTGTCAAAAAGCCCATCCCGATCAACTGCGTGCAGATGCAGGAAGAATTCGAGGTAGAGACACTGGAGGGCACCCTTCGCGGGCGCGCGGGCGACTATCTGATGATGGGCGTGAACGGGGAGCTGTATCCTTGCGCCAGGGAGATTTTTGAAAAAACCTATGACTGGGTGGAGGGGTGAGGTAAAAACTCAAACAGCTCCGTCCGGTATATTGGGCTCTACCAGTCTTTTCAGTTTGTCCAGACTTTCCTGCCAGCCCAGGTAGCACATCTCGGCAGGAATCGCATCAGGTATGCCTTCCTGTGTGACCCAAAGCTCGGTACCACATATTACTTTCTTCAGCTCTATTGTTGTGATGATTTGTCCCGGCAAATCAGGGTTATCAAACTGGTCTGTATATCTCAGTTTTTCATTGGGGATAATTTCCAGATACTGACCACCAAAAGAGTGTCCGTTGCCGGTTGTAAAATTGGTGAAAGTCATTTTGTAGGTGCCGCCAACGCTCGCATCCAAATGATGAACTTTACAAACAAAGCCATAAGGTGGAAGCCAGAAAGTCATAGCATCTGCGTCTGTGAAGGCTTTGAAAACTTTCTCTGCCGGTGCGGAAAAAACCCTGTGCAGTTTCACGATGTTTGCCATTGTTTGCTCTCTTGTTTGTCAGGTGCAGCGCCCTGTATTTAACTTTCTGTTTGTTGAGGGTGTTGCAGTAACGCTGCCGCCGGCAAAGATGACACACAAACCTCTCACACCATCGCACAAATGTATATCAAGTCCGCTGACAGGTATTCGTCACGCCGGATTTTTTATGCCTGCTGTCCGTTTCTGCAAAGATTTCGTCCTTTCTTGACTTTTCTGCAGGGCCTGATCTCAAAGTTCCGATTTTTATGCGTTTGTAGTGGCATCATAATCGGGCCGGGGGCTGACCGGCAGGCTGTAGCCGGGTGAATACGCAAAATGCCCGGTTCAGGCAACCCGGGCCCCGGCAGATTCGTCATTCCCGTACAAATAACCCTACCTTTGCGGTCCTGACTGAATTTTTCTGCCATGAAACAACTGATTGAGTGTGTGCCTAATTTCTCTGAAGGGCGCGATATGTCTGTGATCAAACAGATTACCGATGTTATTGAATCTGTGGAAGGTGTAAAACTGCTGGATGTGGATCCGGGCAAGGCAACCAACCGGACGGTGGTCACTTTTGTAGGCGAACCCGCACCGGTGATTGAAGCTGCCTTTCTGGCTGTCAAAAAGGCCTGTGAGGTGATTGATATGAGTCGCCATCAGGGTGAGCACCCGCGTATGGGGGCCACCGATGTATGTCCGCTGATCCCTGTTGCGAATATTTCCATGGAAGAAACGGCCGAATGGGCCCGGCGCCTCGGAGAACGGGCCGGCCGGGAGCTGGGCTTGCCCATTTACCTGTATGAATCGGCTGCCAGTCGTCCGGAACGGAAAAATCTGGCCGACATACGCGCCGGTGAATATGAAGCCCTCCCGGAAAAACTCGTGCGACCTGAGTGGAAACCTGACTATGGCCCTGCTGTTTTCAATGCCAAAAGCGGTGCCACAGTCATCGGCGCCCGCGATTTTTTGCTTGCCTACAACATCAACCTGAATACCACATCCGTTCGCCGGGCCAATTCTGTGGCCTTCGACGTGAGAGAGAAGGGCAGGGTAGTGAACGACCCTGTGACAGGCAAACCGCTGAAGGACGAGCACGGCGAACCTGTTCGTCAGCCCGGCTGGCTGAAGGGGGTAAAAGGCATTGGCTGGTACATAGAGGAGTACGGTATCGCCCAGGTGTCCATGAATATCACCGATATCAATCAGGTGCCGCTGCACGAGGCCTTCGAGGCTTGTCACCGGAGTGCCGAGGCGCGGGGTATGCGTGTTACCGGTTCAGAGCTCGTCGGACTGGCTCCGCTGAAGGTATTTCTCGATGCGGGCCGTTATTTTCTGAAAAAACAGCGCCGCAGCGCCGGTGTCAGCGATGCAGAGCTCATTAAAATAGCGGTGAAATCCATGGGCCTCGACGAGCTGGCGCCTTTTGATCCGCAGCAGAAGATTATCGAATACAATCTGGAGAAGGGAAATCCGGCAGCGGCCCGACTGCTTGTAGCCAAGGATCTCCGCGCATTTGCCGACGAGGCGGCCAGCGAAAGTCCGGCGCCGGGTGGCGGTTCTGTGAGCGCCTATGTGGGGGCACTCGGGGCGTCGCTGGCTACCATGGTGGCCAACCTGAGCAGCCACAAGCGCGGCTGGGACGATCGCTGGGAGACATTTTCCGATGCGGCAGAGCAGGGACAGCGACTGAAAGATGCCCTCTTGCGCGCTGTGGATGAAGACACCAATGCGTTCAACCTGATTATGACCGCTTTTGGCATGCCCAAAGGCACACCGGAGGAAAAGGCCGCGAGAAAGGCTGCCATACAATCTGCTACCAAAGTGGCTATTGAGGTGCCATTCAAGGTGATGCAGCTGGCTTTCGAATCGTTCCCGCTGATCAGGCAGATGGTGGCAGAAGGCAATCCGAACTCGGTGACAGATGCCGGGGTGGGTGCCCTCTGTGCCCGTACCTGTGTGTATGGGGCCTATCTGAACGTACTGGTGAATACAACAGGTCTCGATGACCGCGAGTATGCTGCACGGGTGACGGCCGAGAGCGAGGCAATCCTGAAAAAAGCCCTTGAAATGGAGGCCGAGATTGTTGAAATGGTGAAAAAAGCCATGAATATTTAACCATGCAATCCATGATAGACAAACAGACCAACGGAATCATCCGACTCTTCCCTGCCGGTCTTCGGCTGGGGTTGCTTGTTGTGGCTGCATCGTGGTCGGGGCTGTCATGTGTGAAAGACAATGGCGTTGCGCCCGGGTTCAACATGCTGTACCGGCAGGATTTTTTCATTCCGGTGGGTATCAGTGAGTTTCAGGTGCACCATTTTCAGCTGCAGAACATTTCCACCCGTTACCTGCAGTATCTGGACGAGCACAAGAAAACAGATGCTGACATAACGGGGATTATCACCAGCCGGGCCTCCATAGCGGGTATTTATGGCGATTCTGACCTGAGTTTTGTGGATCAGGTGTCCATACGCGTGTATGATGAGGCTGATCCGAATGATTTTCTGGAAATAGCCTATCGCTATCCGGTACCGCTCGATCCGGGCAACAACCTCCCGGTGATACCCTCCCTGGCCGATTCCAAGCGGTTTTTCAGCAAGCCGCGGCTATCTGTGGACGTGGTGTTGTGGCTTCGGAGGCCGCCGCTCTTTGAAAACGAAGTGCGGCTGGATCTGGAGATGCGGGCCACGTATTAAACTGATCGTCATGCAAATATCCGTACAAAGGCTGACTCTGATCACGGGCATCACTGCTTTTGCGGGCCTTCTCCTGCTCGCCATGG
>CAILQK010000016.1 GCA_903836265.1 uncultured Bacteroidota bacterium | reverse complement strand
GTTTCGGGCGGTTCCCGATTGGCGGTGAACCACGCAATCTGGAAGAGAAAATTGAGGATGTGGGCCTTCTGCATGCCCTCAACAGGTCGTCCAATTCTATCTCACTGCATATACCCTGGGATATCCCCCGTGATCCGCTTGCCCTGAAACAGTTATTGAAAGAGCATGAGCTTGCAATTGATTCGGTCAATTCCAATACTTTTCAGGATCAGGCAGGTCAGACCTATTCATACAAATTTGGCTCCCTCGCGCACACTGACGCGGGCACGCGACGTCAGGCAGTGGAGCACAACATTGAGTGCATCCGTCACGGGGAAGCACTCGGCGCAAAGGTACTCACCGTCTGGCTGGCCGACGGATCCAGCTTTCCGGGGCAGCAGCACTTCCGCCGCTCCTGGCAACGCACCGCTGATGCTCTGACCGATATTTACCGTGAAATGCCGCCGGACTGGACAATGCTTATTGAGTACAAGCCCTATGAGCCGAATTTTTACTCGATGGTTATACCCGACTGGGGCACCTCCCTGTCCCTGTGTCAGCATCTGGGCAAACAGGCGCAGGTACTGGTGGATCTGGGTCACCACCTGCCCAATACCAACATAGAGCAGATCGTGGCGCGGCTCATGCACTTTGGGCGCCTGGGTGGTTTTCATTTCAACGGCTCCATGTACGGCGACGACGACCTGACAACAGGTAGTACGAGACCATTTCAGTTCTTTCTGATATTCAATGAGTTGGTGGATGCAATGGAAGATCCCGCGGTGACAAATCCTCCGCTGGCCTGGATGATAGACGCCAGTCATAATGTCAAGGATCCAATGGAAGATATTCTGCAGAGTGTACAGAATATCCTGTGTACCTATGCCAGGGCGTTGCTGGTTGACAGGTCGGCATTACACGTGGCGCAGGGAGAGAACGACGTAGTTGTTGCCGAGGAAATACTGCGTGAAGCCTTTAGCCTCGATGTGCGGCCGCTGGTGGCTGAAGCCGCCAGACAGGCTGGCGGAGCTCTGAATCCAATTGCCGTATTCAGGGCGATGAAAATCAGGGAGAAGCAGATAGAAAAACGGGGACGCTCTGTAGCAACCGGACTCTGACATGAATCACTGTCTCATTTTCGACATTGGAAAGACCAACAAAAAAGCCATCGTGTTCAATGAGCGCTATGAGATGGTGCATGAACAGTCGGCCAGACTTCCGGAAACCACAGACGACGACGGATATCCGTGCGAGGATCTCCATTCGCTGAAACAATGGATACTGGAAACGAGAGACAGTATATCCCGGAAAATGTCATTTCAGGCTGTACATTGTACTGCGTACGGGGCCAGTTTTGTTCATCTCGATGAGGACCTGCATCCGGTGACTCCTCTGTACAATTACCTGAAACCATACCCGGAGGCATTACTGGATCATTTCATGGAACAGTACGGACCTGCCAACCGGATTGCGCTCGAGACGGCCTCTCCAGTGATGGGGCACCTCAACTCGGGCCTGCAGTTGTACTGGTTGAAATATCATAAACCATTGATATTCAAAAAAATAAAGCATTCTTTGCATTTGCCGCAATGGGTGGCCATGCTGCTGGGGGGAAAGTTGGCCAATGAAATGACCAGCATTGGCTGCCACACCATGCTTTGGGACTTTGTAGCGGGAGATTATCACGAGTGGGCAAGAAAAGAGGGGTTAGACGCCCTGTTTCCACCGGTCACATCCGGGTCTGGAAGGCTGACGGGTTTGCACGACAGTTCAGCGGCGCTGATACCTTATTTTTCGACTGTTGAGGAGCCATTTATGTTGCTCTCCACCGGAACCTGGTGTATTACTCTCAACCCGTTTAATCCGGAGCCACTGACAGCATCAGAACTGACAGCTGATTGCCTGTGTTACCTGACTCCCGGGGGCAAACCCGTAAAAGCTGCACGCTATTTCGGCGGATATGAGCACGGGCAGGCGGTTAATGACATCGCAGAAAGACACAGTATTTCTGTGGAACAACTGCTGGGATCGGAGTCAGGGGCGCCGTGGTCGGAATATGTGTTGTTTATGGGCAATCTGGTGGAAAAGCAGGCTACATCTGTCAGACTGGCCCTCGGCAACAGTGGTGTGAAAAAGCTGTATGTTGACGGTGGATTTTCACGTAATAAACTGTATATGAATGGATTGTCTGAAAAACTTCCTGAAATGGAAATCATCAGGGCGGAGGCGGGGCAGGCAACAGCCCTTGGCGCTGCGCTGGCTGTTCATGCTGTTTGGAATAACCGCCCGGCACCGGAAAATCTTGTCCGGTTCGGGGAAACCTTCAGGCCGGCCGGGTTATTCAAATCATAAAATTGAAAAAACACATCAATCATCATGTACATTTGCACCCCTGAATGAACATTGAGGCAGTCAAACCGTTATGGTGTCTGCTTGTTAAATTGCATAAAGAATATGTCACAACAAAAATCCGATGTAGAAAGTGTTGACGCGCTTGCGAAAGCGTACAAAGACCTTTCATCAGAAATAGGAAAAGTGATCGTTGGTCAGGACGATGTAGTCCGCGCGGTTATTATTTCGTTGTTTTCGAATGGTCATGCCCTGCTGGTGGGTGTACCCGGTTTGGCCAAAACCCTGCTGGTGAGTACCATTTCGGAGGTGCTTGATCTTGATTTCAAGCGCATACAGTTTACGCCGGATCTGATGCCTTCTGACATTTCAGGCTCCGAGATACTCGATGAAAGTCGTCAGTTTCGTTTCATCCGCGGACCGATTTTCGCCAACATCGTCCTGGCGGACGAGATCAACCGTACGCCACCCAAGACACAGGCGGCACTGCTGGAGGCCATGCAGGAGCGTGTGGTAACCGTGGGTGGACAGCGTCACCTGCTTCCATCTCCATTTTTTGTGCTGGCAACCCAGAACCCGATCGAGCAGGAAGGTACCTATCCGCTTCCCGAGGCCCAGCTTGACCGTTTCATGTTCAATATTCCGCTCACCTATCCTACATACGAGCAGGAGGTTGAGGTGGTGAAAAATACCACCACATCCCGCGATGTGCAGTTGAAACACATATTGACTGCTGCGGATATTCTTGAGTTCCAGAAACTGATCCGCAAGATTCCTGTAAGCGACAACGTACTGGAATATGCAGTAGGTCTGGTTGCAAAAACCCGTCCGGGCACCCAGCGGGCCACCAAAGAGGCAAATAATTACCTTGCCTGGGGTGCAGGTCCGCGCGCGAGCCAGTATCTGGCACTGGGCGCCAAGTGCTATGCTGCTTTGAGAGGAAAATATTCTCCCGATATAGAGGATGTTCAGGCTATCGCCAGTCTTGTACTCCGGCACCGCATCGTGCGCAACTACAAGGCCGAGGCAGAGGGTGTAACGGAAGAAAATATCGTTGAGGCACTGTTGTGATTACAACGACCGGGTAACATCAAGCGGCGCATCTGAGGACAATCGGATGCGCCGCTTGCTCATAATGATTTGTGATAAATATACATTGCCGCGTTGTGTAACATTCATCACATATATCCTTACAGTTGCAGGGCCATCTTTGTATCAATAACTGCATGACAGCAGTTCTCGCATGATGATATCAGGTTTTCTAGCTTCTGTACTTATAGGGATATCCCTTGGCCTTATTGGCGGAGGGGGGAGCATTCTGACTGTTCCTGTGCTGGTCTATCTCTTCGGAGTAGATCCTGTACTGGCAACAGCCTATTCACTGTTTATTGTAGGTGCAACCAGTCTGGCTGGTGTATGGTCCAAGTATCGCGACGGACTGGTAGATATAAAAACAGCGATTGTTTTCGGAATACCATCTATTGCAGCTGTGTATGCCACGAGAGCCTGGATAGTACCTGCCATACCGGCCACTGTTTTTTCCCGGGGCAGTTTCATCCTGACGAAACCTGCCCTGCTTATGGGTCTCTTTGCCATCCTGATGCTGTTTGCTTCTTATTCCATGATCCGGGACAAGGAAGGCAGTACTGAACAGGATGAATCCGGACCGCGTTCATATAATATTCCGATGATATTTATCGAGGGCATACTGGTCGGCGTACTGACCGGCCTGGTGGGTGCAGGCGGCGGATTCCTGATTATTCCCGCGCTGGTTCTTTTCAGCAAACTTCCCATGAAACAGGCAATAGGTACATCCCTTCTGATCATTGCCGCCAAATCACTGTTTGGGTTTACAGGTGATCTGGGGCATCATTCCATAGACTGGTTATTTTTGGGAGAGGTAACATTGCTCGCAATTTCAGGTATATTTGTGGGAAATTGGCTCAGTCGGCTCGTTGACGGAAGCAAACTGAAGAAGGGATTCGGATGGTTTGTCCTGGTAATGGGAGCTTATATTATTGCCAAAGAATTCCTGATGAAATAAACTGACAGCTACCGGGAGGTAGTCACTTGAAACAAAACCTTTGTCACACATGAAACTTGAACAAATTTACACCGGTTGCCTTGCTCAGGGCGCTTACTATATCGAAAGCGAAGGTGAGGCAGTGGTAATTGATCCGCTCCGCGAAGTGAATGCGTATCTGGAGAGGGCTTCCCGGGATGGGGCCCGTATCAAATACGTATTTGAAACACACTTTCACGCTGATTTTGTGAGCGGTCACCTTGATCTGAGCAAAAAAACAGGGGCACCAATTGTCTATGGACCACTTGCCACCCCATCGTTTGATGCGTATATTGCCAAAGACGGCGAGGAGTTCAAAGTAGGCAAGCTGACATTCAGGGTGCTGCACACCCCTGGCCACACAATGGAAAGCACCTGCTATCTTTTGCTTGATGAAAGTGGCAGCGAAAAAGCCCTCTTTTCGGGTGATACACTTTTTATAGGAGATGTTGGCCGTCCGGATCTGGCACAAAAGGCTGCCAGCCTTACACAGGAGCAGCTGGCAGGATATCTGTTCGACTCACTCCGGAACAAGGTAATGACACTCCCCGATGATGTGACGGTGTATCCTGCCCACGGAGCAGGATCTGCCTGCGGAAAAAATATGTCGAAGGAAACATACGACTCGCTGGGCCACCAGAAAGCTGTCAACTATGCACTCCGTGCCGACATGACCAAAGAGGAGTTTGTCAAAGAAGTAACGAATGGTCTGATGCCACCCCCTGCCTATTTCCCGCTGAACGTGGCCCTGAACAAGCACGGCTACGACAGTATTGATACCGTGCTGGAGAGAGGTACAAAAGCATTGTCTCCACGTGCTTTCGAGGCTGCAGCCAACGAAACCGGTGCCCTCATCCTGGATACCAGAAACGCAGAAGCCTTCTCGAAAGGGTTCGTTCCCAACTCCATCAACATTGGTATTGACGGCAGTTTTGCTCCGTGGGTCGGTGCACTTGTTCCGGATCTGAAGCAGGAAATCCTGCTGGTAACCGATCCGGGTCGCGAGCAGGAAACCGTCACCAGGCTTGCCCGGGTCGGTTACGACTACTGCCTCGGTTACCTCGATGGCGGAATTGAAGCCTGGAAAGCAGCAGGAATGGAGACAGACCAGATTCAGCGGGTTTCCGTGGCTGAACTGGCTGAAATAATTGAAAATCAGTCTGATACGAGCGTATTTGACGTGCGCAAGACCAGTGAATACCTCAGCGAGCACTTCGTCAATGCCACCAATGCACCGCTGGACAGCGTGAACGAATCCATGCTGGAAATACCACGTGACAAGACTGTATATATCCATTGTGCAGGTGGCTATCGCTCCATGATATTTGCAAGTATCCTGCGCGCACGCGGGTACGATAACCTCATAGATGTCAGGGAGGGGTTCAAGGGCCTGAAGGACTCAGGCAGGTTTGAACTGACCAATTACGTTTGTCCAACGACGTTACTGTAATCATTGGGATTATTTAACCATTATTTCTGAAACGAACAATGGAACTTCTGTCAAAACCCTGGCCCTGGTGGGTTGCCGGTACTATCATCGGTCTGCTGGTACCAACTTTGCTGATTCTGGGAAACAAGCACTTCGGTGTTTCATCCAATCTTCGCCATATCTGTGCTGCGTGCTTCCCGGCCAATATCAGTTTTTTCAGGTACGACTGGAAAAAGGAAATATGGAACTTTTTCTTTATCGGAGGTATTCTGGCGGGCGGTATAATTGCAGCTTCATTTCTTCACGCCGGCGATCCGGTTCAGGTACATCCCGAGCTGGTAAATGATCTGGCTGCTTATGGGGTGGGGCAGCCTCAGGGTCTGCTTCCGACTGATTTATTCAGTTTCGACAGCATTCTGACACTCCGCGGATTTATCATGATTGTCATCGGCGGATTTCTGGTTGGTTTCGGAACCCGTTATGCCGGTGGTTGTACCAGCGGACATTCCATCATGGGACTCTCGAACCTGCAGTGGCCATCGCTGATCGCAACAATTGCTTTTATGGCGGGTGGCTTTGCCATGACCCACCTTATGCTCCCCTTCATTCTTTCACTCTGAAAAAGAACTGTCGTATGTCTGAAAAGCTGACTCCCCGGTTTCGCCCCTCTGACCATGAAATTCGTTCTGTGGATACCATGTGCGTGAACGAGTCAGAACTCTCACACCCATGGTGGTATAATTTCAAGTATTCAGTGGTGGGTATCCTGTTCGGAATTGTACTGGTAAAGGCTGAAATCGTGTCGTGGTACCGCATCCAGGAAATGTTCCGTTTCCAGTCGTTCCACATGTATGGTATCATTGGTACGGCTGTGATCATTGGTATGATATCAGTCGCACTGGTAAAAAGGCTCAGAATAAAAACCATATACGGGGAACCCGTAACATTCCAGTCCAAGAGTTTCAGTCGCGGACAAATTTACGGCGGGCTGCTATTCGGTTTTGGCTGGGCTCTCACAGGCGCCTGTCCGGGCCCCATTTTTGCCCAGGTTGGTACAGGTGGACTGGTCATACTGATTACCTTCATGAGCGCACTGGCGGGTACCTGGGTGTATGGATATTTCAGAGAAAAGCTGCCACACTGAAAACTCTGCAGACCGACGAATATTTCAATCAATCAGGGCCCTCCCCTGAAAAATGACACATAATCATGAAAAAACTGATTTTTTCCATTTTTTCGCTCATTCTTCTGAGCGGTACTGCCTGTACCGGCAATGCACAATCAACCCTGACAGCCGATCAGACAGAGGCCATGCTCAAAAAAGATGCCACTGTACAACTGATTGATCTTCGTACCCCGGAGGAAATCAACCGAACAGGTATGATCCAGGGTGCCCGTGCCATCAATTTCTATTCGCAGGATTTTGACGCGCAGATCGCCCGGCTCGACAAGAGCAAACCGGTAGTTGTTTACTGCGCCGCCGGCGGTCGCAGTCCGCAGGCCGCTGCCAAAATGAGTAAAATGGGTTTTTCCAAAGTCTATGACTATTCGGGTGGCATGAACGACTGGAAGTCCAGGGGCAAAAAGACCGTTCAGTAGGAATTATGGATTCCCTCTATGTTTACCCGGTTGTCTGGCTGGCTCTTGCCGGTATTGTAGCTGGCCTGATCGTCATGAACAGTAATCTGGACGGTTATACAGCTGTTCTGAGATCAAACGAGTTGCTGAAGCGCCAGATTTTACAACTGAACTGGTTACGGAAAAGCCTTTGGTTCGGGATTTTACTGTTGGTAGTGGTGTCAATTGCGACCGTCAGTCAGTTGCTGAGTGAACGTAACAGGGTGATCAGGTCTGCCCGTGAATCGGTCTGGCCCTCGTACAGTCCCGAAAAAATATGGAAAGCCCCGGATATTTCACTGGCAGAGACCGACAGTGAAGCTGACCTTATCGCCTATGGCCGGGATCTGATTGCCCACACGCAGGACTATTTCGGTCCCTCGGGGCTGGTCAGGCCTAACGCCATCAACGGACTCAATTGTCAGAGCTGCCACCTCGACGCGGGCAGCCGTCCGTTCGGAAACAACTACTTCGCGGTGGCCAGTACCTATCCGCAGCAGAGGGCCCGTTCCGGTTCGCTCGAAACAATTCCGAAGCGCATTAATGACTGCTTCCAGCGCAGTCTGAATGGACAGCCGCTCGACAGCACCAGCCGGGAGATGAGGGCTATTGTTACCTACATGCAGTGGCTTGGGACTGGAGTGCCCAAAGATGCCAAACCCCGGGGAACGGGGCTGGTGGAGGTTCCTTTGCTGGATCGTCCGGCGAGTCCGGAGCTTGGTCGGGAAGTGTATGTGGGCAAATGTGCGTCTTGTCACGGTTCAGACGGACAGGGGTTGCCCATACCTCCCGACGGAGCGCGGGCATATCCGCCGCTTTGGGGCGACAAAAGCTACAACCAGGGTGCTGGTCTGTTCAGGCTGTCGCGACTGGCTGGTTATGTAAAAGCCAATATGCCGTTCGGTGCTACCTTCGATAATCCTCAACTTACCGATGAGGAAGCCTGGGATGTAGCAGCGTTTATCAACTCACAGCCAAGACCGGAGCATCCGTTTCTGGCTACAGACTGGCCCGATATCAGTAAAAAGCCTTACGATCATCCGTTCGGGCCTTACCGGGATTCATTTCCTGAAGCGCAACACAAATACGGGCCATTCAAGCCTGTTGCAGCATTCTACAAGAAGAAATAGCACTCCAGAAACTTCAACTTATTTTCCATGAAAAATTCAAACAGGCGAAAGTTCCTGCGAAACAGCCTGCTGGCAGGCCTGGGCGCAGGTGTTGCTCCTATTGCCCTCAACGCCTCGGACAGCAAACAGGTAGATCCAGACAATACAGACGAGTATGCGGTCGGGGGAGTGTCCGGTTCGCCTGACAAAGGCGTTCTCACGTTACTCCAAACCACCGACGTTCACTGCCAGATACACCCTCATGATGAACTTTTCTGGGAAAATAACCAGGCCGTTTTCAGAAAAACAGCCGGATATGCATACATTGCCTCTCTTTTCAGAAAAATAAGGAAAGAAAATCCGAATACATATATTGTTGATACCGGCGATATGTTTCAGGGTAGTGAATTGTCTATCAAAACTACCGGCAAGGCTATGGTTCCCATACTCGATAGTCTGGGATACGACCTCTACACCCCCGGAAACTGGGAAGTTGTTTACTACAAGGAGAATATGCAGAAACTCCTGGGTGGATTGCAGGCACCCAAAGTTTGTGCCAATATGTACCACGATGCCGGCGACGGGAAGAAAGGGGAGCTGGTATTCCAGCCGTATCAGGTATGGTCCAGACTGGGCGTCAAGATCGGATTCCTGGGATATACCGACCCGTTGGTACCATTGAGGCAGTCGCCCAACTATTCCAAAGGGATTATCTATACAAAGCCGGAAGAAAATCTGAAATATTATGTTGGTGTGCTGAAGGAGCAGGAACAGTGTGATTTTATCATCATCCTGTCGCACCTGGGCCTGTCGCAGCAGATTGCACTGGCCAATATGCCCGAATGTGAAGGTGTTAATTACATATTTGGAGGAGATACGCACGAGCGCGTGCGCGAACCCATACAGTGCAGGTACGCCAAAGTGGTTGAGCCGGGAGCATTCGGTTCTTTTATCGGCCGACTTGATCTGACCGTGGAGAATGGCAAAATCATCGGAGAGCGGTACGAGCTGCTGGAAGTAAGTTCTACTGCTGTCAAGCCCGACAGGGAAATTTCAGCCATGATCAAGGAGCTGGAGGCGCCTTTCAAGCCCGATATTGAACGGGTAATTGGTTACAGTAAAACTCCATTGTACAGATATTTTGTGGTTGAAAACACCATTGATACCATGATTCTTGATGCGCTGGCCTGGAAAACGGGACAAGAAATAGTGCTTTCAAATGGTTTCAGGTTCTGTCCGCCACGCAGTACACCTGATCATACCGGCAATATTCCGATCACAGAGTCGTACCTTTATGACATGTTGCCGGTTGATTCAAATATCAGAACGGCCAGGGCGAGCGGGGAAGAAATTGTGAAATGGCTGGAAAAGGAGTTGAACAATGTCTTTGCCAAAGATGCATCCAAACGTTTCGGCGGCTGGCTTGTCAAGTTCAAGGGTATGGAAGTGACATTTAATGCATTCGGAGAGCCGGGTCAAAGAGTAAAAAGCGTACTTGTGGGGGGAAACCCCCTCGAGCCATCGCGTATTTATTCTCTGGCGGCCTGCGAACGCGACGGCGATCCACCTACCATGCTTTGCAGAATTCCGAAGGTGACTGACGGAGTGACCCAGAATTATACGCTTCACCAGATGATGAAGGAATATCTTGCAGCCCATTCTCCGGTTAATCCGGTTCCACAGGGTCATGCCAAAGCACTTGATGCACCTGCGACCCTGCTCACGCAGGTAACCGGTGTTCCCTATCAATTCAGATAAAGCTCATCATATCATGTCCGTTAATCCGGTAAAAAGAATACTGAACGACTGGGGGACCATCACCATAGCCTGTGCTACGATGGGACTGGCACCATTCACTCCCGAGCCTCATATACTCGGAAAGTTACGCTGGGTGGCTGGTGGTGCTGTAGGGATGCAACCGCTCGACTGGTTCGACTTGTTCCTGCACGGAACGCCATGGCTGCTCCTGTTGAGGCTTATCGCCGTTGAAATTTTCAAAAAAATTAAAACACCATGAATATGCGACACCTTTTTATCCTGCTTGGACTGTTCATCTCATTCAGCGCTTCTTCCCAGGTGATGACCGAAGAGAAACTGAAAGTAGTTTTTCAGCTCACCTCCAGCGACACGCTGGTTCACAAGGCATTAGTGAAGCAGTTAAACAACCTGCTGACGGCGGCTCCCAATGTACGGGCAGAGGTGGTGTGCCACAACAATGGCATATCTTTCCTGCAATCGGCCGTGACAAAACAGTCGGCCGGCATCAGTGAACTGGCCGCCAAAGGCATAGATTTTGTTGCCTGCGAGAATACCCTGCGCGAGCGCAAAATCAAAAAAGAGGATCTGGTTGATGATATCCGTACCGTTCCTGCCGGACTGGTAGAAATCATTCTGAAGCAGAAAGACAACTGGGCCTACATCAAGGCAGGTTTCTAGGCTTGTTCCAGGCGGGCAATCACCGTCTTGTTTCCCTTTACCTGTTCGTCCATGAGCACTTCCACGTGGGTGTTGAGGGGCAGGTAGAGATCTACCCGGGAACCGAATTTGATGAAGCCCATTTCAGCGCCCTGTTCCACCTGCTGGCCTTCACTGACGTACCATTTAATTCGTTTGGCCAGTGCGCCCGCTATCTGGCGCATCAGTATCTGCGCACCACCGAGGTCATAGACAACGGTGGTGCGTTCGTTTTCTGTGCTGCTCTTGGGATGCCAGGCAACCAGATATTTGCCCGGGTGGTATTTGAAGTACCTGACGATTCCGCTTACAGGGTTGCGGTTCACATGTACGTTGAATGGCGACATAAAAATAGATACCTGCAGACGCCTGTCGTTGAAGTATTCGGTTTCGGTTACTTCTTCAATCACGCATACGCGCCCGTCTGCGGGAGCGTACACGAGGCCGTTGTCAGTGACGGGGATAACCCGTACAGGGTTGCGGAAAAATTGAACGATAATGCCATAAAATACGGCAGAAAGCACCAGAGTCGGCCAAAATACGACAGGCAGGTATTGGTAAACAGCGAAATTCAGCAGAGAGAGCAGCAGGGCGAATATGGCCAGCATAAGGTGGCCCTCGCGGTGTAGGCGAAAGGACATTTCAGAATAAAATTGATTGATGCGGGCGTAAAGGTAGAAAAAAGCCTGCAATTACTGCCAGAAGCTGCTTTTCGGATATTTTCCCGGTTCGTGCGGGCGACTGGTATTTGATACTTTATATCAGGGTACACATAACTTTCTCAACGCCAGGCTATCCCCATTGAATACGTTGAAATCCACCTTCTCGTTGATACCATTGATATTTCCCCTGTCTGAATGCTGCCAGAAATGCCACGCTTCGTCTCCGGGCATTTCCAGACTGGCCACGTGGTAGTGCGCTATCCAGCGGATATACTCACTGAATTCCTCTCTTCCCTGAAAATAGCGTTTGTAAAAATCCCTGTTGGTGTAAAGAATGGGTTTTACCCTGTAGTTGTTTTCCAGCAGTTCCAGGAACTTTTTGGTGTATTGTCGCACCTGATTTACCGACATTCCCCGGGGTTCCTCCACGTCAACGACCGGAGGAAGGTCGCCTGATCTCAGTCTTACGTGTTTGAAAAACAGGGCTGCCTGATCTTTGGGATTTACATTCGGCAGAAAAAAGTGATAAGCGCCCCTCGTAATACCCTGTTTGCGCGCATTTTCCCAGTTGAATTCGAAATTGGGATCCTTTATCCAGGTTCCTTCAGTTGCTTTTATGAAGACAAAGCTGACTTTTACATCTCCTACTTTCATTTTTTTAACCCGTGCCCAGTCAACACGGCTTTGCCACCGGCTCACATCAATACCATGCACCGAGTAAGAACCGGGGATTCTGATGCCAAATTCATTGTACTCCCTGTAGTGAACGGGGTAGGTAAGGAGTGAACCCACCCAGAATCGGAATCGCTCGCTCACGAACAGGGCTGTAAAAAAAAGCAGCAGAAGCAGGGCAGCCGCTTTTCTGCGGTCGCCGGGACGGCTTTCGGGGCTGGGAAAAATTTCGGGCAGCAAAACAGATATCTGCTTTCAGTGATTAAAAAAATCGGAAATTTGCTGGTTACTCTCCCCTGAAAACAGGTTTCCGTTTCTCGAGGAATGCAGCTACACCTTCTTTATAGTCGTGTGTTTCGCCGGCAAGTCCCTGCAACTGATCTTCCAGTACCAGTTGTCCCTCAAAGTCGGTGGAAAAAGTGTGGTTCAGCGCTTTTTTTGTGAGCGCCAGTCCGCGCGTGGGCATCTGCGCGAGCGTTTCAGCCATTTTCATGCTGTCAGCCTCAAATGTTTCATCAGGAAACACCTTCCAGATCATACCCATTGTGGCTGCATCGGCAGCACTCACTTTATCCGACAGCATCATCAGTGCAGAAGCGCGCTGGAAACCCACGAGTCGCGGGAGCGTCCAGGTGCCTCCCGAGTCGGGGATGAGGCCAATTTTGGAAAAAGCCTGGGTAAAACTGGCAGATGCTGCAGCCACCACAATGTCGCAGGCGAGTGCGATATTGGCGCCGGCGCCGGCTGCCACACCATTTACAGCTGCCACTACAGGTTTGTCAAGATTCCGGATACTGGAAACAATGGGATTGTACCCGGTAGAAATGATCTCGTTCAGGGACGGACCGTTCGGGTCGGTTACCTCCTGCAGGTCTTCGCCTGCGCAAAAGGCTTTTCCTGTGCCGGTAATCAGCACAGCCCTGATGCCGGCATCTTCCTGGCAGGTTCTGAGTGCCTCCAGTATCTCCATGCGCATATCGTGATGCATGGAGTTGAACACCTGCGGGCGGTTGAAGGTGATGCGTGCAACGGCGTTATCTGCTGAAAAAGTGATATATTGCATGGTATCTGGTTAAAATTCCATTCGGATTCTGATATTCAGTCTTCGTCCGGTAAGGTAGTTAGGTATGGCGTACTGGGTATTTTCGATCGTTTTGATCCAGGTGTTGGATGCTTCATTGGCGACTTTCATCAGGTTGAATACCTCCAGGCTTGCCCAGGTGTCGCGGGTAAAACGAAGGAAATGGCGCGGATGTTTTTTACGCCAGGTATCCTTCCAGAGCTGGAATCCGAAACCGATGTCCACCCGGTGATAGGGAGCAAACCGGTACGGATTGCGGAAAATGATATTGTTGTCCACTACGCCGAAAGGCAGTCCGCTGCCTACCGTCAGATTGAGGTGCATGCGCACATTTTTGTTATTTCTGAGATAGTCCTGAAAAAAGGTGGAAAAGGTGAAAAGCCTGTCGGTAGGCCGCGGCACATCCTTCACGTCAAATCCCTCCAGTTCACCCACGTTTCGTGCGCGGTGCTGCACGCCGTCGAGCGACTCGCGCGTGCGCAGGAACGAAAGGTTGACCCAGCTTTCGGCGCCTTCCACAAACTCACCGTTCAGGCGAAGATCTATACCTGTGGCATAACCTTTTGAATCGTTGGCTCCCGAGTAGCGGATTCGCACGTTGTCAATATCAAATGAAACCAGATCCCACATTTTCTTGTAGTAGGCTTCTGCGATGAGGCGCATTTTAACGGGTCTCTTCCTGCCCCAGAGAAAGTCCCAGGTGAGTCCGCCTACCGCATGCGCCGATTTCTGGGCTGCCAGATCGGTGTTTACGGTACCGTTCAGGCGGCGCATTTCACGATAGAAAGCCGGCTGGTAGAACAGGCCGCCGGCCAGTCGGTATGAAATATCCCTGCTGGTATTCAGCGGTTTGTAGAGCATCTGGGCGCGGGGGGTTACGAACCAGTCGCTGTTGAGTGTCCAGTACTGTCCGCGTACCCCGGCGATGATCTGCAGTTCGCGCACGCCGTCGCGCCGCCACGTCCAGGTGTCCTGGAACGAGGCTGAAAATCTGTCGCTCTGAAGATTGTTTGTGGTTTTAAGCACTTTGCGGACGTGCAGTGCAAGGGTATCGTAGGGCAGTGAATACAGCGCAGAGTCAAGTCGTTCCCACTCGTTAATCCTGTCGTTGATACTTTCATTCTGCCACCTGGCCGACCACTGCAGGAAATGACTCCGTGTCAGGCTGATACCTTCATCATCTTTCTGAAGTTCGATACCCCCTTTATATTCCATATTTCGTACATCGGCGGTGAGGTAGTTTCGCACCCAGGTGTGTTGAGTGCCTGTACCGAGCACATTGGTGATTTCTCCGAAACCTTCCGAGCCGAGGTTTTCCTCGAGTTCGCCCAGGATGTAGTATCCGAGAATATCGAAACGTTCGTTTTCCTGACTTCTCCACACAGAGGTCAGAATCTTGTGGTAAAGCGGGTTCTTCTCTCTGTCGGGCAGGTAAGTAAGGGAGAGGCCTCCCATCGCCTGCGTGAAATCATCCACTTCCTGGCCTTCAAATGCTGTGCGAAGTTGCAGGGCGTAGTCAACCAGACCGAAGGCACGCGCCAGGCTTTGCGGCTTGTAGCCATAGGTTGAACGGTTCAGGTTTCCGATGGCGCCTATTTGCCAGTCGCGGTTGATATCGTAGGTCAGATAAGTTTGTACATCGGTGAAGTTGGGAACATATTCTCCCTCCACGTCGAGACTGCCGAGCAGGGTTCTGGTTGTTTTGTAACGGGCGCCCACGAGATATCTGAATGCGCGGTAACCGGCGGTTGAGGGTTTCCAGCTGCCTTCTAGGTGAGCGGAGCCACCCAGCAGGCTCGCGCTCGCGCTCGCGCGCAGCGTGTCGGGTCTTTTGTATTTTACATCCAGTACCGACGACATTTTATCGCCATAACGTGCCTGAAAGCCGCCGCTGGAGAACGACAGATCGCGCATCAGATCAATATTGGGGAAAGTCAGGCCTTCCTGTTGACCGGCGCGGATGAGTTGCGGGCGGTAAATCTCGAAATCGTTCACATAAACGAGGTTTTCGTCGTAATTGCCACCCCTGACCTGGTACTGGGAGCTGAGTTCTCCCCCGCTTCCTGTGTTGGTTCCGAGTGCGATATGCGGCAGTACGGCCTCCAGGTTTCCTGTGGTGGTAGGCAGCAGTTTGAGCTCTGCCAGGTTTTTTTCCTTGAGCATACCCCCGCCGTCAATCCTTCTTTCGCTGATTACGACCTCCAGGTTCGATTCGTTGGGCGCCATGGAAATATCAAGGGCAAAACGTGCATTGGGCTGCAGAGGAAGCACATCCGCGCTTGCTTCCCTGAAAGCTACTCTTCTGAATCCGAGCGTCAGGCGCTGACCGGCCGGCACCTGAATGGCGAACTTGCCGTTTTCATCGGATGCCACCCCTTTGCCACCCCCCTTGATGTAAATGCTCACAAATTCAATGGGCTGTCCGTCGGAGGCATCGGTGATACGCCCGAAGACAGTGGCCGTTTGCTGTGCCGATGCCTGCTCCAGATTGAGCAGCAAAATAAGAAAGGCGAAAAAACGCATGCGAATGAATTGAGGGGCAAAGATATTGATTTACATTTGTGACGCCTTTACTATTCACACCAACCCGGTGCAACCGGGACCATCAAATCAATCCAGATTATGTTTCTCCTGACCGAAGAACATCTCGCAGTACAACAGGCTGCACGCGATTTCGCACAAAATGAGTTGAAACCCGGAGTCATTGAACGAGACTCCAAAGCGCTTTATCCCACCGAGCAAGTCAGAAAGATGGCGGAGCTCGGATTTCTGGGCATGATGACCTCTCCCGAGTATGGAGGCGGTGGCATGGACACCCTTTCCTACGTGCTGGCCATGGAAGAAATTTCCAAAGTGGACAGCTCCTGCTCGGTTATTATGTCTGTAAACAATTCTCTGGTATGCTGGGGCATAGAAAAGTTTGGTTCCGAAGAGCAGAAGAGAAAATACCTCCCCAAACTCTCCTCCGGCGAGTGGATCGGCTCTTTCTGTCTCTCCGAACCAGAAGCTGGCAGCGACGCCACCAGTCAGCGCACCACGGCAGTTGACATGGGCGATCACTATATTCTGAACGGAACCAAAAACTGGATTACCAACGGTGCCACGTCAAAGGTACATCTCGTTATAGCGCAAACGAATCCGGAGCTGAAACACCGTGGCATCAACTGCCTCATTGTGGAATCTGACTGGGCCGGTGTCACTATCGGCGGCAAGGAAGACAAACTTGGTATCCGCTCTTCCGACACCACATCTATTATGTACAACGATGTGAAAGTGCCCAAGGAGAACCGGATCGGAGATGACGGGTTCGGTTTCAAATTTGCCATGATGACTCTTTCAGGTGGTCGTATCGGAATTGCCTCACAGGCACTGGGAATCGCTGCGGGCGCCTACGAACTGTCGGTCGCATACGCGCAGGAGCGCAGCGCTTTCGGCAAGCCGATTGCCCAGCATCAGGCCATTGCTTTCAAACTGGCAGACATGGCTACCGAAACAGAGGCTGCGCGCCTGATGGTTTACCGATCGGCCTGGATGAAAGATCAGCACATGAATTTCGATCAGGCTGCTGCAATGGCCAAACTGTATGCATCGGATGTGGCCATGCGCCATACGGTGGAAGCGGTACAGATACACGGCGGATACGGTTTTGTGAAAGAATACCACGTTGAACGCCTCATGCGCGATGCCAAAATCACGCAGATATACGAGGGTACTTCGGAAATACAGAAAATTGTTATTTCCCGTAACATCCTGAACGGCGAACTGTACGTGAAGTAAGCAAATTACCTCATACCGCCACTGATAATTTCGAGCAGCCACTTTTTGGATATCACGTGCTGTGACTCCGATACTTTCCTGTGCAGCTCCTGCAGTGTACCTGTCAGGCGCGCATTCGGTATCCGTGACAGGAAGTTGAGAAAATTCAGGTACTCTTTTTTGAGCCCCTTCGACATATCCCTGTTGCGGCGTACGTACACCCTGAAACTGTCGGTCAGCGAGTCGAGGGCCATTTGTTCGCCCGATTCGCAGTATGTTTTGAGGAGGATCAGTTTGGACCCCAGCGCATACACCAGGTCGCTGTACTCAACATTCCGCAGCAGTTCTATTACCTGCCCGTATTTTTTCTGGTGAAAATACAGGTTTGCCAGATTGAATGTACGGGCATTTTCCCGGATGGATACGGGCAGGTACGGATAGTATTCGTTGATAAAGTTCTCGGTCCACTCGAACTCTCCGACGTTGAGACCGATAGTAATCATGTTTTTGAAAAGCGTTTCAGGCAGGATATCGTCTTCCAGCAAAAGCCTGAGATCCGTTATCTTTTTCTGGAGATTGAAATACACCAGATAATAATCGGTGCGTCCCTGATTGATTTTGAGTGCACAATAATTTTGTGCCATCTGATAAAATTCCCTGAGATTCTCCGGGGCAACTTCCGGTGTGGACTGATCCAGTTGCTCCAGCAGTTCGGTAAAATGGCGTTCATTGCCGGGTTCCGAAAAACAGTCGGAGACCAGGCAAAACAGTCGGATGAGTGGTACGTTGTCGAACCGCGGCCCGGCTGCTGTACGGCGGAAGCCTTCCATCAGGGTAATCTGCTCTTCCGTGGCCCTGCTGCCCTTGTACTGAAGCCAGGCTACGAAATACCGCATTTTCTGTACGATATAGAAGCAGTCGAGCGCGAAATCGGCAGCGGTCAGACTGCTGATATATCCCGAAGAGCCGGACCCCCTGGAGTTCCGGCCAAATGAAATGTCTTTGGACTGGAACTGAATGAGCAGCGACCCGGGTGACAGTTGGGGGTTTTCTTCGCTGTATTTGGCAATTTGCCGTTCAATACCAGCCAGGTGTTTGGCATATTCGGGTTTTCCGAGTGATTTTTGTATGCGAATCGCTTCATTCAGCGGCTCATCCCGTTCCGATTCGGCAGCTATAAACCGCATGGCGAGCTGGGTAAGATCCGAGGTCAGTCGCCGCAGATGCGCGCTGTTGAATGGCCGTCCGGGGTACAGCTGTTCCCATACAGCAACCTTTCGTATCGGCTCCGGATTTTCACCCTTTTTCATCTGACGGCAAAGAATATCAAATAACGGCAGTGCGTCCGGCTGGTCGTTCAGGTAGGGTGACTGAATATACCTGCGGAAACGATTGAGTTCGACACGGGAAAATGAGGAGAGCAGTGTAGTTATTTTTTCACTAATCATGGCAGTTTATTTAACTGAAAATCAATTAAATAGTTTATATTTTTATAATAAAAAAGTGCGGCAAGTCGGCAAAAATGTATTTTATTGACGGATTCCTGTTCCTCATCTTTGTAATGTTAATCGTACAGGTGCGAACCAAATTGCATTCTGTTGCGTTAAATGGTTGAGATATGTTCAAAAAAGCCTCATTTGCCTTCCTGCTCCTCATCGCTGCCACCAGTGTGTTGCAGGCGCAATGCGATCGCGTGGGTTGGGTGGCGAGTGTGACCCCGGGCTGTGGTGCCAGGATCATTGACCTCGACGACGGGTCCATTTACAGGGCCTATTTCGGCGCCGACAATCTGTCGGGGGGACAGACATTCTCATTCACCACATCAGCTGCGCCCGTACCGCCCGGTTGTGCGCCGGGAAATGCCATTCCGGTTTCTCTCGTTTGTGTTTCCGACACGCTTCCCTGTACGGCTCACTATGGCTACTTTGGCGATGGCGACAATCCGCTGAAATTCACATTCAGTGCCAATCTGTATGATGTGGATTCGCAAATTTGTCACTGGGATTTCGGAGATGGCTCCAAGGCTTCCGGCCACCAGGTGTCGCACGGCTTTCCGTCGCAGGGTGAATACGAGGTCTGTCTGACGGTTTCGGATAATTTCGGCTGTTCGGCAGTATATTGCGAAACCATTCAGGTGAGTGCCCAGGTTACGAACGGATGCGGGTACAATATCCAGGTCACCGCTGTAGGGACACAGCTGTATGGCAGGCTGTCGCCTGCTGACCAGGCGGTCGATCCGGTACAGTCCGTGCTTTGGTACAGCAGCAAAAGCAGCAATGTACTTTCGCAGAACGAATCGTTCAGTGCTCCTTTACCTGGCTACGGAACCTATCAGGTCTGTGCCCAGTATGTTATTTCCAATGCGAGCGGGTCTTTCACCTGCGCGTCTTCACAGTGCAGGGAACTCACGGTAGCCGAACCTGGCTGCGAAAACCCTGTCATGGCAGATGCTTCGGCGCTCTGTCCGAGTCAGTCAGCATTGTATGTCCCTGTTTGTGGCTGCAACGGAGTGACATACGGCAATGAGTGTGAAGCTATTGCTGCCGGCGTATCCAACTGGAGAGCCGGTACATGTGGTGAGCAGAATGTACCCTGTTCGGCTCACATGGATGTACAAATTACAGAAGGATCGCCCGATGAAGGGTACATAGCGCGTTTCATCAATCATTCTTCGAATGCCTACACATTTGCCCAGATAGATTTTGGTGATGGCGGACAACTGTGGGAAGGTACCGGCTGGGATACCATATATCATCCGTACCCGGCTGGCGGAGTTTATCGTACCAATCTTACTGCCTGGACTTCGTCAGGGTGCGTCTCGTCAGTAGTTCAGCTTCTGATTACAGATGCATCCCACATGACATCTTCCGACGTGCCGGACAATGCCGATTATGTTCGTCCGGGGGATACCAACAAGGACGGCAAGGCGAATGCCTGTGACCTGCTTCCGATCGGTGTTGGGCACTATGCTTCAGGATCGCCCAGGCCGGATGCCAATACGACCTGGACGATGCAGTTCGCTCCCAACTGGACCGAATCGATAGCTGATGTCGTTAACTACAAGCACCTCGACTGCAACGGAAACGGGACTGTGAACGAGTATGATGTGGATGTAATCAGTCAGCATTATGTGCCACTTGACACGATGCCTGTTGCACAACTTGCTACTGCCCCCCAGCTCAGGGTTGTATTTGACAGTGATACAGTTCTGGTCAATTCAGGTGTGCCTGCTCCTGTCGAGATAAAAGGCAAAGTACTGCTCGGCAGCCCGACCCGTCCGGCACTGGGTGTTTACGGACTTGCCTTTGCAATGCATTACCCCGAATTTGTCGGTCACAACCCGGCAGCCGACTACAAAAGCGATTATTTTGGTTCTCCAAACCACATTCTGTGGCTCTCGCGCGACAATCACAGCCGTTCACAGCTCGATCTGGGCGTTACCCGAAAGAACGGACTGGACGCCAACGGATATGGCGCCATTGCCGAGATAACCTTCCGTGCCGATTTCATCATCATCATTGATGTGGCGGGGCGCTCCGGAGATCGCGTCATACCCTTCATGGTACCCGTTAATGGCATAAAGGCTATTGATAACAAGGGTAATCCGAAAGATATTACCGTGCCCCTCGAGCAGGATACCGTCTGGATCAAGCTTGTTGGTACAACTGCATCCGGGGATGCTGCGGGCGAAGATATCCTGATTTTGCCCAATCCAGCCACTATTTCTGCCACATTGCTGCTCGGCGATGTACAGGAAGCGCAGGTGGAAATACTGGATCCCTCGGGCCGTCCGGTAATGAACCAGCCTGTTGAAGGCAACGTGGCGAACCTCTCGCTGGGTGGTTTGTCTGCGGGGATTTATACTGTCAAGATTCGATCGGCCAACAGGATTATTACCAGAAAGCTGACAATTTTGTGACTTCCACTACATAATCTGAAAAAAGGGTTGCCGGAGACAAATCTCCGGCAACCCTTTTCTGAAAGAGTCACATGCTGTTTCTCTCAGAGATTAGATCTGAAGAACTGCTCAATCTGTTCAAAAAGGTGCACCCTGTCTTTGCCTGTCACGTTATGCAGGTGTTCCGGATACACGAAATAACTGATTTGTTTGTTCCTGCGTACACACTCGCGTATGTAGCGCAGGGAATGTTGCCACAGAACCACATTGTCTGAGGATCCGTGAATCATCAGAAGCGGAGCGTTCAGGTTTTCGATATAGTTGAAAAGGCTGTTTTTCTGGTATCCTTCCGGGTTTTCGGCGGGAGTATCCATGTAGCGTTCGGTGTACATGATTTCATACATCCGCCAGTCCAGCACGGGGCCACCTGCCACACCGCAGCGGAAAACCCCCTTTGCCTCAGGGCGTGTCATGAGAGATGCAGTCATGAAACCTCCATAGCTCCAGCCATATACGCCAATTCTTGCAGGATCTACATAACCAAGCGATTTGAGGTAGTTTACACCGGCCAGCTGGTCTTCCATTTCTCCGTCGGCGAGGCGTCGGTGTACAGCACTTTCAAAGGCGAAACCCCTGTTGGCAGAGCCTCTCCCGTCCAGTGCAAATACGATATAGCCGTTTTGCGCCATGTGGTGCATCCAGAGTTCGCCGCCTCCGAGCCACGAGTTGGTGACCATCTGTACATGGGGCCCGTTATAGACATATATAATAGCGGGGTATTTGACCGCCGGGTCCATATCGGGAGGAAGAATAATCCTGGCATTGAGCCGGAATCCGCCCGGTGAAAGAATGGAGACAATACTTGTTTTCCCGATTTTTAAGGTAGCAAGCGGATTTTCAGCCGAGAAGACACCAGTTTTTTTCCGGGAGTCATTCCACTTTGAAAGATACACATCTCTGGGGGTGTCGAGGTCGGAATACACATCGAGGACCCATTCGCCGTCGCTGCTCACCAGTCCGTTGTGCGTTCCCGGCTCCGGGTTCAGCACCGACATTTTGCCATTCCTGATTTCCGAGGAACAGACAAACCTGTCCAGTCCGGTAGAATCGGCCATCTGGAAGAAACATTTGTCACCTTTTACGTCAAATCCAAAGAAAGCCGTCACAGGAGCGGATCCGCGGGATAACTGTCGGATTACTTTGCCCGACAGGTCGCACAGATACAGGTGATTATAGCCATCCCGCTCGCTCTGCCAGATGAACTGACTGTTGTTGCCCGGTATGAAAACGGCCGGTTTCTCGGGCTCTACCCACTTGTCGGAGGATTCCTCGAAGAGCGTACGTACAAAAGCGCCCGAAGAGGCATCGTAGAGGTTGAGTTTCATCAGATTCTGTGCCCTGTTTACCACAGCGATCATGACGAACCGGTCGTCGGGCGTCCAGGCGATATTGGTGAGGTACTGTTCCGGGTCGCCACCTTCCGGCAGCGTGTTGAGGTACCATTTCTGTCCGCTTTGTGTATCGTAAATTCCGACAGTAACATGGTGACTTTTTGCGCCAGCGAAAGGATATCTTATTTCATTCACCCGGGCGGGCATTGAGTCGAGAATGTAAACAGGATACTTCGTTACCATGCGCTCATCCATGCGATAGAAAGCGAGATACCGGCCTGAAGCACTCCAGAAAGTACCTTTTGATATGCCGAATTCGTCGCGGTGAACCGACTGGCCGTAAACAATACCGTCTTCTTCGCTTTTTGCCACTCCGAGTTCTTTTCCTCCGATACTCACCCACAGACCGTTGTCTTTCAGGTAGGCGGTGAAAAAGGACTTGTCGTGGATATCTGTACCGGAGACGTTTTGCGGGAACCAGTTCAGGCGTTTCAGGTTGTTTTCCACGATATCCCATGAGTAAATCACCGATTCATGCTGGAACCAGAATTTGTCCCGGGAGATCCAGGTGATGGCTGGAATCCGGTCGAGTTTGCGGGCGCCCTGCGCAACCAGCTTTTCATTGATTGCCGGAAGCAGTTCCAGTGTGTCGGATTTCATATCGCGTGCCGAAAAAATTGCGATCTTGTCGGCTGTAACGTGAGAAAATTTGTCGGAGTCGGGAATCCACTGCAGCTGACGCAGAGAAGCGGGAGCCAGCGATGTGCGCCCTTTCGAGATGGCATCAGCCATGCTGATGAGTTGCTGGGAATAAGACCAGAGGGGGGAGAACAGCAGGAACAGCAGGAACGTTCTTTTCATGGAGATGGTTTCAGTTCAATAATTCGGCAAAAGTATAATTCTGAAACTGTAATAATAAAAAAATGAGGCAGTGCCACCACAGCACTACCTCAGCCCTAACCAAATAAAACCAAATTATCTTTAAGCGATTGCTTTCTCTCTTGTGGTCACAAAGGTAAGGGCACTTTGTGTAGTTTATACAAGAACACTCCTGAAAAAACTGAAAAAATATTTCAGATGCTATTTCCTGCATGACTGAACTGCATTGAAACCGCTGCAAACGAAGGAACAATTTTACAACAAAAAACCAAAAAATGGAATAAAATTTTTCATTTTTGCGAATGATTTTCGGCTTTCAAAATTAAATTTCATTTCTTGACAATGACCAACTTTTCTGTTTCAGATCGCCTTTTGGCTGGTGTTATTGCAGCAGTGCTTATTCACATTTGTACACTAAGCCCCGTAGCCGGTCAGTCTGCGGACTTGAAAAAAGACGCCATTGCTATTGACAGTATATACGATGAAGCCCTGGTGAATGGCCGCTGTTATTCGTGGCTGGAGCGGCTTTGCCTTGATGTTGGGCATCGTCTGAGTGGCAGTAAAAATGCAGAGAAAGCCGTAACATGGACCAAAAGTGTTCTGGACACGATGCAACTTGATTCTGTATGGCTTCAGCCGTGTATGGTACCACACTGGGAGCGCGGGGCGTCCGAGGAAGTCAGGCTGTACCTGAAGGGAACAAAACCGGCGGTATTACAGGCGCTTGCACTCGGTGGCTCGGTGGCTACACCCGCCGGTGGTATCCGTGCCGAAGTAGTGGAGGTCAGGAGCTGGGAGGCGCTGGATTCGCTCGGAGAAAAGGGTCTCCGGGGCAAAATAGTGTTTTACAACCGTCCGATGGATCCCACCAAAATCCGAACCTTTGAGGCTTATGGCGGCTGTGTTGACCAGCGTGTAACAGGCGCATCACGCGCGGCGAAATACGGTGCCGTGGCAGTACTTGTGCGTAGCATGAACCTGAAAATTGACGATTTTCCGCATACAGGCTCGGTAATTTATGACTCCGCGTACACGCGCATACCCGCAGCTGCCATCAGTACGAAAGCTGCGGAGACGCTCTCGGCAGCCATAAAAGAGCAGATAAAACCCGAAGTATCTGTCAGAATGAGTTGTCAGACGCTGCCCGATGCGCCCTCATACAACGTCATCGGAGAGATAAGGGGAAGCGAGTATCCCGGAAGGTTCATTACCATGGGCGGCCATCTCGACAGCTGGGATGTGGGTCACGGTGCCCACGACGATGGTGCCGGTATCGTTCAGTGCATGGATGCTCTCCGGTTATTGCAGCGAATCGGATACAAACCGCGCAACACCATTCGTTTTGTGGCATTTATGAATGAGGAAAACGGGCTGAGGGGAGGAAAGGAGTATGCAAGGGAGGCAATCCGGAAAGGAGAGACGCACGTATTCGCTATTGAAAGCGATGCAGGCGGGTTCACTCCGAGGGCTCTCACGTTTGAATCTGCAGATCCCGCATTTGATGACAAATTTCAGCAGATCAGGGGCTGGGAGACTGTTTTCGAGAGCTATGGTATCCGGATAAACAAGGGTGGATCGGGTGCCGATGTCAGTCCGCTCCGACCCACGCATGCTGTGCTGAGTGGCTATTCACCCGACTCGCAGAGATATTTCGACTTCCATCACACGGCCGATGATACCTTCGACAAGGTACACAGGCGTGAACTGGAACTCGGGGCAGCCACCATTGCGGGTATCGTTTATCTGATGGACAGATACATGAGGTAACCATATTCGGTATGGTGCGAGGCAGCCGTTCCCGCAGTTTTGTCGCCGTACCGTAAAATCTGGCAAAATGTACAATTCCTGCTATTGACTGGCAACCATAATTCAGTAACTTGCGCCTGAATTACACCATTCTTTTTTTGTAATCCTTTCTTTTTCCCTTAATTACTGATTTTCGGTTAACCATGAGACACAGTCTTTTCATCCTGTCACTGCTTTGTGCTTCTGCCGTTTCGGCCCAGAGCACCCTGACCATTCAGCGGAGCTTGAAGTGGAGCGATACCCCCCGTCAGTGGATAACGCCGGATGGCAACGCCGTTGACGTCTGGAAATTTGAGGATTGTACCTATGGAAATGATGCGATGACACTGCCCCTGTTCACTGCGCGGTTCGCGCTTGACGGGCAGTCTGAAATATCCGCATCGCTGCAGGAGGCTGACTGGGAGGTATTCAGACCCGGGAATAACCCCGACCTGGCACTTGTTGGCCCCGGGGCGACAGTCAGTACTTCCACAGAACAGGAGCGCCGGCAGTACTTTGGCCGTATCAACATGCTGCCCTTTCGCAAAACAGGCAACACGTACGAGCGGCTGGTCTCCTTCACTGTTATTGTCAGTGTCACTCCGGTGGCAGCTCAGGCTCCGGCCACCACGCGCGGGTTCACCGAGACATCCGTGCTGAGCAGCGGAAATGTGTACAAGTTTGGTGTGGAGAACTCCGGGATCTACAAGCTCGACTACAGCTACATCAAAAACGAGCTTGGGGTAACCGATCTTGACAATATTGATCCGCGGACGATACGTATCTATGGCAATGGCGGCTTTATGCTGCCCGAAAAAAACGTGGATGCCCGTCCCGACGATCTGCTGGAAAATGCGATACTGGTGGTGGGTGAGAGCGATGGAAAATTCAATACAGGTGATTATATACTGTTTTACGCGGTCGGACCACGACCATGGATTTACAGGCCGTCGGCTGCTGATCCGGTGCTGACCAGCCGGGTCAATCTGTACGATGAACGCGCCTGGTATTTCCTGAAAACGGGTGAGGGATCCGGACTCAGAATTTCAGAACAGGCCGAAACAGATGCCACTTTCACTACCGATCAGTTCGATGATTTCGTCCGGCTGGAGGAAGAGAAGACCAACCTGCTTAACTACAATTCATCCTCGCAGGGGTCGGGTAAACGCTGGTTCGGCGACTATTTCTATCAGAGCCGCACAAAGACCTACACGTTTGACTTCCCGGATATTGTTACCGACAGTATTGCGCGCATGCGCGGGGAGTTCGCCGGCCGCAGCAATGTAAGCCAGAGCGTGCGTTTTCAGGTGTCGGGTTCCACTTTCAGCAAGTCCATTGCAGGTGTTGATACTGACAACAACGATGGCCCATTTGCTGCCAACGCTGTTGTCACAGGTTCGTTCCTGCCCGCTGGCAGTCCGTTGCAGGTGGTAGTGAACTACCCTGAAGTGGGCAGTTCCAGTGAGGGCTGGCTCGACTACATTGAGCTGAACGTACGTCGCAAACTTGCGATGAGCGGCAATATACTGGAGTTCAGGGATGTCAAAACGCTCGGCCGGCCGGCCACACAGTTCCGTATATCCAATGCGGGCGCTGATCTGACCATATGGGATATCACAGCTCCGCAGACCCCCAAAAAGCAACTGTTCACCCTGGCTGGCAATCTGGCCACTTTTGGAGCTGCCACACAGGGAGTTCTCCGCAGTTTTGTGGCCTGGAATGCCGGGGCATCTTTTCCGAAGCCCGAATTTTCAGCGGGGAAAATTGCCAACCAGAATTTGCATGGTTTGCGCGGACTGGATATGGTTATACTTTATCACCCGGAAACAGAGAAAGCTGCCGAGCGCCTTGCCGCGCACAGAAGAGACTTCAGCGGCTTGTCGGCAGCTGCAGTGAATGTACTGGATCTTTTCAACGAGTTTTCGTCGGGCGGGAAGGATCCTGTTGCAATACGCGATTTCGCGCGCATGCTGCTGGAGCGCGATCCCGACAAGTTTCAGTACATGCTGCTGTTTGGCGATGGTTCTTTCGATCCGAAGAACAACTCAAACGGCGACGGGAACAACGACTATATTCCCGTGTTTGAAACAGCAGAGTCTTTCAGTCCCATCAATGCGTTTCCCTCCGACGACTTTTTTGCACTGCTCAGTCCGGAAGAGGGTGGGGCACTCACCGGCTCACTGGATATATCGGTGGGGAGGCTGGTTGCGCGAAACGCTGAAGAGGCGGACGCACTGACCGACAAGATAATTGCATACGATCAGGATCCTGCTCTTCTGGGCGACTGGAGGTTGAGGGTACTGTTTATTGCCGATGATGAAGACGGGAACGCACACATCAATCAGGCAGACAAGCTGGCTACCGACAATACCAGCGCGGTCAAGTTCTTTAACAATGAGAAAGTTTATTTCGATGCCTACCAGCAGGTGGCTACCTCTGCCGGGCAGCGATTCCCGGATGCCAAGGCTGCCATCAATTCCAATATTTTCAAGGGTAACCTGATTACTCATTACATTGGTCACGGGGGGCCGCGCGGGTGGTCGCAGGAGCGCGTGCTGGATAACAATGACATAGCCAGCTGGGACAACAGGAACCGATATCCGCTCATCATTACCGCTACCTGCACGTTTGGCGGATACGACGACTACACCACTCTGACCGGAGGAGAGCAGGCGCTCCTTCGGGTCAATTCCGGAGCCATTGCACTCTTTACCACGGTCAGATCCGTTTATATCAACGGCAACGAGGATCTCACGGATGCTGTACAGAGCATTATCTATGAGAAAATCAACGGACAGTACCGCACAATCGGGCGCATACTGAAAGACTCCAAGAACAAACTGACCTCCGACATTCAGAATGCCCGGCGCTTCACCCTGCTGGGCGATCCTGCCATGACACTGGCCATACCTGAAAACCGGATTGCCACTACCAGGATAAGCGGCCCGAATGGTCCGGCAGATACACTGAAGGCCCTCATGCCGATAACACTGGAGGGTATGGTTACTGACCCTGACGGCAACCGGCTCAGCGACTTCAACGGGCGTGTGTACGTTACCCTTTTCGATAAAAAACAGAATCTCCAGACACTGGCACAGGATCAGGGAAGCTACAGGAAAGAGTTCACGGTACAGCGGAGCGTGATTTTCAGAGGAATTGCCACGGTGAAAAACGGAGAATTCACCATAAGTTTCGTAATACCCAAGGATATCAACTATAATTATGGCTTTGGTAAAATAAGCTATTACGCCGAAGATGGTACACCCCTCGATGCTGCAGGTGCCGATGAAACCGTTATTATTGGCGGTAATGCCGGAGTCATCAAGGATAACCGGCCGCCGCTGGTACAGGCATTTCTGAATACAGACGCCTTTGTAACGGGAGGGGTAACCGACAGCTCGCCGAAAGTGCTGGTAAAATGTTCAGACGATTACGGAATGAATGTAACAGGCACCAGTCTCGGGCACGACCTGACAGCCGTACTGGATGGCAACGTGCTTGAAACCATCGTTCTGAACGAGTTTTACCAGAGTGCTCCCGATGATTCGCGCAGGGGACAGGCTGTTTATCCGCTGAACAATCTGGCTCCCGGCAGGCATACCCTGGCGGTAAAGGGCTGGGATATAGCCAACAATTCGGGAGAAGGCTATGTTGAATTTGTCGTGGCGGAGGCCGGAGATGTGGCACTCGGCCATGTACTCAACTATCCGAATCCATTTACAACCAATACGTGGTTCCAGTTTGAACATACGCTTGCCGGACAAATGCTGGACGTGCAGATCAGTATATTTTCTGTTGCGGGAAGGCTGGTCAAAACCATACAGCAGACAGTTGCAAATACCGACGGGTATCGGGTTGCCGATATACAATGGGACGGCAGGGATGATTATGGAGACCAACTGGCCAGGGGAGTTTACCTTTACAGGGTGAAAATCCGCGGTACGGATACTTCAGGTAATCAGACTACGGCTGAAAGCGAGTTCGAAAAACTGGTTATTCTGAAATAATGAATATATTTTTGTCTGTTCCGGACAACCAGTTACATCTGAAGTGCGTCATGGCATGGTATTGGATGCAGTGCGGGCATCCTTTCACTCCAGAAAAATGGAGTAATCACCAGCTAACAGTAAAATAATACTGAAAAATGAAGAAACTGATCGTACGGCTGTTATTGATGATGCCGTTTGTTTTGTCCGCCGGACATACTGAAGCCCAGGTTTTCGCCCGTTGCCAGGACGGGCAGGGTTACTCTTTCGACCCCATAACAGGTCAGACCAGCCCGACAGGGGAGCGTTGTGCCAATGCTGTAACGTCTGCTGTTCCTTTCCTCCGCATTGTGCCTGACGCGCGCGGTGGTGCCATGGGCGATGTTGGTATCGCAACTTCTGCTGATCCCAACGGTATGCACTATAACCCTTCCAAGCTCGCCTTTGCCACGAAGAATGTGTCAATCTCGGCAACCTATACACCGTGGATGCGCAATCTGGGTCTGAATGACGTATATCTTGCGTATCTTTCAGGTTACTACAGACTCGACGACCGTCAGGCCGTCGGTGCCAGTCTGCGCTACTTTTCGCTCGGCGATATTGAGTTTACCAACGAACAGGGTGAATCGCTCGGACAGGGACGCCCCAATGAGTTTGAATTCAGTGCCGGATATGCGCGCAAGTTGTCTGACAACCTGTCTGCGGCAGTCGGAGCCAAGTTCATCTATTCCAACCTGGCAACGGGCCGGATTGTCGAAGGAAACGAAATTCGTCCCGGGGTTGCCGGTGCTGCAGATTTCTCGATGACGTATCGCAAGCCGGTCAAGATAAATCGCTACAAATCCGACTTCACTTTCGGTGCTGCAGTCAGCAATCTGGGCTCCAAAATTACCTACACCAATTCGGTAAACCGCGACTACATACCCACCAATCTCGGTGTGGGTACGGCACTGAAAATTGGTCTCGACGATTACAACTCCATCACCCTTACTACCGATTTCAACAAACTGCTTGTGCCCACTCCGCGCCCGGAAATTGATGATGACGGAGATGGTTTCCCCGATTACAAGCAACTGTCACCGGTTCGCGGAGTGTTCCGGTCATTCGGAGATGCTCCCGGAGGTTTCAGCGAGGAACTCAAGGAAATTACCGTTGGTGCCGGTGCCGAGTACTGGTATGACGACCAGTTTGCAGTACGTATGGGATATTTCCACGAGCACTATTCCAAAGGAAACCGAAAATATTTCAGTGTGGGTCTTGGAGTAAAATACAATATCTTCGGACTCAACTTCTCCTATCTGGTGCCTACGAGCAACCAGCGGAATCCGCTTGACAACACCCTGCGTTTCTCTCTTATTTTCGATTTTGAGGCATTTGAGGGCGAAGAATAAGCATTCTGAAAGAAATCATAATCAATATGGGCCGTTCCGGATTGAGCCGGGGCGGCCCATGTTCATATATAATAATCATGAATTATGTTAAAGCAGAGTATTTCCGGTTATTTGTTTAAAACAATCGTATCAGGAGGTTTGAAACAGTGCCGGCATGGATTACCTTTGTAGTCCGACAAAAAGAAAAACACGCCAATGGCTAAAATACTGATAGTTGACGATGAAACCCCCATTCGCAGGACCCTGCGCGATATCCTCGAGTTTGAAGGGTATGAGGTGGACGAGGCTGTGGATGGTCTCGAATGTGTTGCCAAAGTACAAAAGGAGAAATACGATGTAGTCATCACGGATATCAAGATGCCCAAGATGGATGGAATCGAGGCACTTGAGCGCCTGCAGATTCTGTCGCCGGAAACGCCTGTTATTATGGTGAGCGGTCACGGCACTATTGATACGGCTGTGGAGGCTGTAAAGAAGGGTGCTTTTGATTTTATTTCCAAACCGCCTGATCTGAACAGGATGCTCATTACTGTGCGGAATGCGCTTGACCGAAGTGAACTGGTGAATACCACGCAAGTACTCCGGAAGCAGGTAAAAGCCAGCAAGGGAGTCAATATGATAGGGGAGAGCTCGCCAATCCTTGAGATCAAGCGGATGCTTGAGCGCGTGGCTCCCACCGACAGTCGTGTGCTGATTACCGGACAAAATGGTACAGGCAAAGAACTGGTAGCCCGGTGGATACACGAAAAAAGCAATCGCGTTGACGGGCCATTAGTAGAAGTGAACTGTGCAGCAATTCCTTCAGAGCTCATTGAAAGTGAGCTTTTTGGGCATAAAAAGGGGTCGTTTACAGGTGCTATTGCCGACAAGGCGGGCAAGTTTGAGTCAGCCACAGGAGGCACCCTTTTTCTCGATGAAATAGGCGATATGAGCCTCGATGCACAGGCCAAGGTACTGCGTGCCCTGCAGGAAAGCAAGATTACCCGTGTGGGCGACAACAAGGAAATAAAAGTGGATGTGCGGGTGCTGGCAGCCACCAACAAGGACCTCAGGGAGGAAATTGCAGCCGGTCGTTTTCGGGAAGACTTGTACCACAGGCTTGCAGTAATAGTGGTGAAAGTGCCTTCACTGAACGAGCGTCGCGACGACATTCCCCTGTTGCTCGAACATTTCAACCGGAGAATAGCCGACGATTACGGGCATCAGCCCAAAAATTTCCTGCCGGATGCCGTCAGAGCCCTTCAGGATCACAACTGGACCGGCAACATACGCGAACTTGCCAATGTCATTGAGCGATTGTTCATCCTGTGTGACCAGACAGTAAGTGGAGAGGAAGTTCGCCGGTATGTTTATCCAAACGGTTAGCGTATGACAGAAAGAGTACTCATCGTTGAAGACGAGCCCAAGGCGGCCGAGTCATTCAAAAAGTGGCTGGAAGAGAACAATTTCGGCGCTGATATTGCTCCAGACGGAGCAGTAGCCCGCCATTTGGCACTTTCAGAAAAATACGATCTGGTACTGCTCGATCTGAATCTGCCGTATATAAGTGGATATGAGGTGTGTCGGGAGATCAAAAACCAGAAGCCCCAGGTGCCGGTGATACTGGTAACAGCTCTCGGCGGGATAGACCAAAAGCTGAACGGATTTGACGCAGGAGCTGACGACTACATCGTCAAACCATTCGATTTTCGGGAGTTGATGGCCAGAATGAGGCTGCTGCTCCGACGCTCCAGGGAAGAGGCCATGCCATCTCAGGATGGTATATTGCGGGTAGCTGACCTCGAAGTGAACCTGGCATTCAAAACAGTCAGGAGAGGAAGTACGCTGATTTCACTGACTGCCAAGGAGTTCGCATTGCTGGAGTTTTTGATGAAAAAATCGGGAAAAGTAGCTTCCAGATATGAGATTGTCGAGGAGGTATGGGATGTAAATTTCGATACCGGTACCAATGTGGTTGACGTTTATATCAATTTCCTGCGCAGGAAAATTGACAAGAACTTTGAACCGAAACTGATCCATACCAAACAGGGAATGGGCTACTTCATAAAACATCCCTGAGCCCGGTGTAATGAATATACGTACCAAACTTACACTGCGATTTTCAATTATCGTAGCCACTATTCTGATTGTATTCTCTGCCTCCATATACTATCTGTCTGCAGAGTACAGGAGAGAAGAGTTCTACTCGCGTCTGGAGAGTCGTGCTATCACTACAGCACGTCTTTTCGTATCTGTCCAGGAGGTTGACAACAAATTGTTGCGGATAATTGACAGAAATTCCATACACGCAATGTTTCAGGAAAAAGTTCTGGTATTCAATGAATTGAACAGGATAGTGTATTCAAGTCCGGATGATTTTACGATCGGTTACTCGGACAGTCTGATTAACGAGATAAGAAGAAGAGAAAAGGTTGAATACAGTAAAAACGGTAGTGAGTTTGTTGGTATAACTTATTCAGCCGGCAGCAGTCAATTCGTGGTAATCGCCTCTGCCTACGACAGGTACGGAAACAGCAAGCTGAGCAATCTTGCCCGTGTTTTGTGGACAGGCCTGTTTGTGGGATTGCTCAGTACAGTACTTTTCGGTGTGGTTTTTTCGAGGCTGGTGCTCGCTCCACTGGCCAGAATGAATGCAGAAGTGTCCGGTATCAGTGCAGGTAATCTGAGCAGGCGAATTGACGAGGGTAACAAACAGGACGAGATTGCCCAGCTGGCAATTAATTTCAACAAAATGCTTGAGCGTATTGAATCGGCATTCAATATACAGCGGCAGTTTGTGAGCAGCGCCTCCCATGAACTCCGTACCCCGTTGAACGCCATTTCGAGCCAGTTGCAGCTGTTGCTCGCCCAGCGGCGTTCGCCTGAGGAATACGAAAAAGCCCTCAATTCTTTGCTGGAGGATGCAAGAGCGCTGGTCAGTCTCACCAACGGGTTGCTGAATCTGGCGCAATTCAATATTGACAGACAGCGCGACCAGTTCAGGCCGGTGAGAGCAGATGAAGTACTGTTTGCAGCCCAGCAGGAACTCGGCAAAAGCCGTCCGGGTTACCACTTTCAGATAGAGTATGGCTCTATGCCGGATGAAGAATCCCAGCTTCAGATCAAAGGGGATGAAATGCTGCTTAAAACGGCCTTTCTTAATCTGATGGATAATGCCTGCAAGTTTTCGGATGACAAATCGGTCAAAATCACCTTTATAGCGAAACTCAGGTCCATTGAAATATCTTTTGAAGACAAAGGAATTGGTATTCCCGGAGAAGATTTGAAAAAGATATTTATGCCTTTCTACAGGGCCGGAAATGCACGCGCGCATACGCAAGGCCACGGTATTGGCCTGTCGTTGAGTCACAGAATTGTCGAGTTGCATGGTGGAACCATAGAAATTCATTCTGTAGTGGGTCAGGGGAGCGACTTCAGGGTCATCTTTCCAACAAAATAAATTTTAATTATCTTTTAATTGATATTTAATGCCTTTCCGCTTCAGGTGGATGCATATTTGCGTTGCTATTCCACATTGATTTATGACTTTCCAACCTGCAACAGGCCGACAGTCAACCCGCCTTGCAGTGTATCCCCTGGTGGATCCCTGCAAGGCTTTTTCTTTTAATACATTCCTTCACCGATTTAAATTTTAATTTCATGTTTTCATCCGTTTTTTCTCCGCCTCATAGTCCGATTTCCAATCTGCCGGAACACAACAGCAGTTCGCGGCTCAAAAAATTCATTTTCCCGGTTCTTCTGTTTCTTTGCTCCTGCCCGCTTTTCGCTACCGGAACCGGGTTATTGCCGGGAGATTCTTCCCTTGTGGCCAATATCTGCGCCGACGAGTTCTATGTTTTCAACGGGGACACGCTGAATCAGCCGGGTACCTACACCGCTACCTATGTGGCTTCTGACGGCTCCGACTCGACAGTCACGCTTCTGCTCAGTGTTTTTCCGCTCTACGGCGATTCTGTCAGTGCGTCAATCTGTGCAGGCGGGTATTATGATTTTTATGGTTCCCGGCTGGCCGATCCGGGAGTTTACTCTGTGGTGCTGACCAGTTCTCACGGTTGCGACTCCATTATTACACTGTCACTTTCGGTACTGCCCGTTTACCAGACCTTCGTGAACGCCGGTATCTGTAGCGGGTCGTCCTATTTTTTTCACGGCAGTACATTGACAACAACCGGTACTTATGGCGCCACGCTGACCGCCGAAAATGGTTGCGATTCCCTGATTATTCTTGATCTTCAGGTTGTTGACTATTTTGATATTCAGCTGAATGAGCGTATTTGCAGTGGCGGCTCCTACCTGTTTGGCGGGGAACTGCTCACGCAGACCGGAGTTTACATTGATTCTCTGATCGCTGCCGGTGGCTGCGATTCTGTCGTAACCCTGCAACTTCAGGTACTCCCACCCGTATCTGTGAATCTGTTCGCCGGGGTGTGTACCGGATATTCATACATCTTCAGAGGAGACACCCTGACTCAGTCGGGCAGTTATGTATATCAGACCACCAGTGGTTGCGACTCCATCATTACTCTGACACTCCAGGTTGGTGACTACCTGGAAACGAATATTTCCGCCACTGTTTGTCCGGGTGAAGCCTACGATTTCAACGGACAGTTACTCACTGCAGAAGGAATATACACGGACTCGCTTCAGGCTGCCGGAGGCTGCGACTCTGTCATTGTTCTGAATCTGAGCGTATTGCCTGAATTGAATACCCTGTTCGACGTAAATATATGTCCGGGGGAATCTTTTTTCTTTGAGGGTGCAGATATCACCGACCCCGGTGTCTATACATCCGTTTATACCGCAGAAAACGGCTGCGATTCCACGATTGTACTGAACCTCAGTTATTATCCAGCCAACAGCGACACCGTCACAGCGGTGATCTGCGAGGGTGAGAACTATGAGCTCTACGGGCAAATATTCAGCCAGACGGGTGTTTATTCCTTTATTTACAGCACCCAGTACGGATGTGAAGCAACGGTAACCCTTATCCTGACCGTCAGGCAGCCTTCAGTCACTGAAGAGAGCGTTACAATTTGCCAGGGTGAGCTGTTTTTTTACGGCGGAGTAGTGCTGTCGCAGAGCGGCGACTATCAATTCCAGTTCGAGGATACTTATGGCTGTGATTCACTGGTAACCCTTCACCTTGATGTCAGGCCGGTTACACAAACCAGTGTAAGTGTTGAAATATGCCAGGGCGAACTGTACAGTCTGGGAGGTGTGGATTACGACGCTCCGGGTATTTACCTGATTGACCTGATCTCTTCGTACGGTTGTGATTCTCTGGTTATTCTCAAACTGACTGTAATCCCGGATATCAGAAGGACGCTTCAGGAGCGTATTTGTCATGGTGAAACCTACGAGTTTGAAGGTCAGACACTGACTTCAGACGGTACC
>CAILQK010000015.1 GCA_903836265.1 uncultured Bacteroidota bacterium | reverse complement strand
CTCCAGGGCGAAAACGGGCCATTTTGTTGTAAGTTAAAGGACGAATAATGAAATTCGGCAAGGCCCTGCAAAGGTATGTATTTAAACTGAAAGACCCGGGATTTATGGCTTTTCTGCCAATTGTCGCCTGAGTGCCAGCATTTCGTCGCGGAGCTGGGCGGCAGTGATGAAGTCGAGCTCTTTGGCTGCGGCTTTCATCTTGCGTTCAGTTTCGGCAATCATCTTTTCCAGCTGGGGTTTGCTGGCCAGCGCTATGACCGGTTCAGCGGCCATGCCGGCCTCTTCCGGCTCCACGTAGTACTGTGGTGCATCGCCCCGGATATCGAGCACACTTTTTCCTGCCAGAATCTGTTCTTTTGATTTTCGAACGGTGGTGGGTGTGATACCGTGCTTTTCGTTGTATGCCATCTGAATACTCCGTCTGCGGTTGGTTTCGTCTATGGTATTTCGCATGGCATCGGTCATTTTATCGGCGTAGAAAATGACCAGTCCGTTGGCATTCCGGGCGGCGCGGCCGGCCGTCTGGGTCAGCGAGCGCATATTTCTCAGGAATCCTTCCTTGTCGGCGTCGAGGATAGCTACCAGCGATACTTCGGGCAGGTCGAGGCCCTCGCGGAGGAGGTTTACGCCGATGAGGGCGTCGAATTCACCGAGGCGGAGGTCGCGCAGTATCTCTACCCGTTCGAGCGTTTCCACTTCCGAGTGAATATAGCGGCATTTGATGCCCACGCGGGCCATATAGTCGGCGAGTTCCTCTGCCATGCGTTTGGTGAGAGTTGTCACCAGAGTTCTTTCGCCGATTTCAATCCGTTTCTGGACTTCCTCGAGCAGATCATCAATCTGGTTGAGGGTGCGGCGCACCTCGATGGGCGGGTCGAGCAGGCCGGTGGGTCTGACGAGTTGTTCCACCACTACCCCTTCGGTTTGTTCCAGTTCATAGTCGGCGGGTGTGGCGCTGACGAACACGACCTGGTTGATGAGGCCCTCGAACTCGCTGAAGTTCAGCGGGCGGTTATCCATGGCTGATGGCAGCCGGAAACCCCAGTTGACGAGCGACTGTTTTCGGGCGCGGTCGCCGCCCCACATTCCGCGCACCTGCGGGAGCGTGACGTGACTTTCGTCCACGATCATGAGGTAATCGTCGGGAAAATAGTCCAGCAGACAGAACGGGCGTGTGCCCGGTTTCCGCCGGTCGAAGAATCGGGAATAGTTCTCGATACCGGAGCAGTAGCCCAGTTCCCTGATCATTTCGAGATCGAAGTTGGTGCGTTCCACCACCCTTCGGGCCTCCTGCATACGTCCTTCGCTGATGAAAAATTTCTCCTGGGCAGTCATTTCCGCCTTGATCTCCTCCATGATTTGTCCGAGGCGATCCTTGGGCGCCACGTAGAGATTGGCCGGAAAAATAGCGGTCATTTCAGTTACAGTGATTCTTTTTCCGGTTTCCAGGCTGATTGTCTCGATACTTTCAATTTCGTCGCCCCAGAAAACGACCCTGACGCCCCAGTCGGCGTAGGGCAGGTTGATATCCACCGTATCACCGCGCACGCGGAAAGTGCCCCGGATGAAGTCCGTTTCGGATCTGGAGTACAGGCTGTTGGTCAGGGCGAACAGGAAATCGGTTTTGCCCAGTTTTTCGCCGCGTTGCAGCCGGATGATGCCTGTTTTGTAATCTTCCGGGTTACCCATACCGTATATACAGGATACAGAGGCCACGATAATGATATCGCGGCGGCCCGAGAGCAGCGAAGATGTGGCTTTCAGTCGCAGTTTGTCCACCAGGTCGTTGATCTGGAGATCTTTCTCGATATAGGTATCGGTCACAGACAGATACGCCTCCGGCTGGTAGTAATCGTAGTAACTGACGAAGTACTCAACGGCATTGTCGGGGAAAAAGGACTGGAATTCTCCGTAGAGCTGCGCGGTCAGCGTTTTGTTGTGCGTGAGAATAAGGGTCGGGCGGTTTACTCTGGCTATTACATTGGCCATAGTGAACGTTTTGCCCGAGCCGGTAACTCCGAGCAGCACCTGGGCGTGTTCGCCTTTCAGGAGTCCGTCAACGAGCTGTTCGATGGCCTGAGGCTGATCGCCTGTGGGTGTGTAGGTGGAAGTGAGTTTAAACTCCATGATTTGGAGTTGCAAAGATATGTCTGCGCTTATATTTGTGCGGAATATTATCTTTACGGCATGTCAAACAGAACGCTGATACTTGTCATTTCACTGGCTTCGCTGCTGCTTGCCGGGGTGTTCTACCTGTTGCGCGACGGAAGCCGGGACGAGTACGACTGGTCTGAAGACAGCATGGAGAAGGAGCGTGGTTATTCCGGGAAAAGCGTTCAGCCTTATGGAACGCATATCATGCACGAGGTTCTGACCGGCTATTTTCCAGATTACAAACTGAAGGATATCAAAAAGGGGCTGGCCGGAGAACTGCCGGTGTCCGCATATTCCCGCGACAATTATGTGTTTATCGGCGAGGCCCTTTACCTTGACTCCACAGACAATGAGCATCTGCTGGATTTTGTCTATCGGGGCAACACTGCCTTTATTTCCAGCAAGACAATCCCGGGCGAACTTGTTTCCCGTATAACAGATTTGTCGTGTGAGGATTACGCCTGGCGCGATTACGATTACACGACAGACACGACGGGCTTTCTGTCGCTGTCCCTGCCGGATTCTGTGCCGGATGCCAGATACTGGTATGCCCGAAAAAATGTTGTTGAAAGTTACCGGTGGCATTATTTTGACCGGGAGACAGTATGTGATCAGGAAGATTTGCATACACTTGGGTTGCTGAACGGGTCGTATCCGAACTTTGTACTTTTCAACTATGGAGAGGGTCGTTTTTTATTTCACACCACACCCATTGCATTCAGCAATTTTTCCCTGTTACGAACAGATACCCGTTTGTATGCGGAACGTGCCATGTCATTTTTGTCGGAAGGAAATATTTACTGGGATGCTGCTTCCGGGGTTCCCGAGTCGGTGGGTCGCACGCGGAACAACAGCAGCGACTACGAGGAAGCCGGTATTTTGACGTATATAGTGAAGCAGCGATCACTTGCCTGGGCGTGGTACCTGTTGCTGGGCGCCTCATTTCTGTGGATTGTCTTCAGGGCTAAACGCAGGCAGAGAGTTATTCCCGTGCTGAAGCCTGTTGAAAATGCGTCCTGCGAGTTTATCAGCACTATTGCTGACATACATTTTCAGGAAAAAAGTTACAGGAGTATCAGCAAACAGGCTTTCCGGTATTTTTTGCAGCATATTCGCGACCGGTACGGTGTGGTGATACATCCTGACCACAACGGAATACTTTCGGACAGCAGCGCATCTGTCGCCAGACTGATTTATCTTTCCGGCGTTTCCGAGGCGGAAGTACTCGATATCTTTGACCAGTACACCGCCATTTCCCGGTATGAGCCAACAGAGCAGATGATGACAAACTTTTATCAGGCCCTCGAGGCCTTCATGAAAAATGCCAGTTGAAAAATGATGGAGAACGAATTCAATTCCCCGGCAAAATCGGAGCCGGTACAGCAATCCGGAAGAGAAAATCCGTATGCGGGTGTCAACACAGATCCTGTGATGTTGCGTGCCGACAGTGTCCGGTCCGAAATAAGCAGGGTAATTGTCGGTCAGCACGAGATGCTTGAGTTATTGCTGGCGGCCTTGTTTACCGGCGGACACGTACTCCTTGAGGGAGTGCCGGGCATTGCGAAAACCCTTGCGGCCAAGCTGCTTGCCAAAACGGTCAGGGCTGACTTCAGCCGTATTCAGTTTACGCCTGATCTGATGCCATCAGACGTTATTGGCACGTCGGTCTTCAACATGAAAACATCGGATTTCTCTTTTCGCGAGGGGCCTGTTTTCAGCAATATTGTACTGATAGACGAAATAAACCGGGCTCCTGCCAAAACACAGTCGGCGCTTTTTGAAGTAATGGAAGAGCGGCAGGTTACAGTTGACGGTGTTACCCGGCGCATGAGCGATCCGTTTTTTGTGGTGGCTACCCAGAATCCTGTTGAGCAGGAAGGCACCTACAAGTTGCCGGAGGCCCAGCTCGACCGGTTTCTTTTCAGGATTATCCTGTCGTATCCTGGTCTGGAGGAGGAGCAGCAGATACTCCGCAGATTTCGGGATGATTTTCACGGAGCAATCCGTGAATCGGTGAATGCGGTACTGACGCCGGCCGACATAGAGGAATCCCGGCGTATCATTGAGCAGGTATATATCAGAGAGGAGCTGCTGACCTACATTGCGACCATCGTTCACAATACCCGGAACAATCCGGACATATTTCTGGGTGCGAGTCCGCGCGCGTCGTTATCGCTGCTGAAATCGGCGAAGGCTGTTGCTGCCATGTCGGGGCGCAATTTTGTGACGCCTGATGACATACGCTATGTATCTTATCCCGTGCTGAATCATCGTATTATCCTGACACCCGAGAGAGAAATGGAAGGCTATTCGACCCGGGAGGTGCTGGATGACATCATAAAAAATGTGGAAGTACCCCGCTGACGTGGTTGCAGCCTGTTATACTTCATCCTGTCCGGTTGAGCCATTCGCGAGAATAGCTGCCGACATAATGAAGAGAGAGCCGATTTTGTCAGTTTCCACAAAATCATTCATCAGCATCAGGAGATTGGTGAGTACGAAGCAGAGCAGTGCTGCCATGAGCATGTTTCTGCGCCACGGTGTTCTGGTTGTGTGGTACAGACTTTCACCGCGGAGCATGACCACCACGCAGAAAAGGAGGTAGAAGAACAGTCCGGGGAGGCCCTGCTCCACCGTAATCATCAGAAAGTAATTGTGTATTCCCGATCGCTCCGGATTGTCGCTCACATACGTTCTGAAGCTCGATACTGTGTAATTTTTGTAGAAAGTATAAAAGCAGCCGGGGCCGAAGCCTGTCAGCGGTCTTTCCTGTATCATATACGATGCTGCCACCCAGCGATATACCCGCTCCATTGTTGAGATATCCTCGAGTTTTACCGTTGCTTCCAGCAGGTTGTCGAACCTCGTGTGGGAAACCGTTTTTTCATAATCGGGGGCAAAAGCCAGCCAGTTGTCGCGTGTACCCAGGTATGCCACAATTGTTGTAAAGAACAATGCGACGGCTACCAGCGTTGCTTTCATCAGCCGGAACCGCACCACCCAGACTACGCCAACGGCGGCCACGAGTGCCACATAGGCAGCACGCGTGTATGCAAAATTGATTGCGAACAGGAGATAAAGAATACCGGCTGCGAGGATCAGCCATTTCCAGCCGAGTCGTTTATACCAGTAAGTTCCGTACCAGACATAGGGCAGAAAAACAGCCAGCAGACAGGCGTACATGACGTGGTTTCTGAAGTGGGGCCACATGACAAAGCCTACATCCTCGAAGGTAAATCCTTTGGCAGCATGGCGCACCACTACCGTTGTTATGGCATAAACCAGCGGAACAAAGAACCACCAGAGAAAATCTTTGAAATCGCGCTCCTCCTTCAGAAACCGGGCTGCGAGAAAATAAAAGACGATGAAATACCATCCTTTTGCCAGCGTATATTTCAGAGAAATGAAAAACACCTGGGAGTTTGCCATGGTGACGACAATCCAGAACAGATGTGCCAGCAGGGCGATCGTTACAGGGTTTTTCAGAAAACTTCCGTCCACGCTGCGCCAGTTCAGCAGAAACCAGCCGGTGGCGACAAGTGTGAGCAGCCACATAAACTGTTCGGAGGGAAGATCGGTGGCAAAACCGCCCGGCAGTGCCTGTTCGACCGAGAGCGGTATAGCGCCGAGCATCAGGTAGAATACCTTTCGTATGTCAACCAGCACGAGCCACACAATGAGCAGTGCTGCGGGGGCCAGGATGAGCCACAGTGCATCGAAGGCGATACCTGCCCATACCGACAGCAGGGATACGAGCATGCACACAGCTACCAGCCATCCCTGCGGGTGTTTCCCTGAAATGGCGGCAATTTTCTGAATGATGCGCGGCAGAGGCATGATCCGGTAATGCTGGTTCAGTTATCGCTGTCGGCAGCCAGTTTTTTCCAGTTAACATCCCGGTAGGCATCTGCGAGCAGTGCCGCGAGGAGTGTGAAGAGAAAAACTGCGACAGTGGAAGCAACAACCAGTGTTGTTCTTTTGGGTCTGATCTTCATGATCGGCCTTTCGGCTGCGGAAATCAGCTGAACAGCCGGTATGTCTGTATTGTAGGCCGATCTGATCTGATGGTAACGTTCCATATCGTAGCTCAGCTGTCGCCGGGCCTGATAGTGCAGGTCATTTATCAGAGCTACCTGCGGGAGGCCTTCGTTGTAATTGGATACGGAAAAATTGTCGCCGTAGTTACCTGACTTGTAGAGGCGCTGCAGGGCGCGTTCGCCGGCGCGCAGGTTTGCGCGTATGTATTCAACGGTATCTTTTGGGATGAGCGGATTGTCGGAAAGCACCTCGAGACGTCCGCGGTTGCGCATCACTTCACCCTGTGCGAGGGCGAGTTCGCTGGCGAATACCTCCCCCTGCTGAGTCACGCTGTAAATCCCGTATTTATTCTGGAGTGTACGCACGCTGTCGGCCAGCTTGTCGAGTTCCTTTTGTTTTTCTCTGATATTTTCCTCGAATGAAGCCAGAAACCTGGCCTGGGTATTTTTTACCAGTCGCTGAGATATTTCATTGATTTTTTCGCGGGCGGCGTTGGCCATATTGGCTGCCAGTTGCGGGTCGGTGTCCTCGATGCTGAGTTCGATGGCGTCATTTTTGTTTTTCTGGACAGCGTAGTGACTTCTGAAGTTTTCGCGCACCCAGAACAGCCCTTCGCTGCTGGCAGAGTCAACATCGTAGTGGCGGTACAGGTCGAACCGGCTGACGAGGTAATCAGTGACCTCGTCGCTGGTGGCTACCTCGAGAATCCGGTCGAGGTCTTTGTCGGTACCGAAGTACTCGATCATTTTGGCAGAAGAGCCGAAGATAAGTTCCGGCTTGGAGACTTCCGGGCTGGCCGGGTAGAACACGGTAGTTGACTGATAGTAATTGGGCAGCCAAAGGGCGAATGCTGCGCTTCCGGCCAGAGCCAGTACCGTTGCGTTTCGGAGGGTTTTTCTCCAGCGGTAAATGGTGCCAATTAATCCGAGGAGGTTGTCGCGGTGACTCATACAGGTTATCGTTCAAATCCAGAAGGGCCGCAAAGGTACAAAAACAAGCGGGTACGGCCCGGTATATGAACGAATCGCAGCGCTGTTTTGCTGCCTGCATGGAAAAACCCTGACAGGATTCAGGCCATTTTCTGACATTCGGCCAGCAGGAACTCGGCTTTTGCCTTGAACCTGATGTTCGGGTCATTTTCCTGAAACTTTCGCTGAAGGAAGAATTTGAGTTCCGGGATGGCCTCCGCGTAGCGTTTGGCGTGGTAGAGGCTGTCGCCCTTGCGCAGGCGGGCGAGCCAGTGCATAGGCTGCACGGCCAGCGATTTTTTGATAGCCTGGTCGAAATCGGCTGCCGCGGCTTCCCACTCGTTTTTGATCATGTGAACTTTGCCTCTGCCGTAGAATGGTTCGGGGGCAACAGGGTTTATCGCGATACTCTTGGAGAAGTCGTAGTGTGCGTCGTTGAAATTCTTGAGTTTATAGTTCACGTACCCCCTGCGCTCGAAAGCGGCGGCGTGGCGCTCGTATTTTTCAATGGCATTGCTGAGTGCAATACTGGCTTCTTCCATGCCGCCCTGTTGTACCAGTTCGCGTCCGCGCAGGTATTCCGATACCGCCACCTTGTCGCTGTTCGGCTCAATCTGACATTCAGCCAGTACTTGTCCGTTTTGTACCCACCATGCACCAACATTTCCGGCAAGAGCGTACTGAGCCACCTCCTTTAGCAGGGATGTGGTGTTGCGCCAGTGCTTTTCGGTGCTCATCAGGGTCTGCTGGGGCACATTAATGGCCAGTTCTTCCGGAACAAAAATCTGTTCCGCCTTGAACAGCACCTCTGTCCGGAAATAATTCTCAAGACGAGTTTGCCAGTGCTTCACGACGAGGTCGTAGGTGCGCTGGTTTCCGAAATCGAGGCGGCCTCTGAAGACCAGTTTGAGCGGTTGTTGTGCGATGGTGTTCATCCTGCCAATTTATATTGCTTTACTCACAGTCTGTTCGGTGCTGAAGAAAAACTTCAGGGGTTCCG
>CAILQK010000014.1 GCA_903836265.1 uncultured Bacteroidota bacterium | reverse complement strand
TAGGCAAACGTAAGGTGTCGCCAGCCGTCGTGAATCACCGAGTCCTTGTAAATAATATAGAATACAGGGAAAACAGCTGCAAAAAGCGCTGCAAATACCCAGAGCAGGTTGTAACGCTTCATCAGACGGGGCAGCATGACAATGCTGCCGGCAAAACCTGCCAGCGCAACCAGCGGAATAGTGTTCAGCATCCATTTCAGCGGGTAATGCCAGGGTGTTTTGTCCGACATGATATTATCGCCCTCGTACAGCACGCGAATATGAACCTCAAGGTCGGCAAATTTGGACAGCGCCACGAACGGATTTTTGAGCGGCGCCTGCAGCGCATAGGGCCAGAAAATCAGTGCAAAGACATAGCCAGCAGCCGCGATACCAACGGTGGTGACTGCGTATTTTTTTAGCAATGCGGAGTTTGAAAAGGCCCTGAAACCGCCGTTTTTCATAAAAAAATGCAGTCCGGCGAACATGGCAAAGATGGCAAAAGAAAGCAGACCGCCCGCACGAATACCGAGAGCAATTCCGAGTCCGATCGCCAGACCGGCCAGGTTCCACCTGCCCGGAGACTCTATCCTGTTCAGCACAGCCGCCATGTTGTAGATTGCCATCATATATCCGGCAGCGAAAGGAATATCCTTGGGGTTCATCAGTGAGTCGCCGACAAACCTGGGTGATATCAGCATCAACAGGAATGCTATTGTTGCAGCTCTCCAACCGGCGATGAGTCCGGCGAAGAGCCCGACACAGAGCATGGCTGCCCACCCCATGACTGCGCTCGACACATGGCGTACCTGGTGATACGCCAGCTCTTTTGAGTCAAATCCGAGTGCCTTGTTGGCAAACCCGGTAACGATTTCGAAGAAGCCGCCATAGAGGTGCATATTGCCGTCGGGGACATTCAGCGCCGTGGTATCGGCACCAAAAGAGGCATAGTAATTGACTAATTTCTGCGAGTAGTCCACCTGAAACTTGTCGTCGGCGTTGATGCCCGAGCCCAGCGAAAGACCGACCAGCACTGCCAGGCCGAGTACAGCCAGACCGGCAAAGATTTTCCGGAAAAGCGGATCTTGCTCCGGTTCAGGCCGCAGAAGCCAGTTTACGGGTGCTGAAGGAGGAGTTTCCCTGCGGGGTGCAGGGTTGTTTTTGGGTGCGGGTTTACCGGTTTTAGCCATCTTGTACGACAATCATTAATTTGCGAGGGCGAAAGGTAAGCATATCGGCGTTACTTTGCCGAATAGTGCCATACCAAAACTGCAGCAAGCATCAGTACAAGCAGAATAATTGCCACAACTTCCGGCTGAAGAAATCGCAGTCCCTTCCTTTTGGGGCGTACATGTCTGTCGAGACGCTGCTCGAGCTGCTTCCAGACCCTATCCGGGGGGAGTTCGTGGAGCCCGGAGTCCTTTTCCCTGAAAAAATCAAACCAATCAGACATAACCTCTGGATTTCAATATTTTACGGAGTTTTTCCTTTCTACCTTCTCTTTTGTCCCCTTGTGGTTTAATTTTGTTGATAAATGAACTAAACAAT
>CAILQK010000013.1 GCA_903836265.1 uncultured Bacteroidota bacterium | reverse complement strand
CTGCATTGTTTCTGATCATCACATCAAAGCATTACAATCCATGCAAAAAATATATCTTTTCATCACAACGCTGTTGTTCCTGTCGGCAGCGTCGCTGTCTGCGCAGAACAGTCCGAACTGCACGACCGTCAGCGACGATGATTTTCTGACGGGCCGGGCGTTCTTCAATTACGGGAGCACCACGAATGCGTTCAATCCGCAGCGGCGGGTGAACGTGACGGTGGGCCAGCCGGTGGTGGGCACCGTATTCGGACAGCAATACAAGGGCGCGGTGGGTTTCTGGTCGCGCTTTCTGATGCCCCCTGCGCCCCCGGAGGTGCGCGCGAGCGAGGGCGATCTGGAAGACCGTGTACAGGTTGACTGGACACCCGATCCGCTGTCGCCCGCCGGTACCAGCTATAAAATTTACCGCAACGGGGCCCTGTTGGCCTCGGTGGACGGTGAAACTTTCACCTTCATAGACTTCAACGTGATTGCCGGCAAGTTCTACACATATCAGGTGTCGGCGGTCAACTCATTCGGGGAGGGCAGTCCGGGCTCTGCACTCGGCTTCCTGAACCCGAACGGCGTGGTGACGGGTCAGGTGAAGTCGAGCAACAACAATCCGGTGCCCGGTGCGATTGTGACACTCTCGCCCACGATCGGCGCATCAGCGCGCTTTGGAGGCGACGACATGATCTTCACGGAGTATAATGCCGGGTTCCCGACGAGTCAGTTCACGCTGTCGTGCTGGGTGAAAATAGACGATGGCAACGACAATACCGCCATTTATGACTTTGGCAGCCATATCGGCAAAAACTGGTGGCTGCATACCTTGCCGGAAGCCGATGGCAAGGGCGTGCATTTTGGTATGGCAAACGGCTCAGGCGGCGTGACGGAACTCGAGTACGCTTTCCCGGCAGCCACTGCCGACGACTGGCACAATGTGGCCGTATCGTTCAGCGGTGCATCCGTACTGCTGTATGTGGACGGCGAACTGATTGAGACGGCTGTTACCGGCTATGAAGCTGGCCAGTCGCCCCTGTTTCTGGGGCAGAAGACTGATGATTCCGGACATTTTATCGGTGGTATTGATGAAGTTCGCTTCTTCAGTCGCCAGCTGGCTCAAACCGAGGTACAGATGTTCCTGAACCGGACGGTGGCGCCCAACGCTGCCGGCCTGGTGAACTACTGGAAATTCGACGAGGGAGTAGGTTCCAAGTCATTCGACCTGACAGACAGCAAAGTGAAGCTGTACTTCTGTGGCGCCAGCTGGTCAAGCGACAAGCCCAATGTGGTGAATGCCGGCCTGACGGATGAAACGGGTTTTTATGAAATTCCGGGCATCAACTACGGTGCAGGTACCACCTTTGTGGCCACTCCATCGAAGAAGTTTTATTTCAATCAGTCGCTGGAATTCAACTCGGTGAATAATCAGTATGCCGAGCTGACCGACTTTGACCTGGCCGACAGCTCTACCGTGGAAGTAACGGTAAAGGCGTTCGATTTTTCGGGTAACCAGTGCATTCTGACCAAACAGAACGGCGGCACTACTCACTTCGGTCTGCACCTGAACGCGGGGCATATCATCCTGGAGATGGGTGGCAATCAGCACGACTTCGGCAGTATTGGCATGGGTTTCCACCGCCTTTCGTTTGTGATAGACCAGCCGTCAGGCAGCAGCGATGCAGCCGTGACGCTGTACCGCAACGGCGATCTGGTTGGTTCGCATACCTTTGGTGGGGTGGCCTCCGACTTTTCGGGCGGTTCAGTATGGACGCTGGGCGCCGGTCGCAGCGGCGGTTCGCTGGTGAACTACTTTTCCGGCCTGATAGATGATGTGGTATTCTACAGCAGTCTGGTATCGCTGCCCGATCTGCAGCTGGCAGCCAATGTGGGTACCGATCTTCGCCGGGGCGATCTGATGAACTATTTCCCGCTCAACGAAGGAAGTGGCGACAAGCTGAAAGATTATGGCTTTTCGCTGTCGGGCAAGGGTACTATATATGGTGCCACCTACAGCACCGTAGCGGCTATTCTGAATGAAGAGCCGCACCTGTTCACGCCTTCCAGCCGTCTGGTGACACTGAATCCATCGAATACGAGTGTGGATCAGGTGGACTTCACCGATCAGAGTACGGTGCCGGTGAGCGGGTATGTCCGTTACGACGGAACCGACTGCTTTCAGGATGGGGTAGAGATTTTAGTGAATGGCAAACGGAACTCTCCGCCGATATTCACTGACTCGGACGGTTATTTTTCCATCGAATTTGAGCCGGGCGCCACAGCACAATTGACACCCGTGTACAGAACACATACCTACTATCCTGCTTTTTGGGAAATAGAGAGTATATCTTCTCCGGTAGCGGGTGTATTGTTCCGCAACCAGATCAAGCGTCATATTCAGGGTCAGATGGCCGGTAACGCTATTTGCCGCAAGAGTGTGATTCCGGAAGGCGCCATAGTCAAGGTCAAGGTAGAGACACTGGACGGTTGTTACTACAAGGAGCAACAGCTTACCGAGGCAAACGGCAAGTTCAAGTTCGACAAATTACCCCCGCTGCCGTTCATTGTGGCAGTAACGGAACACTCCAACAACGTCATTTACAACTATTTCCAGTTGCAGGGTGGCAAGGAAGTGGATCTGACGGATGTGAGTGACACCACCGACTTCATCTACTACTCACCTCCACAGATAGAGTTGACGGTGCTGGATACGAATGCCTGCGGACAGCAGATGCTGTCACAGGGTGGCGCCTATTCGACGGATATCCAGGTATATCAGGAATACGATGGTGGACGTTGTTATCTGGATACGGCCCTTCTGACGATACAGAACCAGATTGCGGACATGGGGGCTTTCGATACCCTGATGACTACTGGCAAGCTGAAGCACCGTTTCAAGGCGAGCTTCCCGAATATTGCCTCTCCCTACACCAAGAATCTGACGATAGCTGCGAATGCAGACGGCGAGCAAAATTCCATTTCAACGTCTGCAGTGGTATTGGGTCAGCGCCCGCGGCAGGTTAACTTTACCTCTACATCACCGTCTATTCCGCTGATGATCTTGCGGGATCCGCCGGGTGATGGATCGAGTGCAACCATATCGAAAGGAACGACGGTGTGTAATGGCTGGGGCGTTGGAACCACGCTTGCGACCAAGCTGAGCACGGGTCTCAAGCTGAGTCTGGGAACAGAAACTGTGGTGTCTGCCGGTGTCGGCGCGGAGGTAGAAACTAAAACCGAGCTCAAGAATGAGTTGGAGATGGGCATGAGTATTACTACCAAAGGCAACTTCAATACTTCTGCCGAGGTATGTCTGACTGCCAATGAAACTAT
>CAILQK010000012.1 GCA_903836265.1 uncultured Bacteroidota bacterium | reverse complement strand
GGCATAAATCGGGCAAGAAATACATAAGCGGGGAATGGCAAAAGTTGATCGCCCGCTGCGCCCGCCAACAGGATGCGTCCGTCCTCATATTGCAGCAAGGCATTACCACGTCCATAGCCGGTATATGCCAATTCCAGTGAGCCGTTGATCCCGAATCCTGGGTCAAGTTGACCGTCAGAAAGATAACGACACATGAAAATATTGTGCGAACACCAGTCGTCGCCTCCATAGTTGTTGGGATAGGGGTCATACGAACCTCCGGTGGCAACCACCCTTCCCTGGGCGTCTAAAGCGATATCACCCAGCAAGGCAGCATTGCAGTCCTGTTCCCAGTGGTGATAAACAACCCCCCCGCTGCCGAAAGAGTCGTCAATCTGTCCGTCGGGCAGGAGGCGGAGCAAGAAAACGTCCACTGAATCAGGAAAGTCAAAGGAGCCGTAGATGGCGTTTCCGGCCACCAATATTTTACCATCCGGCTGCGGCAATATCCTGGTGATCATTTCATGAGCGTTAGGCAGGTCAATGGTCAAATGGCCGTTGTTGCCGAAGGAAGGGTCGAGGCCGCCATTAAAGTCAATCCGGGCGATCAGGTTGACATATCCTGTTGTGCCAGCCCGCCACACGCAGCCGCCCATCAGTATCCGGTCGTCCTGGTATCGGGCGGCAACAAGACAACTGTCGTTTGGATAGCCCAGATCAATGCGTACCTGGCCGTCAGGCCCGGCAGTCTGGTCATATTGGCCGTCAGGCATGAGGCGCGCTATGGCGAAATCGCTTTCCCCCTGCCATCGGGTATCCCCGGCCAGTAGGATACGCCCGTCGTCTAAATGTACCGTCAAAAACGCTTGGTCGAAACCCCCGAAATTACATCCGGTTGTGCCATAAATCAGACAACAAGGGTCTAATGACGTTGGGATTCCAAAGGTTGAATCAATGACCTGCGACTTAATATCCATGCCTACGGCACAGATTAACAGGATAAATAATAGTTTTTTCATAACAGCATGGTTTATAAAGGCCGGAGCATCTGCCATGAATGCCCTGTCGACTCCTGAGATGCACGCTCAAGAGTCATCGTAATATCGTTGAATCATTCTTTTTCACAAACTACAGAAGACGAAGAACCATTGTCTCCATAATCACACGCAGCTTTCATCATCTTTATTCTTCGCTGTTTCCAGCGTTTTTTGTGTTTCTGCCAATGGTTGAGTTTACCAAAACAGGCTACTGCTTACAAAATTATATCAATATTATTTACCCGGATTTAAAAAATGACGCTTTGCACGTCTCATTGAGTAATTGTCCATTTAAATTATTATTTGGAAAATTGACCTTTTGAAAAATAGCCACTTTTGCCAAATCTTGTTCAAATGAAAAGTAAGGATCGCTGTCTATCCCGTTCTATCCCGAACCGTCCCGTTCTTTCCCGTTCTTTCCCGAACCGTCCTTTTGACTGATTGCTGGCCCTCTATGTTTGCAGGCAGAATAATCACTCAAAGATGATGATGCCCGGCTCACAATCACACTACACTTCTCTTTTCACCACGATTTCCGGTCTGATTGATTGGCGGACTGGGCAAGGCGATTACCTACAAACCGATTCTGGCGAGTATCACGGTAGCGGTGACGGTTTTTCTGGAGGTGGGACTGCGGAAGTTCCTGCCGTACTCGTTCAGGGCCATTCTGTACCGCCGTTTTTCCGGTCTTCATCTGCTGATTACTGTTCCGGTGCTGCTCATCACGGTCGCCCTGGTGGTGGCACTGGGCTACCTGAGCGTGCAGGGCAGTCACGAGATTGTCCGGCAGATAGCTCC
>CAILQK010000011.1 GCA_903836265.1 uncultured Bacteroidota bacterium | reverse complement strand
CCACAATGCTCCACTCTATCTCCTGTACGTCGGCGGATACCCTGCTCATCAGGTCGCCTTTCCTCTTCTCCGAGAAATAGGAGAGCGGCAACTCCAGTGTTTTATCCACCAGCTTGCCTCGTATATCGCGCACGATCCCGTTGCGCACGGGCGCGAGGAAGTACAGCGACAGGTACCTGAACAGGTTTTTGCCGAAAAAGGTGATTACCAGGAAGATACATACGATGAGGAGGGCCTGTTCCCGGCCATACTGCTCTATCAGGTTGCTGAAAAAGCCGTTGATCTGCGATTCAATTCGCTGGAATCCGCTCCCGCCGCGGGTCTGCTTGAACTCGTCGGGGTTGAAGAGTATCTGCAGGAAAGGCTGAAGTACCGGAATACTCACGACCATGAACAGCGACATGAGCAGGTTTGAAATGACAGCAAACCCTATGAGTCGCTTGTAAGGAGCGTAATATCGCAGTAGTCTGATCATCTAGACAGTATTGAAAGGGGGCACGATCAGACGTATTGAAGGGTTATTCACCTTCTGTCTGACTGAATTTTGACAGGAATTCTTCCACTTTTGACGTGCGCTTCCAGCCACTGGCGGCATATACATCCATCAGTGCTTTCACATTTGTGGCAAGTGCCGAACCCGGATATTTCTGAAGAATCAGGTTCCAGTTGTTTTTGAACTCGTCGCGGGCAGCCTTTGTCTCGAAATCATAGGCCGGTGTGTTATCGGAACCGTTCAGCAGCACCAGTGTAAGCCACCGCTCGTTTTCTGTAGTTTCGGAATTCAGAACGAAGTACGGGTTCTGGTCGTTGAATTTCTCCCAGAAAATAGCTCGCTCGGCCAGCTTGTCGAGCCCGATGGTGATTCCTCCGTCTTCGAATCCGCTATCGCGGCGTTCGGCTACGTTTTCCATCAGGTAGTTTTTCATGGGCGGGGTGACCTTGTTTTCAAAAAAATCAGCCAGTTTGACCCAGTCAACAATGGGAAATACCATTCCTTCACCGGTGGCAAGCATAAACCCGTTTTCGGCCATCTTTTTTGTAACCGGGTATTTGTTCATGTTGAACTTGTCGGCATAGATATCACTGAAATCCTGCTCGCTCCACTCAATTACACCAAACATATCATACAGATTTCCCTCTGTTTCCATTCTGAACAGGAAACGCTCCAGAAGCAGGAAAGCTGCATCTGCCAGCGATCCGCTGGCACTGGAAAAGTTGTTCCTGACGAAGTCAATCGCCTTTGATCCGTTTTCAAGCTGTTTTACATCCAGGGAGGAGAGGTATTTTGAAAGGGAACGAACCCGTTCCAGATCCGGTTTGATATTGGTCGGGCCGGCATACACCGGTTTGAGGGCTCCTCCGTATGCCCACCCGGAGGCAGCGGATCCCGTAGTGGTTATTACCTTTATATAGGGTTCGAAATAGGGTATTCCGCGCAGTGTGGCTTCTTCTTTATTGGAAGACATCTCTCCGGTTCCTTCCACCAGATCTCCGGCAGCGAACTGGGCAACCACTTTGGCTGTTTTGGACGGTTGTTCACGCAAATTAAGCTTGTCAACCTCAACCGCATAGATATATACCTGCGGAGGAGCCGATTCGGGAGCACTGGCTGACTGCTGAGCAGAAGTCGCCATTTCCTGAGGCGTAATCTGGCTGTTCTCAGACGAAGACCCGCAGGAAGCCAAAAAGCTGCCTGTACAAATTAGCAAGAGGTTGAATGTTGTTTTCATGGCTGTCAAGATCCGGAATGGTCAGTTTCGGAAAAATAATGTGAAAGCAAGGTATGGCGCAGCAGACAATACAGCTGTGAGTACCAGTGCCACGGCAACTGTCAGACGTATTCCACCCGGCAGTACCACGGTGACATCGCTTTCACTGCCTTTGTGGAAATATGCGGCGATGATGACCTTGAAGTAGTAGTAAATAGAGATGGCCGAGTTGATGATCGCGAGTACCACCAGTGCAGGGTATTTTTCAAATACTGCCGTGAAAAGGAAGTATTTTCCGAAAAACCCGGGGAAAGGAGGTACTCCCGCCAGTGAAAGCACTGAAACTGCCAGTACGAGCGCGAGGAAAGGATGTGACTTGCCCAATCCGTTGAATGCAGCAAAAGTTTCGTCTTCTTTCTGCTCGGAAACCACGATATAAACGGCAAAAGCGCAAATGGTGGCGATGGAATACGACAACAGATAGAACATCAGCGCGCGGTCGGCACTGGTGTTTTCAACAGACAGGATGGCGAGTAACAGGTAACCGGCATGCGCAATGGACGAATAGGCCATCATGCGCTTGAAGTTGTCCTGAAACAGGGCGGTCGTGTTGGCCAGGGTCATGGTCAGACCGGCGATAATAGCCACTGGCATGGTCCATACGGAGGCTGCTGGCGCAAAAGCGGTAGCAAACAGGGTGAAAAACGCAGCGAAGCCGGCTGTTTTTACCACAGTAGCCATGAAGGCAGTAATCAGATTCGGACTGCCGGTATAAACATCGGGAGCCCAGAAATGGAACGGAGCTGCCGATACCTTGAAACTCAGGCCTGCCACCATCAGCAGGATACCCACTTTCAGCATTCCGGAGGAGGAAGCACTCTGCGCTGCTGCTGCACCAATGGCCGAGAGGTCGAAGGAAGCAGTGGAACCATATACCAGGGCAATACCGAAAAGCAGGATACCGGTGGCAAATG
>CAILQK010000010.1 GCA_903836265.1 uncultured Bacteroidota bacterium | reverse complement strand
TCTCCCGATCGTCCTCCGAACGCAGCAAAATCGGGTCTTCGGGTATCACCTGCGGGTCGGGAGCTATCTGCCGGACAATCTCGTGACTGCCCTGCACGCTCAGGTAGCCCAGTGCCACCACCAGCGCAACCGTGATGAGCAGCACCGGAACAGTAATCAGCAGATGAAGACCGGAAAAGCGGCGGTACAGGATGGCCCTGAACGAGTAAGGCAGGAACTTGCGCAGTCCCACCTCCAGAAAAACCGTCACCGCTACCGCTCCGAAAATCGCTGCCGGTACGGCATGTTCCGGGAACACCTCCTGCACGCTGGAGAGAATCAGCCGGTACGAGATACCCATTTCTGCGAGTGCCGTGATAACCTGGGCGAGATAGCCCATCAGGCGCAGCGTGGGAGTCAGGCGGTGGTAGCTCTGAAAAAACTGTTGGTTTTTGGGCGGAGTATAGTAGCTTTTCATGGCAGAAAGCGCATTTAGGGTTCACCAAACACATCCACGATCAGTCTGACCTGTGCCGGACTGTGAGCATGTCCGGCCTGCGCCTGCGGCCAGTCTCACAGAGCGCGGATTTCAGGGCAGGAGCCGATTTAATCCAGTTATTCAGGTTCGTACTGGCAGTTTTGGGCGATACAGCCGGAAAATACATCTGGGCCAGTTCCCCGAAACCGTAGGTGCGGATGGTGAAAATTTGATCCATAGAAGGTGAAAATTGGGAAAAGGGAGCCCCCGCAGAAACCGGAGGCTCCCCAAAACTTACCGGGTTACGGGCGTTCTTTTCGCCCTCCTGACAGGTTGAACTTGAGTAACGGGTGGCGCAACGGGCTTCTTCATGCTGAGCTTCGCCGCCAGGGCGGCCATGTCTTCACCCAGTTTCTTGTCCACCACCTTGGCGTAGTGCTGCGTACTTTTCAGGTTGGTGTGCCCGAGCATCTTGCTCACACTTTCGATCGGAACCCCGTTCATCAGCGTGACAGTGGTGGCAAAAGTGTGCCGTGCAATGTGGAAAGTGAGTTCCTTCTCGATGGAGCAAAGATCAGCCAGCTCCTTGAGGTAGGCGTTCATCTTCTGGTTGCTGGGGATGGGCAGCACGGGGTCGGATGGCCGAAGGCTCTCCAGTTTGTTGTACTTGTTGATAATCAGATACGGCAGCTCAAGCAAGGGAACATTCGTACTAATCCCCGTTTTCTGCCGCTTTGTGCGAATCCAGTAGCCCGTCTCGGATTCGCCGGGCTCAATTTCCTGGCGTTTGAGATTCTTCAGGTCAATGTAGGCCAGTCCGGTGTAGCAGGAAAAAAGAAAGAAATCCCTGATGCGGGCCACGCGTTCGACAGGGATATCGAGTGTGGCGAGTTTGTACAGCTCAGTCTCGTTCAGGTATGCCCGGTCAACGATTTTGAGCTTCATATTGATACCCACAAACGGGTCTTTGACCATCCAGCCATTCCTGATGCAGATATTAACAACCCGCTTGAAGGTTTGCAGGAACTTGGCTGTCGTGTTGTGGCTGCAATTGCCCGTTGTCTTGAGGTACAGACTGAAATTCGAGATGAATTCCGGGTCAATCGCCTTGACAGAGATGTCGCTGGTGCGGTACTGCCATTTCAGAAACTTCCGAATGTGGTTGAGCGCCGAGGAGTATTTCTGGCAGGTAGCGCGGGTAGTTTCCTTGCCGATCAGCTTGCGCATCCCCTCGAGATGATCTTCCCAAACGGTCACGATCGTTCTCATGGCCGAGCCGTTGATGCCCAGAATGGCATCGCGGAGCATTTCCGGCGTGATTTCATCGTTGAGCTGAATCAGTTCGTTGTATTTCTGGCGAACCTTGTACCTGACAGCGTCAATGTACTCGTTGACGAGCTTTGCCTGGTCATTCCTCCCTGCCACGCGGCCTTTCCCTGAGTCCCAGTCATTGGGATTAACCGATCGCTTCAGATTCATGACGAGCCTGTGCCCGTTGACGTTGATTTTGAGTAACAGCGGAGCTTCCCCGCTTTTTTGAAGTTTTGTTTTGCTTACATAGAATAGCAGTGAGAATGATGATGTTCTGGACGACATAAGGCATCAGTTTTACAAGTGAGCCCTCCATTTTGTGACACAAAGATACAGCTTCTCCTGAATAAAAAAATACCTAAATCACTGATTTTCAGTCTATTATTCCAAATAATTCCACAACAGTACATTTACTTGGTTTCTTTTTTTGGATTTTTTTTCGAGAAACCCACAGAGAAACCAAACTAATGGAAAAAGGGGGAATTTTTTGGAACATATTAAAATTAAAAAAGCGCGTAAATCATTGATTTACACGCTTTTGGAGGTTTTTGGAAAACCTGCTGGCGGAGAGTCAGGGATTCGAACCCTGGATACCCTTTTGGGGTATACACACTTTCCAGGCGTGCTCCTTCGACCACTCGGACAACTCTCCAGTTTGTCAAAAAATGCTGCAAATACAGCAATTTCCCAAAGGGAGCGCAAAGATAGAACTATTAAACACACATGCAAGAATCTTTTGCCAATAAAAATAACCGGCACATTAAAAAATCGAAAGCGCGCTGAAAATGAATTGTTTCAGTCATTTTTTTGTTAAAAAAAGGATGCAATACACTATCTTTGCGTCATGTGGATAGTTAATACCTTTAATAGCCGCCCCGTACGGCTCGCCTCGTCGTTTCTTTTGGTCTCAGGTGCACTGATGTGTGTGCGACCTCCTTCGTCTCTCATCCAGTGTTTATGGAGCAGCAACGCACTGTTTGTGATGTTCGGATACCTGGCCCTGGGCATGTGTGCCTATATGTTTGATTTGAAACGCCTGATGTACGCCAGCCTGCTCAGCTGTGCGATTATTGCATTTCATAACCACGAAATGGCCGATACAGCTAGTGCAGGAAAGTTTCCTTGCCAGTCGTTGCAACACCGCTGTGTTTCATTTGGCTCACAGGGCCTCACCGCCGAATTCGAGTTTCAAAACAATGGATATTCAAAAGAGGATTAAAAGTTTCGGCTATGCCATCAACGGCATCCGGCTTCTTTTTTCCTCTCAGGCAAATGCTCGTATTCACCTGTTCGTCGCGCTGCTGGTGGTAATTGCCGGCCTTACGTGCGGAGTTTCTCCTGCCGAATGGCTTGCAATTTTTATTTCTGTCTCGATGGTAATTGCCATGGAAGCCATGAACACGGCTTTAGAATGGCTCACTGATCTGGTTTCTCCCGATTATCACCCGCTGGCAGGAAAGGTAAAGGATGTGGCCGCTGCTGCTGTTCTGATTACTGTAATCGGAGCGGTAGTTGCCGGACTGATTATTTTTGTTCCGAAGATAACCTATCTTTCTGTCCTGGTCTTTTCGTGAGCCGGCCCGGTGACGTAGAGATGGTGCCGCTCTCCCCTGCTGTCTTTGATGTAATACTCCCCATTCTCGATCAGCAGTGTTCGCAATACGCCCTGCCGCATGTTTTCTTCGTGAAAAAGGTCTATGCAGATTACTCTTCCGCCATAGAAGGCCGACACGTCTTTCTGCAGCGTATGGCCTATGATTATTCTCCTGGCGCCAAAATAACCGAGGATATCTCCTACTGTCTCGGGAGCAAGTTGCCCCTTGGCCATGCCCCGGTACCAGAATACGCCGGTTTTTCTGTTAAATACCGCCCGTGCACCGGAATCTTGTATCTCCCACTCCCGCAACCCGTAATGAGCACGGGAAAGGCTGTTTATCTGCTCGGGAGCAAGGCCGGCACGCAATATTTCCTGACTGATCCCCCCGTGACAGTATATATCATCTCCGATGATCTCAACAGCATTTTTTGAACGAAGCCATCGCCCAAGTTCCGATTCAGTACCGTAACAGTCGCCGTAAGACAATTCCATCAGCCGGGCACCATCAATGTATTTGCTCCTTGCATAGGTGTGTTCTCTGCCCAGGTTCATCACCTCGTGGTTTCCAAGCAGAAAATGAACCTGGCCACCGGCAGCCCGTGCCTCGTTTTCCAGTTTGTATATGAGCCACAGGCATTCGGTTACCCGAAGTCCTCTGTCGAAGAAATCACCTGTGAGAATCAGGCTTCCGTTGCCGTAACTCCAGTTTAACTGCCCGTCAACAACACCGCCCCCCTGCAGCATGGTCTTTAACGCTCTGAAGTTCCCCTCGATGTCAGATATGACCAGCGCCCGGGGCGGACTGTCGTGCCTCGTCGGTGGCGACTCAATGGAACCCGACAGTGGAAAGGAGAAATAATCACCGGTCTCCGGAACCGAACAGGTGAGCACCACCGATTCGCGGCTGGAGAACTGCCGGGTCACTACTTTCAGTCCCGTGTCTCGGGGTACGATGTACCTGACAACGATCTGGTCTCCCTGGTAAAAGACATAGGGACCATCGCCCGCCGTGCGCAGATCATCTCCGGCGTTTCCTGCATACATGAGCGAAGGAACGACAAGGGCCAGCAATGTTGTGTATATCCGGGAAAGGCGCCTCATTCAAGTTTCCTCACTACAATTTCAAGACGGTTATTCTGCTGGTGTTCCTCGTCCGAACATTCAACACCTTCCTTGCAGCGATTTCTGGGCTGGGTCTCCCCCAGCCCCCTTGCAGATATCCTGCTTTCATCTATACCTTTGTAAACCAGGTATATACGGGCATTTTTTGCGCGTTCTTCAGTCAGAATCATGTTCATGTCGGCGTCACCGCGCGTGTCCGTGTGCGCGAGCAGGGATATTTCCATGTTCGGATAGCGGTTCATTACCTCAAGCAACGCATCGAGGTAACGTATGGCGCTCTGATTCAGGGTGGTTTTGTTGTACTCGTAAAATACCCTGTCGAGCACCAGCACAGAGCCCTCGCTCAGGCCGTTGGCCAGCGGCATCTCGGCATCCGCACTGGCCGCAGCCTCTACGGGCGTCAGACGAACCTCCTGAAAGGCTCTTTCTCCTCCCTCAACGGTGAGTCTGTAGTTTTCAGGCTGAAATCCGGCACGCTCAACATACACGATGTAGTCGCCGGGATCAGACAAACAGGCGTCGAACTCGCCGCTCCAGGTTGTCCTGACAGTTTCCGAGTGAAAACTCTCCCGATGGACGAACTTGACCGTTGCATTGGCAATACGAGTTCCGAACTCTGTGGTCAGTACGATCCCTCCTGCCCTCAGACAGGGCGGCTTTTCCGACAACTTGAAACTGATATCGAGTTCCTCATCCGAGTCAACATAAAGAAATTGTTCACGCGGAGCGTAGCCGTCGGCACTGACGATCACAAGGTACTGCTTGAAGCGGGTAAACTCGGTGAGCGCCCGGCCTTCCACATTGGTGAGCAAATCCGGATTGCCCATCTCTGAAGCGCTCTTCCTGACCAGCGAGAGGGTGAACGACTCCGGATCATCCTGCCTCGGAACCAGATCCAGTGAGTAGAAGTCGCTGTTCACGACATCGCTGAAACCATTGTCTGCAGGTTGCAGAATTCTGATTTCTGCCCCCCTGACCGGATTGCCTGTTTTTCGGTCAAATACGCTGATTTTGGCGGCATTGACCGCCGGCTTGCCCGTTCCCTCGATACCGTTTGACGCAAAAAACTGATAAATATCGTCTTTCCCGTAACCTGATTCGGGTCTGTCACTGGCGAAGTAGCCGCTGTTGCCTGAATCATCAACGATGAAACTGTGGTCATTGTACCGGGAGTTGAAGGGCTCGCCCATATTGACAACCTGCGCCTCGACATCGTTGTCGAGCGGATTGTTCACATAGTAGATATCCATGCCTCCCAGGTTCTTTTCATGACCGTTGGAGGAAAAAAAGAGCGTGTTGGAAAAGCTGATGTACGGAAACATCTCCTGCTTCTCTGTATTGACCAGTGAACCCAGGTTTTTGGGCTCACCCCACCCTTCTTCCAGCTTTTCCACCACATATATATCGTAACCTCCATATCCTCCGGGCATGTCGGATGAAAAGTACAGCCATTTGCCGTCCAGGCTCAGGCTGGGATTCAGACATGAATAATCGTCGCTGTTAAAAGGCAACTCTTCAGGTCGGGTCCAGTCGGGAAAACCATACTGTACCTGATAAATTTTTTGTGTCGAGCGACCATCTCTGCCTGCCTTGATGACGCCGTCAATATTGTTGTTTCTGGAAATATAGGCAGTCTGATAGTCGCGGCTGAGGCAAACGGAGCCCTCGTTGAAATCCGATTTTTTCAGAATGTTGAACTCGAACTTTTGTGGCGGAAGCAGTTTGCCCAGTGCATCGAAAGTGGAAAGGTAATGATCCAGGAAGGGCTCGCCGGTAGCCTCGTCTTTGGGGCCGCGTCTGGCACGGGCAGAAACCAGTATAATTCCGTTATCGTAGAAGGCCGGGGCGTAGTCGGTGCCGGGGAGGTTAATGACATTCAGATTCTCCACCCTTATCGGATAGCGGCGGTCATCTTTTTCGCGAAATCTTTCCTTTGATTTACTTTTGGATGTGGACTGGGCTGCTGCCAGGGTGACAGACAGTATCAAAAGCGGAAGCAGTATCTTGCGAATCATGTTTTGAGTTGTTTTTCTGACGTTCGATCAAAACGGCCGACCCGAATCAATTTTTCCGCTGTCAACATCATCAGGCGGCGAAAACCACCAGCGGGCGGTCAGTTCGATGGTTCCGTTACTGGCTTTGCGAAGGCGCGATATACCTATATCGTATGAAACGCAAAAAAACAGATTTGCGTTCACCTGCATACCCAATAATACATCAACGCTTTCCCCGGCCCCTTTGGTGTTCCCGCCGGCACGATATGTGAGTCCACCGGCAAATTTTTTTCTCAACAATACGGATGAGTTCAATTCAACATCGAACGGTGCACCCACCGCATAGCGGAAAAGTGCCTGTGTTGTGACTGTCATCTCGTCATTCACTCTGGAGGAAAATCCGCCCATGGCATTCACCTGGTGGACCTCCCTGGAAAAAACGTTGCCGAATTCCGAGAAATCTATATTGTTTCTGATCATGCGTGGCAGCGAGATGCCGGCATACCATTTGTCCTTGTATGCTGTATAGTATAACCCAGTACCAAAGTTGGGCATGAATTTGCTGCCAGGCTCTACCGGTATCGAAAGGTCGTTCTGATCAATGGCATAAATACGGGGGTCCGACCAGTTTTGCCTGAAATTCCGCACACTGGCCTGCATACCCACTCCAAGTATGCCCCTTTTCATCCGTATTTTGTAAGCGAAGACCATGTCGAGGGTCAAGGAATTTGAGATACCGATACTCTGCCGGCTGATGCTGCCTCCGATACCCAGCTGATTGTTGTAGGTGGGCTGGTGGTAGCTCACCAGTTGGGCATCAGGGGCTCCGTCAATACCCGTCCACTGTTTCCTGAAAACAGCGGTCAGGGTTGGAGAGGCAAAACTGCCCGCATATCCGGGGTTCCAGGGCAGTTTGTTCAGGGCAAACTGTGTGTACATCTGTTCCTGCTGCGCCAGCGCACAAAAGGGCAGTATCAACAACAGGACGGGTATATTTTTTTTCAACATAGGCCGGGTATTATGGTTGCAAAAGGATAAATCCGGAAACAGGTTTTTGCTGATTGAACTGGATCAGATAGTAATAGGTGCCCGGAGGCAGCCTGCTGCCGTTATAGGAACCATCCCAGTGGCCACTTTCAACAGGACGAGGATAGCTCTCCTTGCGATAAACCTCATCGCCCCACTGATTGAAAATACTCACGGAAATGATATTATCCTCTCCTTCTCCGTTGATGAAACACTCGTCGCCGAGTATAAACCTGTCGTTCTTGCTATCATCGTTGGGTGTAATGATGGTCGGAATTTTGCACCTCTCCGGCTGGGCTACCCTGAACCGCACGGTAGTGGAACTGCAGGCGTTGGCGCAGTTGATGTTACAGATTTTGTAGGTGAGCTGGTCTTCACCACTGAAGCCCGAATTGGGCCGATATACGAACTGCCCGGGGACATTACCCTGCGTTACTGTACCATTCAGGGGTTGAATGGTTATCTGCAAACTGGGCAAATCGGTAGGCAATATGTCATTGTCCAGCACAGAAAACGGGGTCTCGGCGCCAAACCCGACTTCCACCTCATCCGGAGTGGCCTGCGGAAATATTTCATAGTATATCGTGAATGTATCCCTGGAGTTGTTTCCGCAAATACCATTGTTGGTAGTCCAGTAGATCACGTTTTTCCCCGGAACAAGACCTGTAACCGCGGTATTGACTTTTGCCGGCATGTCAAATACGAGGTTGCCACTTTCGCTGCTCCAGATGCCCTGTTCCCACGACTGTATGGCACTTGCCGTCACGATAGTCTGGCTCTGTCCTGAACATACGAACTCATCCCCGGTTATTGCCGGTTTGCCGCTGTAATAGTCAACCATGACCTGGTCTGAAGAGGCGCCACACCCTATATCACTCAGCGTCCAGGTGAAAAAATACCGGTTTCCGGAAGCAAGTCCGTCAACAGGCGTTTGAGGTTCCTCCGGATCGCCGATGGTTATATTGCTCTGCCCCATCTGGCTCCAGATTCCGTTCGAGTATTGTCCCTGGACGGCGTTAAGCACGATGTTCTTTCCGTCGCAGGTAAACAGGTCATTGCCTGCGTTGGCTGTTTCGGGAGGAGCCACAAAGATGGTCAGTGTATCCTGGCTGAAATCGCGGCAACCACCGCTCGTCAGCGACCAGACAAACAGGTAGGTATTGCCGGCTGCACCTGCAAACTGGGCGCCGGGCGAATCACTGTTTATAATGGCAACTGAAGGCCCGGATATCTGTCTCCACTTGCCTGTAATACCGCCACTCGGCGGGGTTGCTGAGAGTTGCACTGAAGGCGAAGCGCAGGCCGGGTGATCAGGTACAACCTGTGCAAAATTATTGGGAATCGTGTCGAAACGAACAGAAACAGCCGCTGAAACAACTGAGCTGCACCCAAAACCGGGCATCCCGCCAGCACGCCATGCAATTACCCGGAACTGGTTTGTTCCCGGTACGAGGCTGCCCGCAGGAAGTGAAGCAAAGTTGAGTACCGAATTTGACGATGGCCCGGAAAGTGTGTCGCCTGCAGCGCCAAGCCACGTGTACAGCGCCCCCGGAGTCTGTGTAGCCGGACTGACCGCCAGGGAACCTTCAACTGGTACCTGCTCAAGACATACTGCAGCCGGACCATTGTTTATGATCACAGGTTGTTGTGGAAGCGGAACAACCGAGACCTGAACAGTGGCTGTATCAGACTGACAGCCATTCAGTAATACATAGGCATAATATTCCCCTCCATCAGATTGCTTGACAGATGATCTGACAGGATTGAAAATGAAACTCTGGAAGCCATTCGGCCCTCCCCAGAAATATTGGGCATTTACTGTAAAGGTCGCATTCAGCTGGAGTGTCTCTCCTTCGCAAACAGGCTGATTGCTTGACAGTCCCGGAGGCGACGGAACCGGATTGACGGTCAGCGTTTCCGTATTTGAATTCACCGAGCGACAAACACCTTCCACTACCAGCACCCTGTATGTGCCGGCATCAGCACCACTCACATTCTGCAGCACAAACTGGGGTACATTTGTTATGATGGTATCTCCAGCCGGCAGTAACCACAAGAACTCCGAACTGGCATTGTAGCTTCCGGAATTGACTACCCTGACCGTAACGTCCTGACCGGCACATACCGGGTTGGGCGATATCTGAATCGTGGGAGTGACAACCTGCGATTGTACACTCAGTGTCACAGAACCTGCCGCCGAAGGGCATCCACGCGCATCTTTTACAATGAAGGTATAGGGGCCATTGGCAGAAGCCGTAACGTCAGGGAAGCAAAGGCTGAGGCTGTTCGCTACTGTAGTACCCTGTTTACGCCATATATAGGTGAATGGCATAGTTCCGCCTGAAATTGTGGGTATCAGACAGGCATCTGAAACGCCGTCGGCACAGACAGGAGCATCCACCAGAATACCTTCAATAGACGGAGGGGTACTGACTTCCACCATAACGGTGGCTGTGTCAGCACAGGCAGCAGCGCCGTTTTTTGCAATGACGGTATAAATGCCGGATATTCCGGGTGAAACGGCAATATCTTCCTGATAGACAAGCGTATTGTCCGGAAACTGCCAGCACCACGACAGGTTTTGCAAGGAAGAGGTAGCCTGCAGATATAAAGTGGAATCAGCACATATAGGTGAACTGGCAGATGCACTGATAGACGGATACGGCGTCGGACACACACTGACCGGCGCTGACCAGGGCGAAAAACAGGTCTGGTACTGCGCCCTGACTCTCCAGCTGGCGCAATCCGCCAGCGTCATGTCCGGAAGGGTCAGCGCGTTCATCGTGGTGGTTGTGAAAGAGACGCCGTTTCGCTCCCACTCAAATATTGTGGTTTGCCCGGCGAGCGCAGCAACCAGTACTGCATCATCACCGACACAAATATTCGGACTGCTGACCTGCGGCTGCGGCGGACTGTAATTGACCAGTACATTCACATAAGCACACGGATTGGAAATACATCCGGAATTCTGATCTGCTATGCATAAAGTGTAAATACCTGCATCAGACGGATCGGCCGAAGTGGTTACTACCGGAAACTGGCTTGAACTGGAAAATTCACCCGGCCCAAACCAGTTGTACAATAACCCGGAGCCGGTCACACCAGTTCCCAGTGTCACCACACTACCTTCACAAACCACTATCTTGTCATCCGTCACACTGGCCGAAGGTCGCTGACTGACCGTCACTGTAGCCACTGTCGAATTGGGCGTAATGCAGTCTCCGATTTTCACCCTGACAAAATATTGATACTGCCCCGCCGGAGGCTGAATAATTGTGTGGGAAGGCAGAGTGGTTGTCGCAATCAGTACAGGAACCGGCTGCGTATTGACAAACCACTGGTACTGAACGTTGTTACCGGGGACGGTAGCGGTTCCAAGCACAACATCCTGATCTGTACAGAAATTGTTGTTATTGCCGCCCCCCCCCGAAATCGCGATGTTCGGTACGTTAAGCGGGGAGATATTTACCGTAACGGAGGCTGAAGAGGTACAACCGGATGCACCCCTGATTGTCAGCGTATAAATCCCCTCGAAAGCTGATGTCATATTGGGTCGCACAGGGTTCGGGAGGATTGACGAAAAATTTGCATGCAGCCACTGATATGCAAAATTGCCTGCAGGAGCATTGGCCCGCAAAAACAGGGTGTCTCCAAGGCAAACAGGATCATGCGCGGGAGCAGGCGGGATCGTATTGACCGACACCTGTGTCTGGCAAACGGAGGAGTTTCCTGCATTGTCGGTGGCAGTCAGAATAACCGTGTAACTGTTGCCAGCCTGATTGCATTTGAAAACAGACTGTGACAACTGAAATGACAGGGCTGATGTGCAGTTGTCGGTACTGCCATTATTTACAGCCGATGGCTGCAAAATAAAATCAGTGGTACCGGACGGGTTCACACTTACAAAGACAGACGGCTTGCAGGAGGCAACAGGCCGTACAGTATCCCTGACCGTCAGTTGCCAGGTGGCAGTTCCCGTCAATCCGGCAGCGTCAGCAGTGCTGTACTCTACGGTGTAGGTACCCGGCTGAAGGGTAACTGAAGTCTGGTTTCCGAACAGCGTTCCCGTTGCAACAACAGTATTGCCCGCATTATTGGTAACGGTATAGCTGACAGCGGCGAAACGGTATGCGAGCGATGCCTGTATGAAACTCAGTCCGTCGGTTCTGTCGCTTTCGGGCGCCGCACACGGATTGATAAAGTCAAAGTCAAACGGAGTGCCCGGATCAGTATTCGGAACAGCCCGGAAAGAAACCGAACCGCTTTGTGTAATGGCGTTAATCTGGGCGTCTGTGAGGGTTATGATACTGACAACCGTATCGCTGCAGCTGCCGGATGGCTGACTCAGGCCAGTCCGGCCAAGCCATACAGAGCTGCTGAAAATATCAAAATACTCCCGCGGATTGGCATTGTCGCCCCTGAACTTTATTGCGAGCTGCCCGTCTCCTGTCGCATTGGGTATCAGTCCGGAGAAAATCAGCAGCTCTTCATCAGGTATAACTCCGGCATCCGGCTGCTCATCGAAGTGAAGCGGCAAAAAGGCCGTATTTTCTGACAATTGACCAGGCATCTGGCAATTCTCCTCAATTCCGGGGAACGGCAGTCTGAAGGTTGCCTCACAGGATGACGCACTCACATATACTGTCTGTGCAGATGGAGGCGCAATAACAGGAGGCTCCGTGTCATTGATGACTACCTGCAGCGAGGAAGTATTTCTGTTGCCAGCGCAATCGGTTGCACCATAAACGACGGTATGCAAACCGGCACCGAGATATGTTGTACCTGCCGGAGGAAAGGGCTGTACACTCCCGCCATCAACCGAGTAGTCCAGACTGACCGGCACCTGCGGCGCTGAAAAGGAATACGAAACCTGCATGCGCACGCGTGCGCCCGGGCAAACAGGATTGACAGCGAGGTTACCCGTGCCGTTGGGAGCAAGTGTTATCCGCAATATACCGTCAGCTGCCCACTGATTGAACTGGCCGGCCGTAATGGAAAGTATGGTTACCCCGGGGAAAAAGTTGCACTGACCCGAAACAGCCGATGTCTTCCCAATGAGCACTCCGTTTTCTCCGTATATCCTGAAATGCTCGGTGGGGGCCTCGGCATCCATATTTTCAAGAAAAACAGACAGGGAAACGGAGGTGACAGCGGGTGCCGCAGGGGGTATATTGGGCGTAACAAAATCGAAAACCAGGGTATCAACGACAGCATTCACCGGTCCGGTATTGGGAAGCGGCGTCACGATCTGTGTATCACGCAGGACAACGCTGTTAATCAGCCCTGTACAGTCATCGGTTACCGACAGCGGAGCGGGTACGACGATATTCCTGCCGCACAGGCCCTGTTCGTTTCCGAGTGTAAGGGTCGGGGGCAGTGTGATTACAGGTGCTTTTGTGTCGCGGATGTGTATGTTTTGCGTGTAAGTACGCGCATTGCCGCAATCGTCAGTGGCTGTCCATTCACGTTTGAGGGTCCAGTTTGTCCAGTAGGCACACTCACCTGAATCGTTACCCCTGATTTCTGTTTCCGAAAATGAAACCGACACCGGAATACTGCAGGCATCTGCAGCGCTGAATGAGGCCGTATTCGGCGGTTGAGGTATTTCGTTACACTCTACAGTAATGTCTTCGGGGATATTGAACAGCTGCGGGGCAACAGTATCAATAACATGAACGAACTGGGAGAACAGTTTTTCATTCTGGCAGACATCCTGCGCTTTCCAGCGGACTTCAATCGTGTAATTGCCCGGACAGGGTCCCGGGCTGTTGAATGTACCCTGCAATACAGGCGGCAGTGTCGGACCCGAACAGGCATCGAGCGCACCAGGCGCAGGAAGCGGGAAAGGGACGAGAGTGCTGCACAGTGCCACAGTATCAAGCCGGCCCGCCGGTTCGGGAGGTTTCGTATCCACAACTGAAATCTGTTGCGTGGCGGTGGCGGTATTTCCGCACTGGTCGGTGGCGGTGAATACACGCAGTACATTGTATGAGTAATGCCCGCAAACAGCAGGATCAGGATTTCTGGAGGATGTAACAGCGGTTGCAATACCGGAAATCGGGCTGCACACATCTGTTGCGTTGATATCCGTACCCGTCACCGGCGCCTGAGGCAGTTCGAAGGTGTCGCACTGTGCCGTAAAATTGGCTGGCACAAGCGTGAATACCGGTCTGGTTGTATCCCGGACGGAAATCTCCTGCAGGGCTGTTGCCGTGTTTCCGCAGTCGTCGGTGGCCCGCCATGTTACCATTACCGTGTAGGATCCTGCACAAAGGCTGTCCTGAAAAACCCGCGTGAACGAAATGGCGGGAGCAACATCACAGTTGTCAGTTATGACGGCAGCGGGCACAGTGGGCAGCGGACTGGGGCAAAACACGGTTATCTTTGGTGCGAGACCGGAGATAACCGGCGCCTGCGTATCAATAATTCGGAACCTGAGCTTGATTTTGCCGGCATTTCCGCACTCATCGGCCGCATTGAATGTCACATCAGCAAACCACGTGCACACATTGGGTGCCACAACGGGATAAGGGCCGCTGTTGAAACTGCCCGAACCGGTTTGTCCGTCAGATGTGGTGTAGGTGTAGTTTGTCCAGGCAGCAGAGGAACAATTGTCCGAGATAACTGCATTGCCCCTGATATTGATCCACAGCTGCAGATTGGCCTGATCATTGCCACCTCCGCACTGTTCGTTGAAATCGGAACCGGAAAGCGTTGGCGGAAGCGTGTCCACCGCTGCGAAATCAGCGTTTCCTGCAAAAACCTGATTTCCGCAGGCGTCTGCTGCAAAATAGTCAACACTGACAAAGGCAGTTACCCTGTTTACCTGCTGATTTCCGATCTGAAGGGTGGAACAGGTATTTCCGAAGGAGGCATTGAAGGCCGCCATAACAGCAGCAGAGTCAACGCTGGCACCATTAATCTTCATGGAATAGGTGAGCGGACCAGAGCAGGAGTCAACAACCTGCATGTAGGCGCGGTTTCTTACCCATTGGGAAAGTTTCGTCAGGTGATCGCCACTGGCATTGCAATATACAACCGAATCGCGGGGCGGTACCACAACCACGGGCGGTTTTGTATCGCTGGTGGTAAATACCGCCGTGGTACTGATACTCAGATCGCAGTTGTCGGTAGCGCGGAAAACGACCGTGAGCGGCACCGTACACCCGGGCGGGAACGAGACAGGAGCGTTGTTGGTTACAGATTTTATACCCGAAGGATCCTGAACGGCAAAAGCGGCGATTTGTGCAGCCCTCCAGGCCGGATAGGCTGCAGATAGCAGTTCACACCGGGCGGTACCGTTTTGTGGGGGGAATGTGATGGTGGGCGGAGTGACATCTGCAGCAATAACAATGTGCTGCCTGAATGTGGCTTTGTTGCCTGCAGAGTCGGAAATCATCCATGTGCGCGTGAATGTGCCCGCGAGGCAGGTATCAGGCCGGGCACTTTCGGAGAACTCCAGTGCTCTCAGATTGCAGTTGTCGGATACAGGGATATTCGGTACCGGGGGCACCTGCACCACTGAAGGCAGGTAAAGTGTATCAGGAATACCGGTCAGATCAAAAACAGGGGCAGTCCGGTCGGCAAAAGAGATGAAAAATTCGAAGTCATGCTGCTGTCCGGCACTGTTCTCCACATGCCAAAAGATATGGGCTGTTTCTCCGGCAACAAATGTTTCGGTAATCGGGAAACCGGACAATACAGGGTTGAACACGGATACGGTTACAACCCCGTTGCTGGTAGTCACCACGGGCTGCTGTGTAATAGCGCTCTCCAGAGAAAGCGTACACTCCGGTCCGACGGCAACCGTATCGGGGCCGTTATACACAAAAGTGAAGAAACCTGGCTGGGCAAAAACATCGCGGACACTGAGTACACCGAGGCTTAGCCACAATGTCAGGGATATTTTCCGCAACAACTTGCAGAGGCGGTTTGTCATATCTGGACTTGTCGCAATTCCGGGCTACGGGAGGAATCACCGGTATTTTCGATAAACGGGATTAAAAAGAAACAGATTACTCGCCGGAATCAGCTGCTTCTGTATTTCCGGACTGATCAATGCGCGCTCTGAGTTCTTCCTCAGGCAAACTCAGAATGATGCCGCCAAACTCGTCAACCTTTGCATCCAGTTCATTTTCGGGATCGCCCTGTTCCTGTTTTTTTGACAGTTGTTTTTCCATAGGTCACGGGTTATTAGTTGATTTACGAAGAAACATGCTCAAGAAAGCGCCGTATTCGCGCTACAGACTCTTCTCTTCCGAGCGCCACAACAGTATCGAACACGGCAGGGCCTTTCATTGTTCCGACAAAGGCGATTCGGAGGAGGGGAAGAATGTCGCCGGGCTTGAAGCCGGCTGATTGTATCATTCCCTTTGTCTGCTCCTCCAGAAGCACCGCCTCGAAAGGCTCAAAATTAGAGAAAAATTCCGTCAGATTGTTGAAAAACGGAATCAGGTTTTCATTCCACTTTTTGGCGACTGTTTCCTGATCGTAGCTTTTAACCGGCTCAAAGAAGTAATATCCGGCTTCCACGAAGTCCGGAATGAAGGTAACGCGCTCCTTCATCAGCGATGCCACCAATCCCAGATAGTTCATGTCTGTGTTATAACCCTTGTGGGCTGCCAGGGGTTGTATCATGGAAGCCAGTACCTCGCTGGACAACGATTGTATGTATTTCTGGTTGAACCATTTGGCTTTTTCAAAATCGAACCTGGCTCCGCTTTTACCGATATGTTCAATCGAAAATTCGGAAATCAGCTCGTCAAGCGTAAAAAGTTCGCGATCCCCCCCCGGATGCCAGCCCAGCAGCGCCAGGAAGTTGATCATGGCCTCTGGCAGGAAACCGGCCTCCCTGAACCCCTCAAAACTGTCTTCTGCTGTTTCCCCATTCCAGCTGAGCGGAAAAACCGGCATTCCGAATTTGGCGCCATCACGCTTGCTCAGTTTTCCGCTACCCACAGGTTTGAGGATCAGCGGGAGATGCGAAAACAAAGGCATGGTATCCGTCCAGCCGAATCCTTCGTACAAAAGCACGTGATGTGCAGTGCTGGGCAGCCATTCTTCCCCGCGTATTACGTGCGTGATGCGCATGAGATGGTCATCAACAACATTGGCCAGGTGATAGGTAGGCATACCATCTGCCTTGAGCAGCACCTTGTCGTCGAGTTCACCGCTCTGGAACGCAACCTCACCTCTCACCAGATCATTGATCCTGATTTCCCGTCCGGGCTCCACCTTCAGCCGCACTACATACGGGCGCCCCTCGTCTATCCACGACCTGGCATCATCCGGTCCGAGCGTGAGGCTGTTGGTCAGTGTTCCGCGGGTAAGGTGGTTACAGGTGAAGTTGTCCTCCGCCTGCCTGCGCTGCTCCAGCTCATCGGGGGTATCAAAGGCATAGTATGCATGCCCGCGCTCAACCAGTTCGTGAGCGTATCTGGTGTAAATTTCTTTCCTGTCGCTCTGCCTGTACGGACCTTCGTCGCCGCCAAAGCCGACGCCTTCATCGGGAACTATACCAGCCCATTTCAGGCTTTCAATGATATATTCCTCTGCGCCGGGGACGTACCTGCCCTGGTCAGTATCTTCGATCCTGAGCAGGAAAACACCATTGTGCTTTCTGGCAAACAGGTAGTTGTAGAGTGCAGTGCGAACTCCGCCAATATGCAGAGCTCCGGTCGGTGATGGAGCGAATCTTAGTCTCGGTGTCATATTTGGGACAAAAGTAGCTCATTTATCCCCAATTTTGACTTGCTTTGCAGGCAAGTTTTGTTTATTATAGTGTTTTTCGATGTTTTTAGCCAAAAATCCCTCCTTTTTAAGGCTCCTGATGCCGCATTACATGTGGAAAGGTCCGGACCACAACCGGAAAATTTACCTGACGTTCGATGATGGCCCTGTACCCGATGTGACGCCCGATGTACTGGAACTGCTCCGGAAATACAATGCAAAGGCCACTTTTTTCTGCGTGGGTGATAATGTACGCAAATATCCTGATATTCTGGATCAGGTAACTGCCGGCGGGCACTCAGTGGGCAACCACACTTTTCACCACCTGAATGGATGGAAAACTTCCGACAGGGAATATCTCGGGGATGTGGAGTTGTGCAGGGCTGTATTGCCATCCGGGCTGTTTCGCCCGCCCTACGGACGAGTGCGCCGGTCGCAGGCAGCTGTACTCCGCAGGAGTTACAAAATAGTGATGTGGGATGTACTCAGCGGTGACTACAGTCCGGATATATCTCCGCAACAGTGCCTGTCGAATATCACAGACAATGCCGGTCCCGGCTCGATTATAGTCATGCACGACAGCCTGAAAGCCCGCAGGAACCTGCTTTTTGCGCTGCCCCGCGTACTGGAGTACTATACATCGGCAGGCTTCAGTTTTGAGACGATAAAAGTGCCTGAATCACAATAAAAAAGCCATTCCCTGTGATGGGAATGGCTTTTTTCATCTGATTGGCAGGTTACACAGGGCTTCAGGGCATCAGCAGGGTCTTGTCTCCGGATTTGACAGCAGATTGTTCTGCTTTCTTTGCCGCAGTCTGCCTGCCAACTGACTTGCTTTCTCCTGCGTGCATGTAAAGCAGCAGGCCGAGCGACAGATGAAGTGCGACGGCCAGAACCAGCGCGTGGTTGCGGTGGCCGCGATTTGATGAGTAGGATGAACTGTTCATTAAAAGAATTTGAATCGGTTTGGACTTTTATAATAACCAAAACGATGCCAAAAACCTGTTAGTTCCCCATTTTCAATAAAAAAATGTTAAATTGCGACAAGTAACTGTGCGAATTTGGCAAACCATGCTTTTCACAATACAATTCCGGCAGACAGTGTGAAGCTCCTGCCATCCGAAGGCCAGACACCCGGACCGGGGTAAAGTTGTGGCCGTTTTGTAAAGTACTGGCGATTGAAGAGGTTGCTGATACCCAGTCTGACTGTAACATTGCGTACTCTCCAGGTCGCATTCAGGTCAACAAGTCCGTAAGAAGAAACCTTTCCGACCGCTGCCGTGGATGAGGGGATTTCTGTATTGAAAGGATCGGCAAAGGTGGCACCCGTGTAACTGTACAAAACCGAACAGCACACAGCCCTGTATCGAATGGTCAGTCCGTTTCTTGTAATCAGGTCTGGTACACTTTCCACTCTGTTTCCAGCTATACTGCGGTTTTCACCGGCACTGAATCGAAGAGAATCGCCGAGATACCGGGCGTTGAAAAGCGCGGTAGAGGTAAAAACAGAGAGGCTTGTTCTCCGACCGGTATAAAACTGGTATTCCGTAAATATCTCTGCTCCGAGTGTACGGGAGTCGCCGATATTGGTACGATAAAGTACGAATGTATCAAGCGCCGACTCGTACCTTGCCACACTGCCCAAACGATTGTTGTACTGCAAACGGAACAGTGTACAATCCCATTTCAGACTGCCGGCACTTCCCCTCCAGCCCAGGTCAAGATTATATCCGCGAGAGTCTTTCAGATTTTTATCAGACAACTCGTAGATAGTGGCAGGAATGATATCCCTGAAAAGTACAGGGCGATATGCCTGTGAAATGCCTCCGTACAATGTGTGGCTCCTGGCTGGCTGCCACTCGCCGTTCAGTCCGAACAGCGGGAAGCTCCGACTGATGCGATTGGGAAGTTCATCAGGATTGTAATAGGCAGTGTTACCCGACAAATCAGAACTCCCGTATTCGTATCTGAGACCTGGGGTGACCGAGAAATTGCCGAGTACAAACCTGTTTTCCACCGAAAGAGATATGTTTCTGGTCAGCAGGTGCAGGTCACGCCCCCATCCGGACTGCCTGTCTATACTGAAATCGGCATCAGAGCCGGAAGTCCCCCTGCCCTGCTGTTGCCTGTTCAGATCATTGTAAAACCCCTGCACTGCAACAGAGAGATGGTGGGTCTTCACACCTGTTCTATAGGCATGCAAAAGTCTGATTTCTGCTGTATTGCTATTAAAAACATCTGTATCCACCTGCCGGCGGTTGTATTGAAGGGTATGTACATTAATTGTATCGGGGATGTTGGCTACCCGATCGTACAGGACACTTCTGCGCTCGCCACGTACACCGGAAAGCGTGCATTTCAGCAGCGTATTTTCGGTAATATACCAGGAGGCAATAACAGATGGTATCCATATTTCCGGGTTGAAATAGTTCCTTTCGCGCGTGGATTGCCTGGGATCTGCAGCAAACATGGCATCTGTGAGTGGCCCGGGATTGTGGTACAGATAGTTTGACCGCAGCAATTCCAGACGAATATCGAACCGGTTGCCGGGTTTCCATTGCAGCATGGCACCCTGTCCGTCGTAGTCCGATTCGCTGTTTTTCCGGTAGCCTTCCGATACACGCCTGCTGTACCAGGCCTGATATATAAACTTACCCTTTGCCCCTCCAACAGCATGGTAAGTGCTCATCAGTCCGAATGAACCCACTGAATTGACAGATTCCCAGGAAATTGTCTTTGTAGTATCAGGAACCTTCATCACGTAATTCAGCATACCACCAAACTGGGCGCCGTACTGCAGTGCACCAGAACCCCGCACCAGCTCAATTCTTGACACCGCTTCGAAGGGCAGACTGAAATGACTGGCCGGATAGCCATATACATCAGAGTTACAGATGATTCCATTGACACGTATATTATATTCCCAGCCCCGGTGCGGATCGAGACCGCGGGTACTTATATTCGTCTGGTTGCCGGAACCATCCATATCATAGACAAAAACACCGGGTATCTTGCTGAAAATCTGTCGGGGAACCTTTTCGGAGATGGAGGCATCGAGATTCTGCAGGCTGACTACCTCGTTCTTTTTGCCCGACCAGATGAATCCACCGGCAATTGGCTGCAGGTTAAGGCGCGTTTCCCGCTGTCGGGCCACCGTGAATTCGCGAAGTGTGGCGGATTTAATGGAGTCAGGGTCCTGTGCGCATGCGTACGAGGAGTACAGCACTGCGAACAGGATCGGACCCAGGATTACTTTAGAGCTCATTTTACGACTTTTTCTAAAAAACGGTCGCAAAAATCCCCTGTTTTGCAGAAATACTGCAGTCTATACTAATTAGGAACTGATTAAAATTTGTCTGCCGGGGGAGATTCGGATCGCCGGAGCCCGAATCAAAACCGACAATGATCCGGGAAACAGATCAGACAGGACTTTCATTCAAGCATCCGGCCATTTACCTCAGCCAGCGAGTCATTCACATAACGCGCTTCAAAAATCAGTTTGCCGTCAGAGTTCCATTTTCTCATTAACCCGTCTTTCAGGTTGCTTTTGAATTGAACAGTGAACTGAATGGATCCGTTTTCATACCAGACCGTATCGCCATGGCACTGGAGACCCTGATCGTAGTACTGTACTTCCTTAAGAGCACCGGACGGATAATACACAAGTGTTTTCCCATGTTGTTTGTCGAGACGGAACAGCCGTTCGGTCATTATGTTTCCGGTCGGGTAATAGTCGGTCATCAGTCCTTCCTTATTGCCATTTACAAGACGTATCCGCCTGGATATTACCCCTGACGGATACGTTTCTGTCTGTTCGGTTTCCTTGTTGGCGGGCGAACAGGCGCAAAGGAGGGCGAAGGCGAGGATTCCCGGATTCACCATTTTCAGCATTTTACTTTTTCCAGGGCAGTTCGTTTGTCTTTCTGCCAATGACGGTACCGAAGCGTACGCCCTCTTCGCAGTCCATGCGGTAGTGAACACCCAGCGGAATACGTGAAATGGCATTTTCGTAGGCCATTTCATAGAAACTGCCGAACGCGCGCGGGATACCGGCGAACTCCACGCGGTTTTCGTGGCAGCGGTCGGTCATGGCATAGCTGTATCCGAAAATACTGGCGAGGGCTTCGGCACCTGCTGCACCCATAGTGGAGTGGCCGGAGGGATACGCAGGGAAAGATGGCGTAATACCCTCGTCATCTGTGAGCGGATTGTAAAGTGCCGGTTTCCAGGTCGGGTCAATCACGCGGTTGATGTAGGTCTGCGGGCGCTCCACATTGTAGTGGAATTTGGACTCCCAGCAGGCTACAGCGGCGTCATTAAGGGCAATACCTACTTTGGCAGTCATATATATGGCTGTTTCCAGATTACTTTCCTCCAATGCCAGAACCTGATTGCCGATGGCCAGCCAGCGCGGACCGGGGCTGAAGGTCAGATTGAGCAGGTCGTCGCTCCAGAATTCGCCCACCCATTCATCTTCGAAGGAGAGTGTGGGGGTATTCTGGGCATAAACCTCTACAGACTGGGCATAAAGCTCAGAGGTCGGACTTGCGCTGTAGGGAAGCGGAGGCCTGCATATCAAATCGGAAGGACCGATAGAGAAGGTACGGGCGCCGCCCCAGACACCGCCCATGGGCTTGCCGGGACCCGGGAAGGTAGGTTTCCAGTCGCCATCTTTGGTGTAGTGATCTTCCCAGTTGTAGTTCTGGAAAGGATCGAGGTAGTGATCATGGCCGATGGCATCAGTTCTGGAGTAGTTCCAGACGGCGGTGGCAACTGCAATGCCGTGCGCAATGGAGCGCTCAATCACTTCCGGACTTGCCTCTCCGGAAGCCTGTTCGCGATTGAAAGACTCCAGCGAATTGATGGCAGCAATCCTGTCGGGAGAAGCTGTCGGGAAAAAGTTGCGCATGAGAAACGCTGTCGAAGCATTGACCACACTTGGCCAGTGATACTCGACATTGTCGTCGGCCTGCGGAACATCGAGCCCGGGGTAGAATGCCTGTAACGAGTTGAAATCAGGCATACCCTTGATGCAGCCTTCATAAGCCGCAATGCCTATGTATGCAATAGCACGCGGGGCAGGACCAGGCCTGTAGCCCGCTGCATAACGCTCTACCTGAAGAAACATATCGTTCCAGGATGACATGACCTTGTGGTCGAATTGTCTGGCCTCGCGGCTTGATGTAATTTTGGTACTGAGGTCACTGCACGACTGAGAGAACATGCTGACGAGCACCAGCCCCAACACGGAGACTGCTAAACGGAGTAAAAATTGCATGAGATAAAACGGGTTTTTGTCCAGAAAATGACTTTTCGGTGCAAAGAAACGAAGAGACGCATAAATCCATCTTAGAAAATTATTAAAAATCAATTTTTTGACCAAAACATACCTCAGTCAGATGACCGGTGACTTTCTAATTATTAGCAATTGATTAAAATATTGAAGTCAGGGAACTATTTTATGCGAAAAATCAAAAATCAGCACGATATTTGCCGCTGTTTCAAGTCCTGTGTGGAGGCATTTTCCTCTTTCGGGATCGGTTTAATTCGTGATTGCCTATTTAATTTCCTGTTTCATGAAAATCTTTCAACACATTAAGTCATTCTGGGCTCTTCTGATGCTGGGGGGAGTAATGTTTGTTTACTCCTGCAGCGACGTGAAGGTTGAAGTTGATCAGCCCTATGCCAATGCCCACCAGTATGATAAAACTGTTTATCTTGACTGGAACAACACGTTTCTTGAAATTGAGCGTTACGCACCGGGTTATCGTCCCGGACCGGCGCCCAGAGCGCTCGCGTATCTGGGGTTGAGTGCCTATGAGGCTGTTGTGACGGCTATTCCTGAAAACAACTCGCTGGCTTCCCTGTATCCTGACCTTCAGGTTCCGCGTCCGGATCCGGCGCTGGAGTACAACTGGGCTGCTGTAGTGAATGCTTCCTATTCCTATCTGATGGAGCGCTTTTTTTTCCACATGGAAAACACGCATCCGCAACAATTTGATCTGATAGAGAAGACTTTCTTCAAATTGCACAATCAGCACGCATCGAATACCTCTGATGAAGTGCTCACCAGATCTGAAGATTATGGTCGTCAGGTGGCAGCCGCTGTCTATGAGTGGGAATCTCAGGACCCATACGGACACAACGCCTTCCTGGACGCGCGTCCTGTTTCCTATAACCCGCCGGCCGCTCCGGGCAACTGGCAACCCACTTTCCCTGACTATGGCAGAGCCATGTTTCCCTACTGGGGCAGGGTACGCCGTTTTGCCATGCGCGACGAAGATATTCTCGCGCGCCCGCCCATACCTTACAGCGAAAACCCCAGTTCTCTTTTCTACACTCAGGCGCTGGAGGTGTACAACACAGTTCAGAATATCAAAAATGGCGGTCCCGGCGCATACGAAGGTCGCTGGATGGGTGAGTTCTGGAGCGACGACATGCTTGATGTCACCTTCTCGCCTCCTTCCCGACTGGTTGCTATCCTGAACCAGGTGGTGGACAAGGAGAATCTGGATCTGGCCCAGTGTGCGGAGGCTTATGCCAAGATGGGCATGGCCATCAGCGATAACGGCGTCGCAATTTGGAACTCCAAGTATTACTACAACGTAGAGCGTCCGGTTGACTACATCCGCCGGGTGATAAAAAATCAGACACCCGAAGCTGCAGACTGGAGTACGATACTCAACAATCCGTACGGTGGTCCACAGGGTTTTACGCCCTCTTTCCCCGCCTATCCGTCCGGCCACTCCGGCTTCGGCGGCGCAGGTTCAAAAATACTCTCCTCCCTGTTTGAGTTCAACAGCGAGCACCCCGGAACATATACATTCACCGATCTCTGCCACATTTACAGAACCGAGTTCATCGGAACACCGCGCTCCTTTGCGTCATTCCGCGACCTCGGAGCAGAAGATGCCTACTCCCGTATTCCGCTTGGGGTGCATTTCCGAATGGACTGCGACGAGGGCCTCCGAATTGGTGATCTCGCGGCTCAGCGCGTGCTGGAACTGCCCTGGAAAAAATAATACATCCGTTCCATTGAAACAAAAAGCCTCTGTCGTTGCCGGCAGGGGCTTTTTGTTTCATATCAGTATTTTTATACCTTTGTGCAGCTCTCAACTCAAATATACATGTCAGACGCCGTAAACACCACCACAGCTCCCAGACCAGTCGGTCTTTACCCGCACGCGCGACGCGTGGGCAACCTCCTGTTCCTGTCCGGAATTGGTCCGAGAAACCCTGAAGACGACGGGATTCCGGGACTGAAACGCTCCCCTGCCGGCAACTTCACCGAATTTGACTTTGAAGCTCAGGTACACTCGGTGTTCAAAAACGTACGCGCAGTGCTGGAGGCCAGCGGCGCCCGATGGGTTGATCTGGTGGATGTTACTGTTTTTCTGACCAACATGGAACGCGACTTCACCACCTACAACCGAATCTGGGCAGAGTATTTCAGTGAAAATCCGCCCTGCCGAACCACCGTGGGAATTGACAGTCTGCCCACCCCGATTGCCATAGAACTCAAATGTACAGCCGTTTTACCGTGAACATACCCGCATGACACACCTGACCAGTCACCTCCCCCATGAAGCGCTTTTCAGTGCATTGCGCCGGTCCGAATTCAGCCGCATAGACCAGAATGATCAGGTTTATCTCGACTACACAGGCGGCAACCTGTACCCGCAGAGCCAGATTATGATGCACCACAACATGCTCTGCAACGAGATACTGGGGAACCCCCACTCCACCAACCCCTCGTCGCAACGCTCTACCGAAAAAGTGGAGGCTACGCGCAGGAAAGTGCTGGAGTTCTTCAATGCTGATGATTACTTCTGTATTTTCACACAAAACGCCACCGGAGCGCTGAAGATCGTGGGTGAATGTTACCCATTCAACGAAAATACCCGGTATCTGTCGCTGGCCGACAACCACAATTCAGTAAACGGAATACGCGAGTTTTGCCTGCACAAGGGAGGGCACTATGATTATTGTCCCATTCATTATGAAGATCTTCGCATAGACGGAGAGCGGCTGGATGAACTGCTTGGAGCACACCCCCATGCAGCGAACAAGCTGTTTGCCTTTCCTGCCCAGTCCAATGTGTCGGGTGTCAGGCACGATCTCGGCTGGATCAGGAAAGCATCCGAAAAGGGTTGGGATGTGCTGCTCGACGCTGCGGCCTATGTTCCCACCTCGCGTCTTGATCTGCAGGAGTACAAGCCCGATTTTGTGTCGGTTTCCTTCTACAAGATTTTCGGATATCCGACAGGTATAGGCTGCCTGCTTGTCAGGAAGAGCAAGTTTGACAAACTGAAAAAGCCCTGGTTTGCCGGAGGCACCGTCACACTGGCTTCTGTAGCCACACCTGCCTTTTTCCTCACCGGCAACCATGAACGGTTTGAAGACGGTACCGTGAACTACCTGGATATTCCGGCAGTCAAAACCGGACTGGAGTTCATTGAATCGGTAGGCATAGACCAGATTTCCGAACGGGTTTCGGCGCTGATCAACTACCTGTACCGGGAGCTTCACGACCTGAAGCATCCCAACGGCGCCCCAAAGGTGCGCATGTTCGGTCCTGAAGATCGCCAGAATGTTGGCGGCACCCTCATTATGAACTTTCTGACGCCCGGGGGAGAGCGCATACCGTTTGAGGATGTGGAACAATCAGCCAATGAAAGAAATATTTCCATACGCTCGGGCTGTTTCTGCAACCCGGGTATAGACGAAGTAAACAACTGCATTACCGGACCGGAATTGTCGAAATATTTCTCCAGCCGCGACAGAGGCAACTATAAGGATATGATGGCCTCGCTGGGTATCATGCGGGGAGCCACCAGGGTATCGGTGGGCATTGCAACCACCGTGTCTGATCTCGACCGGTTCGTGCGATTTGTCGGTTCTATGTAAAGTTGCTGATGGTGACCAACTTTCATGGCTGAACAGCGTTATAATGGAAACGAACAACCTGTTCAGTGAACAACAACTCCGTCAGCCATACTGTCAAGCTCGTAGAGTGCCCGCGTGATGCCATGCAGGGGGTACACCTCTTTATTGAGACGGAGAAAAAGGCAGCCTATATGAACCAGCTGCTGCAGGTGGGGTTCGACACACTCGACTTCGGTTCGTTCGTAAGTCCGAAAGCCATACCACAGATGAGGGATACCGCCGAGGTACTCGGCATGCTCGATTTGTCGGCCACCCAAACGCGCCTGCTGGCCATTGTAGCCAACGAAAGAGGCGCCGAAGAAGCGTGCAGTCATCGTGAAATACAGTATCTCGGGTACCCGTTCAGCATCAGCGAAACATTCCAGTTGCGCAATACCAATGCCACCATATCCGAAAGCCTGGAACGAACCATGGCCATACAGGAGCTGTGCCTCAGGCACGGCAAACAACTGGTCATTTATATCTCAATGGGGTTTGGCAATCCGTATGGCGACCCCTGGAATGTCGAAATCGTGCAAAAATGGGTAAATGAGCTCATCCCGCTCGGAATCGGCATCTTTTCACTGTCAGACACCATCGGGTGTTCCAATCCCGACAACATTTCCTATCTCTTTTCCAACCTGATTCCCGCCTTTCCGGAGGTGGAATTCGGGGCTCACCTGCATACCCACCCGGCCACATGGAAAGAAAAAGTGGAAGCCGCCTGGAACAGCGGGTGCCGCCGCTTCGACGGGGCCCTGAATGGTCTTGGGGGCTGTCCGATGGCCAAAGACGAACTCACCGGCAACATGGCTACAGAAAACCTGATTGGATATTTCGACTCGGTGAATGCTGGTCTGACAATCAACCGGGCGGCCTTCTTTCACAGTCTTCAGATGGTGGGCAACGTATTCCCACAGTAAATACACGATTTTTCAATGAAAATAGCTGAATTTTCAGTAAAAAACAGTCAGTTTACTTTTATTGTATTCTGTTTCGTCATGGCCCTGGGTGTGGGTTCCCTGCTCCGCATGCCGAGGGCAGAAGATCCGAAGTTTACTCCCCCCGGTTTCACGGTGGCTGTTGTTTATCCGGGTGCAGGGCCTGCGGAAATAGAAAAGAAAATAGCCGATCCGCTGGAGGCAAAACTGGGTGCCCTGGAAAACATAGACCGCATGCGCTCCGTTTCCTCGAACGGTTTCATGCTGCTTACAATCGAGTTTATACACGGCCAGGATCCTGACAAGAAATATGAGGAAATCATCAGGGAGGTAAATGCCATACGTCAGGAACTGCCTCAGGATATATACCGGATAGAAATACGAAAATTCTCGTCGTCGGATGTGGCCATACTGCAGGGCGCGCTTGTCAGTGAGAACGCATCATGGGCCGATCTGCGCAGAGAAGCCGAACGACTGGAAGAAGAGCTGGAGAAACTGGACGGAATCAAGGGCGCCGATGTACTGGCAACACCGGGTCGGGAAATTCGTGTGGCCCTGAACCTGCCCCGGATGGCTGCGGAAAACCTGCCCGTTTCAAGGGTGCTGGGAGCAATACAGAGCGAAAATGTGAGTATCCCCGGCGGCTCGGTTGATATCGGCACGAGAAAATTCTTCGTGGAAACCAGCGGCGACTACGAAAACATTGACCAGATCCGAAATACTGTGATTACAGGCAACGGTGGCAAAATACTCTACCTGAAAGATGTGGCAACCGTGGACTGGGCCTATGAGAACATAACACACCTGGCGCGCATAAACGGTGTACGCTGCGTATGGATCACTGCCCGGATGAAAGATGAACAGAACATCTTTTCAGTGGGCCGTTCGGCAGAAAAAGTGGTGGAATCGTGGAAAGAATCGCTGTCGCCAGGCATGGAATACCGGAAAGTGTTTGACCAGAACGACTCTGTCAGCAAAAGGCTTGTGCGCTTTGCCCGCGATTTCGGACTGGCCATACTGCTGGTGCTGCTCACCCTGCTGCCCCTCGGCTGGAGGGCATCGCTGGTGGTCATGATTTCCATTCCGCTCAGTATTGCCATGGGACTTTTTGCGCTCGATGCACTGGGTTACTCCCTGAACCAGTTATCCATCGTGGGATTTATCATTGCACTGGGTATTCTGGTGGACGACAGCATTGTGGTGGTGGAAAACATAGAGCGATGGCTCAGGGAGGGCTACTCGCGGCGTGATGCAGCCATACTGGCCACCCGGCAGATCGGTCTGGCAGTCATAGGGTGCACAGCTACCCTGGTGCTGGCATTCCTGCCACTTGTGTTCATGCCGGAAGCATCCGGCGATTTCATCAGGTCACTGCCCATGGCGGTGGTACTCACTGTACTCGCCTCCCTGTTTGTGTCACTCACCATCGTTCCGTTTCTGAGCAGCCGACTGCTGGCAGACAGACACGATCCGCGGGGGAATATATTTCTGCGCGGCCTGAAATGGGTCATTTCGGGTACGTACGCGCGCGTACTCCACCTGGCACTCGACAGGCCCTGGATCACCATATTGATATCAGTACTAATTTTTACGGGAAGTGTCCTGATGGCGCTCTCCTCGGCATTCACGCTGTTTCCCGCTTCGGAACGGCCCATGTTCTACATAGATGTGGAAACAGCCCCGGGCAGCAACATGGCACACACAGACAAAGTGGTTGGTATCGTTGACTCCGTTCTGAGAGAATACGTTGATCCTGATTTCAGATCACTCGTATCCATGCCCGATTCGGCAGCGCCGCAATCAGTTTACAGCGGTGGCAAGGCACGTATCACCTGGTATGCCAGCAACACCGGACGCGGAAATCCGAGAGTATATTACAATGTGATCAGGGAGTTTGAAAGCCCGTCGTACGGACAGGTGTTTGTGCAGCTGCAGGAAAAAACACCGCCGGCAGTGAAGGTAGCACTGATAGACGAACTGCGACAGAAGTTCCGGTACATACCTGATGCCAGAATCACGGTACAGAACTTTGAACAGGGCCCGCCGGTGGAAGCGCCGGTAGCCATCAGGGTATATGCAGAAAACCTGGATACGCTCCGTCACTTGTCGGCTGAAGTAGAAAAAGTGATTGCCTCCACGGAGGGAACCATATACCTGGACAACCCGGTTGCAGCTGTAAAGACGGATATATATGTGCGAATAAACAAGGAAAAAGCCGGGGCGCTGGGTATTCCCGCAGCAGATATTGACAGAACCGTCAGGCTGGCCATAGCGGGGTTCAATATCGGTAAAATGACCTCTTCAGACAATGGGGATGTATTTCCGATCATTGTGGGTGTAAGCAGAACGGGTGCTACACCCGACCTTGGCGTACTCGACCAGCTCTACGTAAGCAACGTGCAGGGCACGGCCTATCCGTTGAGTCAGGTGGCATCGCTGGAATTCAGGCCTTCGCCCAACTTTGTGCAGCACTACAACAAAGAGCGGTTTTCTGCAGTGAAGGCGCTGGTAAAAACAGGGTATTATGCTACCGAGGTAAACCGGGAAATCGGAAAAAAACTCGAAACCATTGATCTTCCGAAAGGCAGCAGACTTGTGGTGGCAGGAGAGCAGGAAAGTGCAGAGCGTTCATTCAAAGGCATAGGAACAGTCATAACAGTAGCCATTTTCGGTTTGATGGCGGTACTGATACTCGAATTTGGCACCTTCAAAAGCACACTGATTGTCCTTTCGGTCATACCCCTTGGTATTATCGGTGCGGTAGCCATGCTGCTGCTTGCCGGGTATCCGTTCTCCTTCACGGCTGTGGTGGGACTCATCGCACTGATGGGGATAGAAGTAAAAAACTCCATTCTGCTCGTTGACTTCACCAACCAGCTCAGGCAGGAAGGCAGAAGCATTGACGAAGCCGTTCAGGAGGCCGGAGAAGTCAGGTTCGTTCCCATTTTGCTCACATCGCTCACCGCGATTGGCGGACTGTTACCGATTGCTGTGGAAGAGAACCCGCTGTATTCACCACTTGCCTACGTACTGATCGGAGGGCTCATTTCGAGCACGCTCCTCTCCAGAATAGTTACTCCTGTACTGTATAAACTCCTTGCACCGAAGGTTGAGCCTTCATAAATTTTACTGCCATGCGTCTGGTTGGAACCATCCCCCACCCCTTTCTGTTGATCAGCATTTTCCGAAACGACGGCCGCGTCAGTGTAAAACTGGAGAATGAGTGGTACGAGCAGACATACAAACTCGGCGACGACGAGCGATTCCCGAACATTGAAGCGATACACAGGTTTGTAGATCAACATTTCCTGGAGGAGGCGCTGAATATCTTCGTGCAGATGCACGCGGCCCGACGTGGATCTTTGGGAAGGATGACACCTGATGCTCCCGGTCAGGAAATGGAAGAGATCATATAATTACCAGCTGTTAAGCCGTTCCTCCTGTCCGGAATACAGGGTTCTGACCGCTTCGAGCAGCCATTCACCGCCAAAAGTGATGGTATAATGGTGTGAGAAATAGATAACCCATTGCTGGCTCGCATCAAAAACCATTCCTTCATGCGGGCTGCTGAATATTTGATCAGGAGAAATCTCAAAAAGTCCTTCCTCGCAATCGAGCAGATAAAGCGGTTTTTCCACTTTCGTGCGTATCAGTTCGACTACCTCTGCCTTTTTTGATTCCTCCATCCCGTTGAGGAAAACGACTTCCCGGGGAGAGGCTGTGGTAAGCGGATCCCAAAAGTTGGACGTAAAGTTCCATTTTTCCTCCAGTACCTTTCGGAGCGACCGGGCCATCTCACCTGTTACCCGAATCCGGTCAGTTTGATCCGGAACAGGTTCGGGTTGCAGCGGATCCCCCTGGAAAAGAAGGGGCAGTTCACTGGCAATTGTCCTCGCCGATTTTTCCACCACCCTGAAAAGTGTCCGGAGGTACTCGGGTACGTTGGGATCAATGGGTATCTGTACCTGTTTCTCCCTGCGGCCGATATGGACATCGAGCAGGAACCTGACGGGGGCGGCGGCAGCCACCTGGTCAACCATTTCGAGTGCTGCATCCGTATTGAACACGACATAATAGTACATGTAATTGCCCGAAAAACGGTCGTTCCCCCTCGGGATACCATTACAGGTTTCTTCCAGCTGATTTTGAACAGGGTCTATATAACCGCTTCTCCAGTCATCGAACCAGGGTGCGCCAGCCGGATATCCGGACCAGCGCTTCATCTGAAAGTGAAGCGTCATAATCTGAAGTTGCTGCTGATTGGGCTTGCCATAGCCCTGATTGCCCCATGAGGCAGCTTTTTCGCGAAGAAAAACCTGTGGATCGGTATCGGGAGGGACGGGGGAAGTGATCGAGTGCGTGGGGCGACTGCCACACACGCCCGATTCTGTCCGGCATTTACCAGCCTGCGCAGTGAGCCTGACGTAATGCCAGCGCGTCTCCACGAGCTTGTAGAGGATTATCTGATATTCTGTCACCTGGCAGTGCTTTGAAGATGGGAGGTACACTGTTGGTCAAAAGGGGGTACAACAACCAATGAAAAGTTCGTGCCAGTTTTCCCCAATGATCCCCCGGACAACATATTTTTTAGAAAATCAGTCTGTTTCGGTGATATTTTTTGATCCTTCGTACAGATCGAAGCGCTGGAAAGAACATTCGAGGGCTCCGTTGAACAGGGTAATCCTGCGGGAGGGGCGCAGACCGAAGTGTTTCAGTGCATCTCTGTTGGAGGATATCACCCATGCATTCCATCCGGCCCAGTGCTGTTTCAGACGGTCTGCAATACCCTGATAAAAGGCAATGGTATCTTCTACCCGGAGCCTTTCATCGTAGGGAGGATTCATCATGAGCAATCCCGATGAAGCAGGAGGCGACAATTTTTCGAAGGGAATTCTGTCAACCATGACCACCCTTTCGAGACCGGCAGCCATCAGATTTACCACCGTTGAGTTGCGGGCCCTGAGTTCCTTGTCAGAGGCCAGTATGGGAAAATCAATCTGTCGTATTTGGGCATCTGCGTTCGACTTTATCTGATTCCACAGCGTGGCATCGAAGTCGGGCCATCTGAAAAAACCGAATTTTTCCCTGAAATACTGTGGGGGTATATTTTTGGCGAGCATGGCGGCTTCGATGGGTATTGTTCCGGAACCGCACATCGGATCGGTAAAAGCCGAATTGGCGTCCCATCCGGAATGGAGAATCATTCCGGCGGCAAGTACTTCATTGAGCGGGGCCTCCACTGTGTCTTTCCGGTAATTGCGGCGGTGTAGCGAGTCGCCGCTTGTGTCGAGAGAAACAATCACTGTGGTACCCTGAATATGAATATTGATTCTCAGTGTCGGTGCGACGGTATTGACCGTGGGGCGCCGATTGTACCTGTCTCTGAACTGGTCAACAACAGCATCCTTGACGAGTTGCTCAACATAATGCGAGTGCGTGAATACCGTACCGCTGGTTACGGCGTCAATAGCAAGCGTATCGCCGGGGCCGAGGAACGGCGACCAGTCAATATCGCGTATTCCACCGTACAGATTTCTTTCGTTGTATGCCGGGAATGAGGTGATTTTTTTCAGTATCCGCAGCGCTGTCCTCAGTTCATAATTGGCGCGATACATCATCGGGGTATCGCCCTCGAAAGCAACTGCCCGCTTGAGTTCGCGGACGCCCTGAGCGCCGAGGGCCGCCAGTTCGGCGGAGAGTACCGGCTCGAGGCCGGCCATGGTTTTGACAATGAAAGTGTGCAAGAGAATTATTTTAGAGCACAAAGGTACAACACAGACCGGTACCAAGACGAAAGGCATGCCGGAAGACATGCCTTTCGTATAAACCAACTTTTAAAACCTGCTTTTTTTGTGCCGGAAGCTCATCCGCAACCGGGGTATGGCAATTAAACGAACCATTCCCGGGTTTCGCTGCCTGCAACTGGCAGATTTTTATTCGACGGAAGTATCTTTGATTACTATTGCATCCTTGTAGCGCGTTTCAGCCACGATTTTGTTGCGAACGCGCGCAGCTTCCACCGTGGAAGCGTAGCGGCCTACGAGAATCAGTGTTTTGCCCGGACTGTTTTCGGAGGGGCGTGTTTCGATCTGGCCATATTTTTCCAGTTCCTCGGCGTTGAAGCGATCGGGGTTTGCTACGGAAGCCACGCGGACGAGGAAAGGCCTGGACACATCCGGTGCGCTGTAAGGCGATTTTGCAGCGGGGTTGCCAGATTTTTCGTTGACTCCGGCCAGAATAAACTCCTGAATATCAGGATCGTTTGATTCGACCTTTACGACAGTCACATCTTCATAGTCGAGTTTCAGGACTTCTGCGCGGGCCTTTTTGGCATCCTCCTGACTTGGCCAGACACCCAGATACAGGAATATCTCCCCGTCTTTGCTGTAGGAGAAGAGGTTGGCATTCAGACTCCTCAAATCTTCGTACTCCCGCGCCTTGATATCTCTGACATCATTGTAGGTAGCAATCTGAAGCACATAATAACTTGCTGCGGGGGTTGTACCAGACGACTTCTGCGGTGTTTTTCTTACAACCAGATCTGTACCGGCTCCGCGTTCAGCAACAACGAATGCCTTTTCATTATCCTTGCGTGCGGCTATTTTTTTAAGAACTGATTCCGCTTCGGCACGGGTTTTAAATACTCCCAGCCTGAGCTTGTACATGTTTTTTTCTTTCAGCAGGTACAGGTTGCCATCAGCTGAAAAAGATTCATAGCTTGAGATTTTTGACTGGGTGGGTTCTTTCGGAGTGGCTGAAATTTGAATTGAATAACCGCTGATCTGGTCAATAGCCACAGTTTTGTTGCGCTGTTTTACAGGAACCAGCTTTACAAAAGGAGAATTTGACGCCTTGCCCGAATCGGCAGTTTCATCATCTTCTTCTTCATCAGAATCGGAGTCGGATTCGAGAGACAGTCTGTCGAGTTCAAAGTCATCCTCATTAAAGCGAATACGCTCGATTGTGCTGACATAACCCGGTTTGCTGTAATTGACCACAAAAGTTTCGCCCGGTTCAACCATAAGTGTATATTGGCCTTCATCATTCGATTCCGTTTCGAAGCCGTCCTCGTCATCACCGAAATCGACTGTTACTGTTACACCGGAGAGTGCCTTTCGGGTAGCTGCATCAATAATGCGGCCGGTGTAGCTCTCGCGTGCATCGCGCTCGAGCGTGACGGTGAGTGTCACACTGGCCTTGCCGAATCTTTTCTGTTCGATTTCAGTATCGCGGTAACCAATCTTCCGGACAACAATATTGCAGTCCATGGACTTTTCCAGTTCTTCGAACCTGAATACACCGTTCGCATCGGTCATTCCGATCTGATCAGAGCAGTCACTCAGGTCAACTTCTGCTTTGGGAACAGGTCTGCCATCCTCGTCTTCAACCGTAATTTTTAAAGTTCTGGGAGCGACGGTTGTTGCACCTTTTGCTGTTTTTGTTGAAGATGAGGCATAAGTATTTTTTGCGGCCACCTGACCGGCGGAGGATCTGGCGGTCAGTTTCCAGATATCTGTATTACCCTTTCCATTTTCGCGATTACTGCACAGGTAGCCGTTTTTTTGACTTTCACCAAGTACGAAGCCAAAGTCATCTGATGAAGAATTGACAATCGGGCCCATATTGCCCACTTCAGCGTGATCCTTGTCTGCGTAGTCAAAAGAGAAAACATCGAGGCCGCCGAAGCCCGGGTGCCAGTCGGAGGAGAAGTACAACTCATTTCCGTTGTAGAACGGAGAAATTTCATTACCTGCCGTGTTCACCGGCTCGCCGAGGTTTTCGGGATTGGTCCATACGCCATTACGGAAAGCAGAGACGTAAATATCCCAGCCGCCGTAGCCGTCTTTGTTATCGGATGCAAAGAACAGCGTCTTGCCGTTGGGTGAGAGTGAGGGGAAGCCGGTAGAATATTCTATACTGTTGTGAGCGAAAGGCTTGATATTTTTCCATTTGCCAGTAGCGTCCACATCTGCTGTGTAGAGGCTCATACTGGAGTTGGCGTCATCTGTGATACGTACACCGTTCACAAAGTTGTTTCTGCAGAACACCACCCTGCTCCCATCAGCGGAAAAGCTGGCCGGGCCTTCATTGGGTGTATTGGTCAGTTCGGACCGGAGAGCCTGCAGCTTTTGCAACTGGCCTGTTTGCGGAGAAACCTGAGCCGAAAGGAGCCAGTTCTGATCTCCCTTGCCGTTTGATTTTGAGGCTGCTGCAAACTCGTTGTTGAAAGAGGCAAACACAACCCTGTTACCCTGCAGGGAGGGCATCAGATCGTCGCCGGTGGTATTGACCGACTCATTTTTGACAGTCCAGGCACTCTTTGATTCGCTGTTTTCGAGTGCAAAGTCGCACATGTCTGCGAAGTGGCGGCCTGTAGCCTCATCCTCGTCTGCATAGATGAGGAACTGTTCTTTCGCCAGCTCATAGTCTCCGGTCTGCATCAGTGCCTTGCCATAGCCAAGGTATGTTTCGGGGGAGACGTTGTTTTGTTTGACCGCTTTTTCGTACCATACGACAGCTTTTTGGGGGCTGTTCATTCTGAAATAACAGTCGGCAGTTCTGGAAAGCGCCCTTGCGCTGGATGGATCTTTTTTCAGAACAAGCTGATAGGATTGCAGAGCCTCCTGGTATGCATAGAGACCGAACTGGCGGTCTGCTCTGGAAATTTCCTCTTTTTGCGCGGACTTTTGCGCGAAAACCGAGCCTGCCACAGAGAGGAGGAGAGCAATACACGCGGGGCGAAGAATCGTGTTCATAAGCTGTTTAAGTTAAATTATAGCAAATTTACGTGTGTCCGCCTTCACTTCCGGGTATTTTTGGTTTCAGAACAGCAGCTGATTACTGACTGATTCCCCGGGTTTGTGACGCGGCAATCACACTTTTTGAGAATAGAGAGCAGCCCTGTTACGAAAGACAGGGAACTGCCCAACTGGACATTTTTATAATAGGCGGAGAGACTATTATGAGAATTAGAGAACAAAACTACATATTAACGTTCATATTTGCAAATTATTTTTTCCGGGTACGGTTTTTCAAATAAAAAAACCGGGAAAAATCTTGTTTGATTCTTCCCGGTTTTACCAGATTGTCAGAGTTTGCCGGCCGGACAGTGGACAGCCATTCGGCATTACATCTGAGGTTTCAGGCGGTAGATATACTTTTCGATATCGCGCCAGTCGGACACCTGCTGGTTGGGATAGTCGCGGCGGATACGCTCATAGGCTTCGAGAGCTGCGTCCTTGTTACCCTGAAATTCGTTCAGCATGCCGAGTTTTTTCAGATAATAGATAGCGATGACGTCTGTTTCTGCGGCATCGGCGGCCTTTTCGTAATGACTGAGGGCGCTGGAGTAGTCCTGTTTTTCAGAGTAGGCATCGCCTAACAGGCCGTACTTCATAGCCGGGAGTACAGCACCATCGGCATCCACATCGTTCAGGGAACTGATAGCTTCGTCGAATTTGCCGGTATTCAGGTAGCAGACACCTGCGTAGTAGCTGCACGCGCTGCCGGCGGGTGTACCGCTGTACTCACTGGCGAGCTCGGCAAAGCCCTGGAAGCCGACACCCTCGAGGCCGCTGCCCGAATTGCCGTCGAGAGCGAGCTGGAATGAATCGCGTGCGAACATCTGCTCTGCCTTCCACATGGCGGCGAGAGCCTCTTTATTCTTCGGTGCGAGAACGAGATTTTTATACAACAGCCAGCCGCCGACGAGTACGACAACAGCACCGAGAGCGTACGCAAGATTTTTTGGATCCTGTGCCCATGATGGGAGTGTTGATGTTGCGCCCGTGCTTGATACCTCTTGTACCTCAACGATTTCTGCCTGTTCGGATTTGCGTTTAGCCATATCTTTACTGAAATTTTTGGTTGCTTCTCAAAAAATGCCCGCAAAAGTAGGGAAAGTTTTTGTTCCAAGTTTGAATTATTCTTTTTTTTGCATGATGTGATGAAGGTAATTTTTTCAATTATCTCATTCTAATACCATATTTTCGCCCTCCTTTTTTGAAAACAGACCCCGTGAAAATTACTGCCTATGCGCCTTAAATCGTTAGAAATCAAGGGTTTCAAGTCTTTTGCCAACGAAACAGCACTGCATTTCAATGCAGATGTAACGGGCGTGGTAGGGCCCAACGGCTCCGGAAAAAGCAATGTGGTTGACTCGATACGGTGGGTACTGGGCGAACAAAAAAGCAGTCAGTTACGCCTCGACAAGATGTCGTCCGTGATTTTCAACGGTACCAAAAAGAAGAAAGAGGGCCAGATGGCGCAGGTAACGCTCACGTTCGACAACACCAAAAATGTACTGCCCACCGATTATACGACAGTCAGTATCAGCAGGATTCTCTACCGGAGCGGTGAAAGTGAATACCGCCTGAACGGGGTAACCTGTCGCCTCAAGGATATTACGTCGCTCTTCCTCGATACAGGAATCGGACCGGACTCCTATGCTATTATTGCCCTAAACATGGTGGAGGATATGCTCAGCGACCGGGAGCAGGCACGCAGAAAGATGTTCGAGCAGGCTGCCGGAGTGAGCAAGTACAAGGCCAGAAAACACGAAACCCAGCAAAAACTTGAGGCTACCGCAGCCGACCTCGACCGCGTGGAAGATCTACTGTTCGAGATCACAGACCAGTTGAAGAAACTCGAAAAACAGGCCGAACGAGCCCAGAAATATTACGAACTCAAGAATGAATATAAAAATCTGAGCGTCGAGCTGGCTGTTCACAACCTCGCGCGGCACAAGAAAACCTACAGGGAACTGGAAGGCCAGATTACCCGTGAGGAAGATAACTACCGCAGTACAGAGGCAATGTCAAGATTGCTCGAAGCAGATATCGAAGCAAAAAGGAAAAGTCATACAGACAAGGAAACATCACTGAGTGCCCAGCAGCAGGAAGTAAACAGGCTTACCGGAAAGATCAGAAGCCGCGAAAATGAAAAGGCAATGCTGGAGCAGAAGAGAACGTTCATCAATAACGATATCCAGCGACTGACCGACCAGATTGCAGCCAATACCAGAACAGTCGCATCACTGGAAGGTGAAGTTGATGGCTATCAGACCGATCTTAATTACGAGAGGAATGTGGAGGCTGATCTGGAAACCGCCCTCGAAAATGCGCGCAGGCGACTCGACGAAGTCCGTTCAAGTCACAATCTGATGAAGGGAAATCTGGATGAATTCGTCAGGGAACAACAGACCGTTGAACGGGAAATAGTCGAACTGGAAAAAACCAGGGCTATCCAGGCCAGCCAGATCGAAAACCTGCGCAGAGATGTGGAAAGAACGCTGAACGATATAGCGGCGAGAAAAGAGGAAATGAAAGTACTGGAACTCCGGCTGCGCGAACAGTCAGAAGCTGAAGAAGCACAGGCCAACAGGATTACAGAAATAGAAAGTGCCGAAGAGAAGCGAAAATCGGATATCCAGCAAACCGAAAAGGAACTGGAAACGATTCAAAAGAAACAGTCGGACCACAACCGCCAGCTTGATTCCCGCCGCAATGAGTTCAAACTCACCAAGAGTATGGTCGAATCGCTGGAAGGATTCCCGGAAAGTATCAAGTTTCTGAGTCAGGACAAGGAATGGGCCAAAAGATGTCCCCTGCTGTCTGATCTGATTTACGTACGGGAAGAATACAGGGTTGTTATCGAGAACTACCTGGAGAACTATCTGAACTATTATGTGGTTCCCGATGCCGATGAAGCGGTGAAGGCTATCTCCCTGCTTGGAAAAAGCCAGAAGGGACGCGCCAATTTTTTCATTCTGGATGCACTTGGCCAGTATGAAATGCCCCTGATGTTGCCCGGAGGCGGCGTTCGTGCCGTCGAACTCGTGGAGGCTGAACCCCAGTACAGGCATCTGATCGAATATCTGCTGGGAAATGTCGTCATCGTGGAGGAAGACACTCCTGTCGTGCCTGCAGGTGCCGACATTACGGTACTCTCGAGGGCGGGCACAATGATCAGGCGGCGGTTCAGCATGAGCGGCGGCTCGGTGGGGCTGTTTGAAGGAAAAAAGATCGGCCGTAAAAAGAACCTCGAAGTACTGGAAACGGATATCAAAAAGCTCGAATCTACCGAAGGACAGCTGAATGTCCAGCTCGGCACTGTACGAACTCACCTGCAGTCGCTGAAAAATGCCGACCAGTCGGCCATGCTGCAGCGCGAGCGGGAAGTACTCAACCGGGTTCGTCAGGAGCGGGCAGGTACTCAGGCAAAATTCGACAATATCGCAGCGTTCGTGGCGAATTTTGACGCTCAGGCTGGCGATGCCAATCAGCGTATCGAATCTCTTGCTGCCAGCAATGCCTCTATTGAAAATCAGTTGCTGGAGAAAAATGCGCAGGCCGAAGCCCTTCGCGAACGGCTTTCAAATGCAGACGGCTCGTTCAGGGATGTGGCCGAACAGCTCAGTCAGGCCAGCGCTGCATTCAACCAGAACAATATCGGGTTTATTCAACAGCAAAACAGGGTAAATACGCTTCGGCAGGAGCTCAGTTTCAGGGAAAAAAGAAGGGAGGAACTCAGACAGACACTTGCTTCCGCACAAAATACCCTCGCCCGACATACCGATGAAATCGGACTGATTGAAGCTGATATATCCCGTATCAATCTCGAACTGGCCTCCGGATATGCCGAAAAAAAGGAAAAAGAAGCCTCTCTGAGTGGTGTTGAGCAAGCCTATTTCATGGCAAGAAATGAAATCCACGAGCTGGAAAACAAACAGCGCGACAATTTCAGGAAACAGCAGGAACTGCAAAGTCTGGTAAATCGCATCAAAGAGCGATTCTCTGATGCAAAATTCGAAATCACAGCTATCGGTGAGCGCCTGCGCGCAGAATTTGGCATCGGCGTAAATGATGTGATCAACCGCGAGCCCGACGAAAAATATAACAGAGAAACGCTTGAAAAAGAGGTAAACAACCTCAAAAGAAGGCTCGACAACTACGGCGAGATCAATCCGATGGCCATCGAGGCTTACAATGAAATCAGGGATCGCCACGACACCATCGCCCGGCAGCGCGACGATATTCTGAATGCAAAGGACAATCTGCTGCAAACTATGAAGGAGATCGAGGAGACGGCCACGGCGCGTTTCCTGGAATCGTTCACGCAGGTGCGCGAGAACTTTATCAATGTGTTCCGGACGCTGTTCACCGAAGACGACTCTGCCGATCTGGTGCTGACCAATCCGGACAATCCGCTGGAATCGGATGTGAACATCATAGCCAAGCCGAAAGGGAAGAGACCACAAACGATCGCACAGTTGTCGGGAGGAGAGAAAACGCTCACTGCAATCGCACTGCTTTTTGCGCTTTACCTGCTCAAGCCGGCACCATTCTGTATCTTCGACGAAGTGGATGCTCCGCTGGATGACGCCAACATCGAAAAATTCAACCGTATTATCCGGGAGTTCTCTTCACAATCTCAGTTCATTGTAGTCACACACAACAAGGCAACCATGGCTGCAGTGGACACCATATATGGCGTCTATATGCCAGAGCAGGGTGTGTCATCGGTCACACAGGTGGATTTCAGGAAACTGACTCACGAGGCGATGGTTTTCGAAGGCTGAGTACAGAGCGGAATACCCCGATATACTTCTGCTCTTCCAGGCTCCAGTCGTATTTCAGCCGCTCTTCACGCAGGCGCGCCCGCCTGCGAAGGAGCTCTTCCCTGTCGAGGCTCCCGATCAGTAAAACCAGCGATTCTGCATCAGGCGAAACTGTCCAGCCCCCGCCAGTCCGGGTGGCGATGGCGGCCATCTCGGGCAGATCGCTCACAATAAATGGTGTACAGGCCTTCAGGTACTCGAATATTTTATTCGGCAAACACAGATAGTGATTCAGGCACGTGTTGGGTATCAGGTGTATGCCTGCATCGGCCGAACGGGTATATTCGAGGAGTTCATCCTGGGGCACTGCCGGCATGTAATGGATATTGCCAAATTTTGCGGCATATTCCATCAGCTTTTCAGACATGGTGCCATATCCCATAAATACCATGTGGTATGGTGAACCAAGCGAAACAAAAGCCGACAGAATCGCCTCCAGTCCGCGTGCCTCACTCAGCAGTCCCTGATACAAAAACAGCATTTCATCCTCGCCAATGCTGAAAACTTCGCGGAGGTTCCTTCCGGGATCAGGCTCATCCGAAGGGTTGCCTGCCGGAATATTGTAAATGGCAGTAAAGGCCGACAGACCGTAGCTCGACTGATACCACCTGCCGATGGATTCGTTCACTACAATCAGGGCATCAATAAACCTGAAACTGATGCTTTCAATGAATCTGACGAGGTGGCGGAGCGGCGGGTTCGTGCCGTGCACTTCCGATTCAAGTTCGTGGGGATCATAAATCAGGCGCGCTCCGGTAGTCATTCTGAGCAGAACACAAACCGGTAAAACATGTACAGAGTGGCAGTTTATCACATCCGCACGGAGATGTGCTGCATACCTGCAAGCCCTGACACAGAATCCGAGGTATGCAAGGTAGCGCCCGAAGCGGCCAGCCGTTTCAGCATACATACCCGGCACCCGGTGAACGGTAATACCTTCAGATATCCGGCTCACCTCAATACTGTCAGTTTTGCCCAGCGAAACAATTTCTACCCGGTCAGCCAGTCCGAGCCGGACAATGCTGCCAGTCTCCTTGATGATTCTGGTTGTGAAGGGAGTTATCTCTCCCGGATATATATGTACATTAACCGCCATTATTTCCGGAACTGGTGGAGATGATTTCGTGATAATAACTGAAAAGTGCCGATGCGCAGTTGCGCACATCGAATGTATCAAGAATATGGCTTCTCAATGTACAGGCTTTCTGCCGGGCTTCATCGTGAAGTTCACAGGCGGCCGTCAGGCACTGGCAGAAATGCTCTGTATCGCCAGACCTGAATATATAGCCGCCATCACCGTTCAGAAGCAGTTCAGGGATGCCCCCGGCATCGGAAGCGACTACCACAAGCCCCAGCAGTCCAGCCTCTTTCAGGGCATTGGGGATACCTTCGCCGAGACTTGGATATACCATGATATCACAGTCTGCGAGCATATTCATCGCATCTTCATGTTTCATACGGCCATGAAAGACTGTATTGGGGAAAGCATTCAGCCCGAATTGCTGCGCAGCATTGCCAATAAAGTGCCATTCATAGCGGGGTCCGGCAAACTGCGGATATCTGGCGATCAGCTCGGCAATCAGCGGAATTCCCTTCGATTCTGCAATTTCACCCAGAAAAACCAGTCTGGTCACCGATGAAGCGCCGGGCGAACGGGAGCTGCTCTTTTTCGAGACATCAATTCCGTCATATACCACCCTGACCTCCCGGGCGCCGCGGAGGAGGAGCCTGGAGGCGAGTGCGCTGCTTACTGCAACAACCCCGTCGGCAGAACGAAGTATCCTTTTCAGAATGAGATTGTTCAGCGGAGATATTTCCGGATCAACATTGACATCGGTACCTATAGCAGAGACCACGAAAGGGATCCCCTTCCATTTTTTCAACAGACAGGCAACAGCACCGTTGGGATAAGCATATCTTGCATCAATCAGCGTGATATCGCGCCAGACAGACAGCCTGAAAATGGAAAAAAACTTGAAAATATGTGCCAGTCCGGTGTAGTGCTCTCGTGGTGTTGCCAGATACCTGGGACGGTGAATCCGGAGTCGCCCGCGCTCCTCATAAAGCGGAATACCGGTATATTTGCGGTAACGGGGGATATTTGCAAACAGGGCTGGAACATACGGTACCGGTGCAATCACATGAATCACTCCGGCTTCTTCGGGCAAACTGTTCAGCATGCGTTCGAAGAAAATTCCCGACACCCCGTCGTTGGACGGATCGGGAAAATTATTGACTATCCAGGCTATTTTCACGGTGCGAAGATGATGATTGCAGCGCAGAGCCGACAGTGTTTTTCAAATTTCCTGCATTCAGTTCCGGTTCAAAGAGATATTTCAGGGCCTGTGCACGCGCGACCATCTCCGTTTGCAGCGGTTTGTTTGCCAGAAAGGCGGTCAACTGCATGGCGATTTCACTTTCATCGCGGGAAGAGATGACCAGTCCGCAGGTATTTTCTCTGAAAAAAGAGGCCAGAAAATAATCTCCGGGGCAGTGTACGACGACCGGAACACCGGAAGCGAGGTATTCCGGCGTCTTGGTAGGAAATATCGTGGCCATTTCATCGGGGTGTACCGAACTTTCATCGGGCCAGTTCAGACAGAGCAGGAGCAGGCTGTGCTGTGCCACAGCCGACAGGTAGTCACTGCGCTGACTGTAGTAGTGCTGCTGAATAGAGTCAGTGGGAAAACCGAACATCCGGAGGTCGTTTGCGGGGGTATTGCCCGTGAAGGTGGCCGACAGTCCTTCGCGTGCGCAGGCATGCGCCATGCGCGCTAGTGCGCGATGATTGATTCCGTAAACTGTACCGCTCCAAAAGACCTTTCCGTTGCCCATACCGGGGGCTGAAAACGGCTCTTCCGGATAAATATGCCTGACAACCGTCGTTTTCAGTCCGTATTTGCGGGCGTACAGATCCTGCATACCGTTACTGATTACGAAGATTCCCGCAGCAGTGCGGAATACCAGTTTCTGCGTTTTGGCTGCCTGATTTTTGAGCGATCCGCGGGAGAGCGCCTCTTCGACCGTGTCATGCAAATAGGCGAAATACGGAATACCATACCGGTTTGCTTCACTGACTGCTGCAGCGAAAAGAGCGAGCTGAGGATACGCAGCGATGATAAATGCCGGCTTGTATTTTCTGATCAGAGCGGCAATTTTGAAGCGGGCAAAGAGTACAGAGACCAGATGGCCGCAAACAAGCAGTCGTTTGGGGAGAAAACTGTAGTTGAACCCGGCGGTGTGAATGAAACGCGACTGATGCCCTCCGGTCTTGCCGGATGAAACCGGAATACAGTTTTTACCTCCTATGAAATCCAGCAAAATAGTATTGACGGTACCGGAGCCTCCCTTTTCAGGAGACATACAATCGGACACAAAAAAGAAGCAGTCGGATATCATGTCACAAAGTAACAGTGAAAATTGCGAAGCATACAATTCCGGAAACAAGCCTTTTCAGTATCCCTGCCTGCGGAATTTCAACAAACCCGTCAGAAACCCGATACCATAGCCGAGATGCAGTACCGGAAAAACAAAAGGCATAATCAGTCGGGCTGAAAGGGACAGGGGTGATCTGGCAGAAAAGAAGAGCGACAGTAAACAATACAGAGCCAGCGGCACTAACCATATTATGTTGAGCAGGGCAAGTGGCAAACTCGCCATATAGATAACAAACAGGGAGGGTACAAGATGCCTTGGCCTCACAGAAGACACTACCCGCCTGAACACGAGTGGCTTGTACAGTCCGTACTGGTAATACTGGCTCGCCAGTCCACGGAGTGTATTTCTGACAAAGTATGTCACTTTGAGCTCGGGGATCATCAGAATGCGCAGCCCCATACTGTTCATTCTGTAATGGAACTCATCGTCCTGATCCCGTACAAGCTGCTCATCGAAGTAACCGGCTACCTCAAAAACTTTTCGGTTGTACACGGCAAATGCGACACTGTCCACATATTTTTTTTCCGGTTCGGTTCTGAATTCTGTATCGCCTACCCCGAATTTGGTACTCATGGCACAGGCAATTGCCTCGCCGGTGGCGCCTTTGCCGCGATGGACAAGGAATCCGCCGGCAGCATCGCACAAGCCGGCATCAAGGTGCTCAACACATATCCTGAAATAGTTTGCCGGGTAAACTGAATGGGCTCCAGTCAGCGCAACGTAACTGCCTATGGCTATCTTGCAGGCATGATTGAATGCATGACTTACATACCTTCCCGGGTTGTCAATCAGTACAATGTTGCCGTACTTGTCTGCTGCATCGGCTATCATTTGCCTCGTCCCGTCATCCGAACCACCATCCGAAAAAATGATCTCCTTGTCGAGATCATCCATTTCGTTCAGCGATTGTATCAGACTCCCGATACATTCAGCTTCGTTGTAAACAGGGATTATTACGGACAATTTCATCTTTACTTCAATAGTGTAACATCTCCCCTGTTTTCATAAACTGCACCATTCCCGCAACGGACGCGCGCGTACCATGCATAGGAATCGGGTGTGAGCTCAGCCCCTTTGTAGGTGCCGTCCCAGCCCTGTGCATTCACATCATTTGTCTGGTAAACCTTCTCTCCCCATCTCGACCACACCATAAACTCCAGTTCGACGATATTCACACCGCGAATAATGAAGAAGTCATTGTTGGAATCATTATTGGGAGTAAAAGCTTTTGGAACAAAAATGAAGGGCTCTTCACACAGGTTACCTCTGTAAAAAATCTCAACTTCATCCGTAGCTGTACATCCGTTGGCTGAAGTGACCGTTACCGTATACACCATATCCTCTTCCGGAGCTGCGGTGGTGGTGGAGCTGTAAGGATCAGAAAGGCCATCGGATGGCGACCACTCAAAAGTGAAAAGAGTACCGTTTCCGGTGGTGCTTGCCTGAAGTGTGGTTGACTCTCCGAATGAGAGCGTATCTTTTCCGATTACTTCCGCATTGACACCAATACTGGTTACCTCGACTGTAAATGTGGTATCCTTGCTGCACCCCGAGCGACTGTCGGTAACAGCAACATGATACTGCGTGGTGATACCGGGCGAAACCAGCTGGGTGGCCCCTGCAGGTAGCGCCGGCGTCCATTCATAGCTCAGATCGGAACCCGGATTCAGGTTCTGAACAACCAGCGATGCGGATTCTCCGAAGCAAATCTGCTGCTGCAGTGTATTCACGGCAAAAGCCACAGTACCCATCTCTACCCGGATAGAATCTACAGCCTCGCAGATACCCAGTGTTGTTTTGACGTAATATTTGCCTTCTGCCACTGGTGGCGAAAGGTTGAGGACAGTACCGCTGCCAATGATATTGGTGAAACCGGCATTATCTGACCACTCATAAAGCATGCCGGAACCTGTGGCCGACAAATCAAGTGGCTCTGTTTCCGAACAGAGTGCAATTACAGTCGAATCGGGCAACAACTTTACAAAGGGTACGGGGGCAACAGCGACTTCTACCTGTTGTATGATCGTGCAGGCACCTTTGGCAATGGCTACTGAATAGACCGTGGATACATCGGGAGTAACTTCCGGGTTGGGCGAGTCGGGGTCAAGGTCTGTATCAGGTGGCGCTGACGACCAGCTGTATGTCGCATCGGGATCGGCGCCGTCAGCATTCAGCTCCACTTCTGATCCTGCACATACAGTAATGGCTGCGTTGATCTGGTCATTTATCTGGTCAATCTGAACGGGCACGACGAGTGTGTCGCTGCAGCCGGAAGCACCTGTAGCGGTAACAGTCACCGCATAGCTGCCGGCAGGGCCGCTGATGGAAGCGTGGTCGGAACCTGAACCTGTGACTGTCAGCGGCAGAGGAACATCCCACTGGTACGTGGTTGCCGCAGGCTGTGCGATTACACCTGCCACAAATGGAACCCCTGCGCACCCGCTCGCGGGAGAGGCAGGATCGGGTTCCAGAGAAGGAACGGGGAGCACCATAACCTCGACGGTCCTGATCATCTTGCAAAGGCCCTGAGATATCGTGACTTCATAATTGGTGGAAGCAGCCGGAGAGACAACAGGACTGGGGTTGACAGTGTCCAGCTCCGGATCAGCGGGAGTAGCCGTCCATACATAAACAGCTCCGGTATCAAAACCGTCGTCATTCAGGGAAACAGACTCACCGGGGCAGATTTTCAGCAATTCAGGAATATTATCAGACACTATGATAATCTGAATAGTTGTATCATCGGTTGTAATACAACCGTTTGCATCTGTCAAAGTCAGCGTTACATGAGCTTCGCCTTCACTGTTAAAAGAGACATAAGGAGCAGCATTACCGGCTGCAGCCGGATTTCCCCCCTCGAAGGTCCAGCTCCAGTTAACCACTCCCTGCGAATTGGCATAATTGGTGAACTGAAATTGCATTGAACCGATACAGCTCACCTGTCCTCCTCCGATTTCAGGTTGTACAAGAGCGGTCGCACTTACCACCACGGTAGTATCCCAGGGATCTACACAAACAGTATTATATGGTGTGAAAGTTATCTGGTAAGAACCGGCTGAAGCGTAAACGTGCGCGGGATTCATCTCTTCACTTTGCGTTCCATCACCAAAAGTCCAGATTCCACCAACGGAACTGTTATTGAAAAACTGCGTCTGAAGGCCATCGCAGAGATTGGCGGAAATGGCCTGATCAAGAGACGGGTTATTCTGGATGGAAACGGGGATGAGGAGCGTTTGGGAACAGTATGAGTTGGAAACAGTAACTGTAACGACATAGCTGCCTGTTGGACCAGTGACTGTCGGGTTGGCGATATTGCTGTCGGAAAGGGTGAGCGATGGCGGAGCCTGCCACTGCCAGGTGAAATTTGTGACCGTACTCTGAGCCAGTACGCCCAGCTGAAGCGGCTCACCCTCGCAGCCGATACCATTTTTCGCGGGGTCGGCTACCAGCCCTACAAAACTGCCTGTCAGCGATACGCTCACCGAGTCGGCACATCCCATATCACCGATGGCAATGGCGGTATAAACAGCGGTTACCCCGGCGTAAACGGTTACCGTATCAGATGGAGGGTTGCTGGCCGGGTTTCCGGCTGCGTCCACCCAGATTACACCGCCTGCATCTGCAGAGGCCGCGAGTACGTACAGTGAGTCACAGGAGTTGATTACCGCATCACTGGCCTGCAAATTGATATCTCTGACACGGATTACATTCACTGAAACCGTATCAGTACATCCGCGGTCGTTGGCAACCAGCTGGTACAGTCGGGTTGAGTCCGGATCAAGCGTTACATTGACCGGCGAGGGAGAAAACACAAGATCACTCAGCGGCGACCATGTATATTGATAATAGGATTTACCTCCTGAAACAGAAATGGTGACAGGCGAGTTGTCGCAGTTGAAAGCCATGGGGCCCGTACTCAGTTCGATATCCGGATTTTCGGGAACGAACATTGTCCGGCTGACCATATTGGAACAACCATTGGCGGAAACGACGCCGAGTGTGACAGTAATCGTGTCACCTGCGGGTAACCACAGAACCAGCGGGCTGACATTCGTGAAACTGTAGGAAGTGTCGCCGGATGCAATATGCCAGTTCCAGGAAGTAATCGTGCTGAATGCATCGGTCGAAAAATTCTCGAACCGGACGAGCGACGAATCAGATCCGCACTGAATCAGTTGCAATCCGCTCATAGTCGCGTGGGGAGCTGCCCCCACCGTAATATCAACTACCTCTGCACCGCGGCACCCGCGCAGGTCAGTTACTTCAATCTGATAGCTGCCCGGGGGCAAGTTGCTGATCTGGCTTTGATTGCTGATGACAGAATCGCCGGGAGGGAAAGTCCACTCATAGAATATTTGCGGGCTGTTGGCTGTAGCCTGAACGGAAGCAGCACCTATACTGAGGCCAGCACACGCAATATCGGTATCTGTGACAAGCATCTGGATCTGATCGAGTGCTCCTATCGAACCGTTTGCTGATGCTGAACAGCCACTTGCGGGATCTGTGACAGTTACAGCCACTTCACTACCGGCTGCGAGGCCGGAGAGAATTGAACCATTTTCAAGGGGTTGACCGGGAATATTCCAGTTGTACGAATAAGTTCCGGGAGGAGAAACAACAGCCATTGCAGTACCGTTGGGTACTCCGGGACAGGCAGCGCTCTGAAGAGAAAGATTAACTGACGGCGTATCGGCGGAGGGTATTGTGACGGTGGTTTCAGTCTGGCACTGGTTGGCGTCAGTAGTTTTGACAGTATAAATACCGGCAGCAAGGTCAGTCACAGTCAGGCCTGTTGCTCCGCCGGGCGACCACTCGTGCATGAAAGGCATAGCACCGCCGGTAACCATAATCGTGACACTTCCGCTGGAAGTGCCGGAGCAGTCGGGTGTCAGCGCGACTACTGTTACCAGCAGATTACAGGCTGAATCTTTCCCGACAGTAGCGGAAACCGGCTCACCCGTGTCGGGCGAGGCGGCAGCAGGCGATATTCCGCAAAAAACACAGAACAATGCCAGTGACAGACGCTTGATCATGGTGTGGATATTTTTCATCTGAGTGAAAAGCATGGATTACTGTTTTTTCTCCTGATTAACTTTGACTCCGACAATTTCGAGTCGTCGTTCACGGGAGGCATGAACAGCGTAAATTGAATTCCGGTCATCCCTGATATCATCACTGACATCTTTCGGGGCCTTGGCTTCGCCGTTGGCTTCCCTTTTAATAACCAGTTGTCCGGAAAGTGTAAACTTTCTGTATATGCTGCCATCAAAGACATTGAAGTGGTTATATACAGAAGATACACGGCGGTCTGTCAGGTATTTATTGTACAGTGCGCCCGCACGCGGGGATGCATAACCCTTTAACGTAATTTCAATGGAGTCGCCACGAGAAAGCATTTCATAAAGTACCTCTGAAAATTCCATGAGCCTGTTCCATCCTCCCCTGACTTCATCCTCAAAGAATCTGTTGATTGAATCCGTTTCGGCCAGCAACTGTCCTTCGGTCATTCCCTTTGTATATTGCTCTATGAATTCTTCCTTTCTTCTGATGTAGTCAACGTAGGCGGCCCGGTACTCTTTTTTGGTAGCTCTTGCCACTGTACGGCGATCGGGCTCGTCATTATCGAAATAGAGCGGTATGGGCAGGTAGGCATCCAGCCGGAGCGGGCGGAGCCGGAGCTCCTGAACAACCTGCTGGAACTCACGTCTGGGCAGATCAATCGTGGAAAAATCTATCGAATCCGACGAAAAGCCGTCTTTGGCTGCAATTATTCGATAGCGGTTCTCGTAGGCAATGATCGTATTGAAGTCCTTTCCGGCCAGACTGCTATATGACTCCAGGTGTTTTTCGGCAGGCAGTTCGAGGAGCCGGTAATTCACATTGAAGAGTGTATCGTTGTTGATACGGTTCACCGTGTAGGCTTTGAAAGACAGTCCGCTGCTCAGAAAAATGTCCGTTTCGATGACGGGAGTACCTGTGAGGCCTTTGGTAGAAATAACGCCAGAGGAGTCAACTGTATAGCCAAATTTGGAGGCGACCACCTTGTAATGATGATCGGCATCGAGCGGATATTCGAACCTGTTACTGTTGGAATTGGTTTGTGTTACCGGTTCCAGCGAAAACGCCGGCTCGAACTGCGTTTCGGAGAGGTATTGTCCGAGGTCGAAGAGGCGGGTTGTTGCACCCTGTACAGGTTGTCTGGACTCCTTGTCGAATACTCTGACCAAAAGTTGCGGGGTAGCAGGCTCGAGGTACAGCTTCGCGACAATGGGCTGTCGCCAGGGGCGCGGGGGTGTGGAGAGCCTGATGGTATCGGATGAAAACCTTCTTTTCTCACCGATGAGCATATAATTTTTACCTGGCAAAAGGTCGAAGTCAAACTTTCCATTTTCGCCTACCTCAACTCTGAATGCCCGGGGGTTGGGGGTATCTGTTTCCACGAGCGTCATGGAAGAGTAGCCGAGAACCTGATCCGTTGGAATACCCTTCTTTCGAAGGAATGTCATGCCGGAGAGCCGGGGTCTCAGGTAATCAGCCTGATAGATATCGTAGCAGCATCCCTCTTCCGACTGGTTGAAGCTTCCTCTTCTGTTGCTGGACAGAAAGGCAGTACGGCCATCGGGAGTCAGCATATAGAATACATCATTGGCACCCGAGTTGACCGGATAGCCGATGTTGACAGGTTCGGCGAAAGCACTTCCATTCCACGATGCCCTGTACACATCGAAACCGCCCATAGTGGTAAGGCTGTCTGAGCTGAAGTACAGTGTGGCTGTTTTCGGGTGATAAAACGGTGTGACATCGTCGCCCGGGGTATTGATGGCAGCCACATTTTCGGGCCCGAAAAACTGGCCACCCTCGATCTTGCAGCACCATATATCCTTGCCCCCCTTGCCACCGGGGCGGTTGCTGGAAAAAAACAGCATCTCATACTTCTCGCCGGGAACAGCTCCGACAGCAGGTTGGGTATTGGTGTATCCGGCCAGATTGATATTGTCGGGGAGTCGCTCGGCCGGTCCCCAGTCGCCGCCGGACAACCGTTTTCTCCGATAAATTTCGCAGTTTACCTCGTAAGATTTTCCGATAAATTCGCAGTTTGAGTAATATACAACGTCGCCCGTGGAGTTGAAAGTGGTGTGTGTGATATGCCGGCCTTCCTCATTGAAAGACTCGAGCTGAGCTGCTTCAGTGAGCAGCGGGCCGCCGGCCGACATCACCTTGTTCAGGCTCCGGCGCGGGAACACCCTGTCGGACAGAAACGGAAAGCGTGGTGACGAGAAATAAAGCCTGTCGCCGAGCAGATAAGGTGCATGTTCGGAAAACTGCGGGGTATTGATATTGCTGTCGAGCAGATTGAAGAGGCCGGGGTCAGTAACAGGGTTTGCCATGGCAGCCATTGCCCATTCACAATCTTCCAGTCTTTTTTCAGCGGTCAGTTTTGAAGATTCGGTGGCAGCCGGGGGCTTGTCTTCGAACAAAAACTGCCTGTAAACCTTTGATGCACCGGCATAATTGCCCATACGATACCTCACCTCTCCCAGGCGAAGGAGCGCAAGACCGTCGGGCCCGGTGAGTTTGTTGTCAACGATTGTCTGGAAAGCCACTTCAGCACTGTCGAGTGCCGCGTATCTGATTGCGGCATCTCCGTAGGCAGCGAGTATCCTCGCGTTGAGTGGTTCGGCATTCAGCAGCGTTTTGTAGTAGCGCATGGCGCCGAAATAATTTCCCCTTTCGACCTCATTTTGAGCAGCCTGTTCCAGCGCCTCGAAAGAAGGGCCGCGTTCATAATCCTGATTGATACGGTCGGAAACACCTATTTGCCCCGGTAGCAGGCGGGACATCAGCAGGAATGCGACCGTTAATATGCTTTTCTGGCTGAAGGTCATTTTAAAAGACATAATTGCTCGTGTACTTGATCGGCCCGTTGGGCGGAAGAGGATTAAATCAGAAAAGCTGGCAGGACTTGTACTTCGGAATCGGCTTTACCCTGTAAAGGCGATAACCAACAGAAACCTCGGGGCCACCGCGTTTATTGGTGATTGTTTTGACTTCCGAAAGCGCCGTAACATCGTAAGAGAAGCCGACCTGCCAGGTTTTGAAGAAGAAATCAACACGGGGAATCAGTGCATCACGGAAATGGTGTCGGAAGTCGAGACTGATTTGCAGAGCCATTTCCCTGTACATATTCCTGTTCAGGTGCATACGGAGGCCCGCGCCATACACGGCTTCGCGATAACCTCCCTGACGCTGGTACATACCCTGAACAACCAGGTCGTAATTATGGGCCAGCTGTACAAGTGCGCTGGCGTGTACCACCTTTCTGTTGTGCAGCCTGACGTTACCGGGATTGTTGAGTGATGCCGACCAGAAGTCATGATAAGGTCGGTTGAGATGATGAATGCCGCCACCGATATCGAGTCTGGACCGTTTGAGCTGCGACTGCAGTCGCAGGTTGAACCCGGCACTGAAGTCAAAGTACTTCAGACTCTGGCTTTGAAACAGCTGGTTTTCGTGCGTGGGTGCCTGCGGGTCATAGATACGATTATTCCACTGAGCGTCGAAAGACAGTTTTTCCGTACCGAAAGAACGTTGCCCGAATGCGGGGGTGGCGCCAACCGTCAGGAAGCCGAATTTCGTGACGGGCAGCGTGACAGATACCGGCAGGCCGACCTGCATGGAGGTAAGGCTCAGGCTGCCCTGTTTGTCGTGGTTCAGCAGAAGCCCCCCCGTGAAATAGCGGTCATACTTGCCTTTGGCCCAGTAAACCTTGCTCTCGACCGTACCGGAGAAAGTGGTATAGGGTACAGGTACCGAGCGCCACTGATCCTTGTAATTGGCGACAGCACGTGTATCTCCGCCAAAGACACCGATCATGCCCGGATTCAGGTTAACCGGGGAGTTGGCGAATTGCGAAAAGTGAATGTCCTGCGCATTCGCGTGCGTACAAAGCAGCGCGAGTACAAGAACAGGCAGTCGCCTGAGTAAAAATATAGCGCTCATCTTCACCATCCTGATGATTGAAATGTTTAGAAACATTTCCAAACAAAATTAGTGCCTAAAAAGGCAAATCACAAATAACCGGCGTAAAAAAGAGGATTAAAAGTAAATCAGGAACCTTTGCCCGATGAAATCAGGAGGCACGAGAACCTGGCCACAGCACAGACTAAACGGCGTGAAGATACGTAAAATTTTTGATATTGCGCCGGGTGAAGGGCCGGGAATCTGCCGGAGAACCCAAAACAGCCCAAATTTTGCTATATTCTGCCCTTTTTATGTTGATCAAGTCAGGCTGTACGCCGCTGAAAGGCAATAACAGACAAAAAACAAGCCTGTTATTGCCATCGGCCGGGGATCCGGGGCTTGCGCTAAATGAGTTCAACAATAGTTACACCATCGCCACCCTGATCCTGTTCAGGATGAAAAACATTGGAGACACTGCTTCCATATTCCCTGATTTTCTGACGCACAATTCTGCGGAGTATGCCGTCGCCTTTGCCATGGAGCACACGCAGACTGGCCGCGTTGCTCAGGAGAGCGTTATCAATAAAGCGTTCCAGCACCTGCATGGCTTCGTCCTTGCTCATGCCCCTGAGATCAATTTTGCCATCGAAATCGGCTGCGCGCTGAAGTTCGGAAGAAGTACCTCCGGAGAAAGCGTGTTTGACGGGCTCAGTGGCTGGCAGCAGATCGCGGACTGGTGCAGTAACTGTGAGTCCACCCATGGAGACATCGGCTTTTTCGCCGCGGATGCGTTCGATCCGGCCGGTTGAGCCGCCGGCTCTGAGTCTGACAAAGTCTCCGGCTGCGAGTGGCCTTGCCACGCTGGCTGTCACGGATTTTTCCTCCAGCCTGACCATTTCTTCATTCACCTCATTCACCTTTTGGGCCTGTTCGGAGCGCTCCTGTCGCAAACGGGCGGCCACCTCCTGTGCTTTTTCAAGATTTTTCTCTTCGCGCAGCTGTCGCACGAGCTTGTCCACCTCCCTGTTGGCCTGGGCGGTTTGCCTCAGTTCAAATTCCCGCTGGTCGAGTTTCAGTCGCTTCCGTTTCACCTCGAGCTCATTGTGCATGGCGTCGTAGGTTTTGATCAGACGTTCGAGCGACTGCTCTCTCTCGGTAACGGACCTGAGTTTTTCCTCGAGCTCCTGCTTTTCCCGCTGCAGTTCGATGAGAATATCATCTACAGCTGTTTCGGATCCGGTTTTGTGGCGTGCATAACCGATAAGATCCCTGGGAAGCCCACTTTTCTCGGCAATTTCGAAGGCATAACTGCTTCCGGGTTTTCCCACCCTCAGTTCATAAGTGGGCGCCAGAGAATCCTTGTCGAAGTACATGTTTCCGTTCAGAATGCCCGAATTTCGGAAAGCAAACACCTTGAGATTGGAGTAGTGTGTGGTGATGACGGCATAAACCCCTTTTCTGTGCAATTGCCGGAGAATAGCCTCTGCAATTGCGCCACCGGGTTTCGGGTCGGTACCGCTGCCCATTTCGTCAATCAGCACGAGCGTTTGCGGATTGGCTTTTTCGAGGAAAAGACGGGCGTTGCGCAGGCGGGAAGAATACGTGCTCAGGTCGTCATCGAGGCTCTGCTGGTCACCGATATCGGTAAAAATCTGGTTGAAAATACCGATCTCGCTGAGTTCGTGCATCGGAACAAGGAGTCCGCTCTGAACCATCATAACAAGCAGTCCGACCGATTTCATGGCTACCGACTTGCCACCCGCATTGGGTCCTGACAGCACAAGAATATGATTTTCGGCATCGAGTTTCAGGTCGAAAGGAATTGTT
>CAILQK010000009.1 GCA_903836265.1 uncultured Bacteroidota bacterium | reverse complement strand
GACAGGGGCGCCGGACTTGACCGACGCCCATGTTTCATATTCAGACGGTTATTTTCATGGTTATGCGCCAGTGCGCACTTTCTGCGTGATGGCGGAGGCTGAAATTACGCCGACCTGACGCCACACCTCTTTCCCGTTTTTAAACATGACAAGCGTCGGGATACTCATGATGCGGTACTGGCCGGCCAGCGCCTGATTATTGTCCACATCAATTTTGATGATGCGGACTTCATCGCCCATATTGGTTTTTACTTCCTGGAGAATGGGTGCCATGACCTTGCAGGGTCCGCACCAGTCGGCGTAAAAATCCACCAGAACAGGCGTTTCACTGTTGATAATGTCTGAGAAATTGACTTTCATGTGTTTGTACAGCAAGTTTTATTCAACCACGGAAGCGATCAGGATATTCTCCCTGATTTGCACCGGGCATTTGAGCGAGTTGGAAACCAGGCAATAGCGATGAGACTTTTCCACCGCATCGAGTACAGTCGGGCGGAGCGATTCATCAGCAATCATGATTGTCGGATATACAGTAATCCCTGTGAAGACGGATTTGCCTTCCACGCGTTCTACCGTACCTTCGGCTTCGCAGGTGATACCATCGAATTCGAACTTCATTCTTTTGGCAAAAAACTGGAAAGTATTGATGAAGCAGCCTGCGGCAGCGCCCACGAGCAGCGTTTCAGGCGACCAGAAACCCTCCATTCCGCCGAATTCGGGCGGAGTGGCTGATTCAATACTGAAACCGGTTTCAGCGGCATTGAGCAAAGTGACGCCATTGCTCTGAAGGCCTGCTTTGAGTTTGAAAATCATTGGTTGTTCCATGGCTGTCTTTTTAAAGTGAACCGCCGGATCTGGCTGGCCCGGCAAATAATTGCTTTGACAGTACAAAGGTGCGGGGAGTAACGGAACCGGGATGGTGACAATAGTTACAAAGCGGCATGATTTCGGAGAAGAAATCAGTTCATGTTGTAATTCACACCGAGCCTGACGAACCGGCCAGGTTGCGGATTGTAGATCAGATCGTCGGGCGTACCGGTGGCATCGAGGCCGGCATGTTTGCGGTCGAAGATATTCGTGACATTACAATACACAAGAAACTGTTTGCTGAGGAACAGTCTTGCTGTGACATCTGCTGTACTGAACCTGCCAAGCGTTTCGGGACGGGAGCCGAGCTGATAAATATCCCTGTAAACAACAGATTTGCTTTTTGAGTCGCCAACATGTGTGTATGCGAAGTTCAGCTCTGTTTTGTTGTTTATCTTGATATAGCTGCGCCACTGAACAATCCAGTTGGGCATATTTGTGATAAAATTCAGATCCGGAAGGTTGTAGCCGAAAAATTCTTTTCCCTGCGCGTACTGGACATAAAATTCGGATCTGCCCGATATACTTATTTTTTTGTCAGATTTTCCGGAAATACCGGCGTTCAGCAGCTTTTTGTTCCCGGTTCTTGAAATCAGTTGGATACCAAGTATTGTACTGGCTCTTCCCGGAGCGTTCATATAACCATAGTACCATGTGTTATCACTGTTGGGCAACAGATAGCCCGGTCGGTAAAGATTCTCTGATTGTTGCCAGAATCCGAGTATTTCGGCGCCGCTTCCGCCGGATGAATTATAGCGGATACCCAGTTCAGATCCAGAGAACGACTCAGTGGTGGCCGCACCTGCGCTGGCGGTCAGTTTGAAAGGCGGATTTCCGGCAGGATCAATGATGAAAGAGTTGAAATTGCCATACAGAGATCCATGTCTGAAGCCTGTTGAGGCATTGGCTCTTACAATCCAGGAGCTGTCAATCACATAGGAGACCCCGATTCTGGGATCAAGTCGTATCTTTTGTCCTGAGGCCAGATTGAGCGATCCGCCGCCGACAAGGTGCAGCCTGGGGCCATGGTAATCAAGGTGGGCGAAAAAATTGCCATCGAGCAAGATTTCAGTTTCAGGAGTAATGGCCAGCGGGAGATTCGGGTTCAGAACTCCGTCCAGCGAAACCGAGACTGGTATCTGGTAATATGCGCCTGCCGGGATACCGACACCTCCGTGAATTTGTCCGCCGGCGTGCAGTTTTGCTTTGGTTCCGACAGAAGCCTGAATGCGAGATTCTATACGAAGGTCGGCTCCATTGGCTACTGTATATCTTTCATCGGAGGCATACCAGTTGTAAATTCTTTTCAGGAGTTCGGCCTCTTCCTGTGGCGACATACCGGGTTGACGGCGGGCGACAAAATTGGCTGCGCTCAGGCGATCGAATACATAATTGGTTGTGGAGGAATTCCTGATCTGGTAACTTTCCAGGGCGAAAGTGTTGTAGGTCGTCCAGCGGGAGTGACTTCTTTGAAATCCGAGAGAGAACGTCTCCAGCCTCTCGGCAATTCTGTTTGACGGATTGGCGTAGGAAACTGCGAGCGGGTTGAGTCCAAGCACACTTCTGTCCAGTCTGGCCAGTCTGTGGTAGGTAAAGTGCAGACCCCGCCAGGTCATATTCACCCCGAACATGCGGCTCTCATGCGAGAGGGTACTGGTTCGGGCAATACTGTCTTTGGCAGAAGAAACGCCTCTGTAGTTGTTATTCTGGACATAAACATTTGAGTCGAGACCGAAGGGCAGATACCTGTTTGTGTTGAACAGTTCCGGATCCTGGTAATAGTCTGCGTTGTCGCGTATGGTGCTGCTGCCATAAATACTGTACCTGAAAATATTTCGGTCGCGGCCGAGTTTGCCGCCGAACATGAGATCGAGGCTGTTATAGTTAAACAGGCCAAAAGACAAGTCGGCCTGGGTATAGACCGGTCGTTCGGTTTCTTTCAGGATAATATTGATTACCCCTGCGCATGCTTCATCGCCGTAGGTGGAACCCGATGGCCCGTACACGACTTCAATTCTTTCGGCCTGCCTGATGGGCAGTTGTGCTCCGACAGACATACCCGGCGCGATGGCGGCCTTGACGGGCACGTCATTGATCAGTATTTTCATATACTGATTGCCGGAGAGTCCGCGTACCATGAATGTTTCGCCTTCCAGCGCATTGCCGGGCTGCGACACACGAATGCCCGGAGCTGCGCGCAGAACATCACCAAGCGTCACGAATCCGTTTTGCAAAATTTCGCCGGCGGTAATGACCCAGACCGTAAAAGGCTGTTCGCCGGCTTTTTCGGGGCTCCT
>CAILQK010000008.1 GCA_903836265.1 uncultured Bacteroidota bacterium | reverse complement strand
TTTGGGTGGATGTTGGAGTGAGCGTTGGGGTGTATCCGATTTGATTGCGACCTTGTTGGACGCGAGAAATTTGCCCTTCCAGTCAGCTCCGATATATCTGGAGGGGCTGCAAGACGAAAGTACCATAACAGTACCCAGCAGAATGGTACCCAGTAAAGGTCTTGTATGACAGGCAGACGGAATCAAGGCGCAATTTTTATCGGGATGGATGCCGGAACTCCTGCAAAGATAGCGAATGGCAGTGAGGCCACTCCTCTTAACGCACTATATGAACAGAAAATTCCCGGCAAATGGTATTTTCGCACCCTGAAACAACATTCCGCATGCTCACTCAGAATCAGATCAGGTTAATCAGTTCGCTGGAGGTAAAGAAATACCGGCAGGTCAACAGTCTGTTCGTGGTGGAAGGCGAGAAAATGGTTTCCGAATTGCTGTTGCAGGATCGGATAGCCGTTGCCGGTATCTGGGGTACTGCCGTGTGGGCAGAGCGCAACCCCGAACTGAGGCAGCTTGGGGGCGGGAAGTTTCAGGAAGTGAGTGAACCGGAGCTGAAAAAAATTTCTTCACTCACTACTCCCAACGCAGTGCTGGCAGTAGCTGAAATACCCGGTGAGTCGCCCGATTTCACGCTGCCCCGTCATCGCCTTTGTTTTTATCTGGATGACATTCAGGATCCGGGGAACATGGGGGCTATTTTGCGTATTGCCGACTGGTTCGGGTTTCCGGCCGTTTACTGTTCCCCCGGGAGTGTGGATATCTACAACAGTAAAGTCATACAGTCAAGTATGGGAGCTGTGTTTCGGGTCAGGTCGTGGGAGCTGCTACTGGACGAGTTGCTCGCCTCGGCCGGAGCCATACCAGTAGCGGGAGCGGTGTTCAACGGAGAAAATGTACTTGAGGCCGATCTGCCAGCTTTCGGATTGCTGGTTATCGGCAACGAGGGAAGGGGAATTTCTGCAAAAACAGAAAATATGCTCACCCGCCGCCTGACTATCCCCAGGCATCCCGATGGCCGTGCAGAGTCGCTGAATGCCTCGGTGGCAGCAGGCATACTTGCCGCGCTGAGCCTCCGTGGTCGTTGATTTGCGTACGTTCGCCGATGAATGTACCACTATATTCAACGGATATACTGTACATTCGTGCTGTCAAATCAAAATAACCATAAGTCATGATTGATTTTCGCAAGTATCTCCCCATTGTTTTCATCGCACTTGGTGCCATGCTGGTTTTCAGCATGTGCGGATCCTACAACAATGCTGTCAGCAAAGATGAGGGCGTGAAATCCGCCTGGTCGCAGGTGGAAAACCAGTATCAGCGTCGCGCTGACCTTATTCCGAATCTGGTCAATACCGTCAAAGGGTATGCCGACTTTGAGAAATCAACGCTTGAGGCTGTTATTCAGGCACGCGCATCTGCAACGCAGGTGAAGGTGGATCCCAACCAGTTGACTCCGGAAAATATCCAGCGCTTCGAACAGGCCCAGCAGGGGCTGTCGGGCGCACTGGGCAGACTGCTGGTGGTATCGGAAAACTATCCGGACCTGAAGGCCAACCAGAATTTCATGGATCTGCAAAAGCAGCTGGAAGGAACAGAAAACCGTATATCGGTTGAACGAAAAAACTTCAACACGGCAGTACAGGAGTACAACTCCTACATACGCCGTTTCCCGACCAACCTGCTGGTCGGTATGTTTGGATTCTCTCCCAAAGGCTATTTCCAGGCTCAGGCCGGCGCTGAACGCGCTCCCGAAGTGAAATTCTGAAAAAATGCTGTTCAATCAGGATGAAGAGGCCCGTATTGCCGATGCAATACGGGCCGCAGAACGCGGTACAAGCGGCGAAATCCGCCTGTATGTAGAAGACTATTGTCAGCGGGATCACCCGGCAGAACGGGCGCAGGAGCTGTTCCAGTTGTTCGGTATGTACAATACGCAGTACCGGAATGCTGTACTGATTTATCTGGCAGAAAAGAGCCGGCAGTTTGCCCTGTGGGGTGATGCCGGTATTCATGAAAAAGTTGGAAACCAGTTCTGGGAAGAAGAAAAAAAGTTGCTCCGCGAATACCTCCAGCGCGATGAAGCGGCCGAAGGTGTCAGCAAGGCAATTCTGCTGGTAGGTGACCGCCTTCGTCAGTTTTTCCCCAACGATGAAAAAACCGATATCAATGAATTGCCGGATGAAATCATTTATGGGTAAGCAACTTTTTCTGCTGCTTCTGCTTTCTGTGGCAGTCTCTGTTTCCGTTCTGCGGGCACAGGACGGCGTGTTCCCGCCCAAACCGGAACCCGCTGTTTACGTACACGACTATGCGGCCTGGCTCGATCCCGCTCAAAAAGCACAGCTGGAACAAAAACTCCGCGCCTACCATGATTCTACCTCTACCCAGATTGTGGTCATGATACGACCCGATATCGGTGACTACGACAAGGCCTCCTATGCCTTCGAACTCGGCAACCGGTGGGGCATTGGCCGGGCCGACAAGGATAACGGGGTAGTCATGCTCGTCAAAACAGAAGCCCCGGAAAGGGGAATTTTCATAGCCACCGGGTACGGAACGGAAGGCGCACTGCCGGATATTACAGCCGGACGGATTATCCGAAATACCATGGCACCCTTTTTCAGGGAAAACAGGTATTATGAAGGTATTGATGCCGGTATAAATGATATCATTCAGGCACTTTCAGGTGAGTTTGTCCGTGAACCCGAAAATAAACAGGTGGACAAAGTGATGACAGCGCTCATTATCGCGCTGGCCATTCTTTTCATCATCGGTTTCATCTTCTATCAAACCAGAGGCCGCACTATGATAGACCACCGCGGCTCGCGCAGCATGCGCCCCCGGCACTCCGACTGGTGGATTGGTACCGGCGGTTTTGGCGGTGGCTTCGGCGGCGGCGGATCAGGCGGCGGCGGCTTCGATGGCGGTTCCTTCGGAGGCGGGAGCTTCGGTGGCGGCGGTGCTGGCGGTGACTGGTAATTGTCATGCGCAGCATACCCGGACAATCAGGACATATCCGGTACAAATAATTGTAAAATAAGCCTTTGCATCAAACACAATGAAAAACAGAAGAACCCTTTTGACATCCCTGCTGCTTGTTTTCGCATGGTCGCTGCAGGCGCAGTTGCTCCTGAAAATATCGTCTGTGCCAGCCAATACGCCTGCAGGTGCAGATATATATGTAGCGGGTACTTTCAACAACTGGAATCCGGGTAGTACTGCTTTTAAACTCACATCGCTTGGTGGAGGGCAATACCAGATATCTATCAATCCGCCGGTCGGACAAATCAAATTCAAATTCACCCGCGGCAGCTGGGCGACAGTAGAGGGCAATGCCGGCGGAGGATTTCTGCCCGACCGGACACTCACCTACAACGGTACGCCGGCAACGACAGAACTGTCTGTACTCAGCTGGGAAGATCTGGGTGGCGGCGGCTCCGGTAACGGAACGGCAGCTCCCAATGTATCGGTACTCGACAACGCATTTTTCATGCCCGAGCTGGGCCGTAATCGCCGGATATGGCTCTATCTGCCTCCCGATTACAACACTACCGCCAAAAAATATCCGGTGCTGTATATGCACGACGGACAAAATCTGTTTGACGCGGCCACCTCTTTTTCCGGTGAGTGGCAGGTGGATGAGTCGCTGAACGAACTTCACTCGCAGGGCGACTACGGCTGTATTGTAGTGGGTATAGACAACGGCGGTCAATACCGGCTGGATGAATATTCCCCGTGGGTGAACAGCCAGTACAACGCCGGCGGACAGGGTGATGAATATGTTGATTTCATTGTAAATACCCTGAAGCCATACATAGATGCCCACTACCGTACACTGCCCGGCCGCGAGACGACCGGTATTGCGGGAAGCAGTATGGGCGGTCTGATATCCATGTATGCGCTTTCCGAACGGCAGGATATATTTTCGAAGGCTGGAATATTCAGTCCGGCTTTCTGGTTCGGGGGAAATCAGCCTGAGCAGCATGTGTCTTCACATCCCAAAGAGGGTCCGGCCCGCGTTTATTTCCTGGCTGGCGCCGATGAGGAACAGGACGGCAACCAGAGCAATTACGTGGTGAACGACATGGCAGAAGTATCAAATGCCATGCTTGCTGCCGGTTTTGCTACCCAGGAAATACAGTTTCAGACTTATGCCGACGGCGCCCACTCGGAGTGGTTCTGGGCCAGAGAATTTCCCGATGTCTATCAGTGGCTGTTTGCAGGAGCCGTCAGTTCAACGGCTGACAATACTCCCTCCAAACTTGAAATATTTCCCAATCCCGCCGGTGCGTGGGTACGCGTCAGCGGAGTGGAGGATATGGAAACAGTCCGCTTCAGAATATACAACCCGGCGGGCGCACTGGTCAGAGATACTGTTCTGGCAGGAAACAGCCCGCTGTACACAGGTGATCTCCCATCAGGGATTTATGTGGTGAAAGCCAGAAAAAAAGGCGGAAAATGGCTGGCTGGCCGACTGGTCAGGTAAAAATCGGCTGATTTGCAAGTTTTTAACACGTTTATGACAACCTTCGGATACCTTTTTTACGTCTGAAGTGTTTAGATTGTGTAACTTGTTTAAATGCTGACACTATGAGACCGGTGATTTTTTATTCCCTGCTGTTGTTGCTTTGCTCCGGAAGCCTGCAGGCGCAGTATTTCGGGAGAAACAAGCCAAGGTATAACAGGGAGGAGTTCAGTGTAACACAGACGCCTCATTTCGAAATATACGAACACCTCGGCAATCCCGATAAACTTCGGGAGCTTTCTGCAGCAGCCGAGGTATGGTACCAGATGCACCAGTCGGTACTCAGGGATACCCTTCCCGCGCGAAATCCCCTGATTATTTACGACGATCACGCCGGTTTTCAGCAATCCAACGTGGTACAGGGCGATATCAGTGTGGGTACAGGTGGTGTCACAGAGGGCCTCCGCAACCGGGTGGTTTTCCCTGTGGCTGTCACCAACCAGCAGACACACCATGTACTCGGTCACGAACTGGTGCATGCTTTCCAGTACAATATGGTGCTCAACGGCGACTCCACCAGCATGCAGAATCTTGGCAACCTGCCATTGTGGATGATCGAGGGGCTGGCGGAATACCTGAGTATCGGCAGAATTGATGCCCATACAGCGTTGTGGATGCGCGATGCCGTTCAGAGCGGAGATATTCCGGAGATAAAGGACCTCAACAACCAGAAATACTTTCCGTACAGGTGGGGACAGTCGTTCTGGGCCTACGTAACAGGTGTTTACGGCGACGAGGCCATCAAACCCCTTTTCATGAACACAGCCAGGTATGGCCTGTTTGTTTCGGTACCCATGACCCTTGGAACCTCGGTGGATTCACTGTCATCCGCGTGGCAGGAAACCCTGAAGAACCACTATGGCAGGTGGGTAACCAAAAAGAAGGAAAATCTTCCCGGAAGGAAACTCCTGGATGACAGCAACGCCGGAACCATGAATGTTTGTCCGGTACTGAGTCCCAACGGAAAATTCGTAATTTTTCTGTCGGAGAAAAATCTGTTCACGACAGATCTGTTTCTGGCTGATGCCAAAACCGGAAAAATAATCAGAAAGGTTTCCAGCACGCTCGGCGACAGCCACATTGACCAGTTCAACTCTATTGAAAGTGCGGGTACCTGGAGTCCCGACAGCAAGCGCTATGCCTTCGACGTTTATGAGAAGGGTAACAGCATTCTGATCATAAAAAGTATTGACAGGAAGGGAAAAACAGAGAAGATCAGGTTTCCCGGCCTTACTGCTTTCAATAATCCGGCCTGGAGTCCCGATGGAAAAAGTATCGTGGTGACAGGCCAGAAAAATGGACAGACAGACCTGTGGCAGTATGATTTCAGGACAAAGAAAGTAAAAAGACTGACTAACAACCGGTATGCAGAGATATTGCCTGCATGGAGTTCAGACGGAAGCATGATTGCGTTCAGTACCGATGAACTGGCGCTTGAGCGGGGCCGCAACAACGGAGCCTGGCAAATGAATCTTGCCGTGATGGATGTTGTGAGCGGCTCGGTGGACAACATAGATGTATTTCCGGGTGCCGACAACATGAATCCTCAGTTTGACAAAGACGGGAATCTGTATTTTCTGAGCAACCGCGATGGCTTCCGCAATCTTTACCGGTACGATATCAGGGACAAAAAAGTGTGGCAACTCACCAATATCACCACGGGTATCACCGGAATTACGCCCTATTCACCTGCTCTTACTATTTCGGAAGACAAGGACAAGATTCTATACACACACTATTCCAACCACACCTATATTATCTATCAGGCAAAGGCCGGCGATTTCACGCCTGTAGAAACAGATCCGGCGTCAGTGGATATGGTTCCGGCCAGTCTGCCACCCTTTGACCCGCGCAGGCGTGATCTGGTGAATACAGGACTCCGGCTTTCGGACGTGAACGAGAAAAACACAGCCGATACACTGATTGCCCGAAAGCAGCCATTCAGGCCCAAATTTGAGCTGGCTTATCTGGGTGGAAGTACTGGCATGGGAGTATATACCGGAAACAGCAGTTTTGGTACACAAACAGGACTTGCTGGCGGAATGGACATGCTGTTCAATGATATTCTGGGGAATCACCAGCTTTATAGCGGACTGGCATTGAACGGGCAGGTAATAGATGCAGCAGGACAGGTTTCGTACATCAACAATAAAAACCGGATTACCTGGGGGGCCAATCTGTCGCATATACCATTTCTTTCCGGGGGGTATTACCGGCGCGATCCGAATTATTACCTGGGTGTTGTCGAGACAAAATACTTCAGGGACGGCACTCCCTTCCTTGGCTGGCAGGATGAGCAGATACTCGAACGTACGTTCCAGCAACGGGTGGGTGTTTTTGCGGCGTATCCGCTTTCGGTGACCAGACGCTTTGAGGTGGGTTCTGCCATGGAGTTCTACAAGCAGCGTTACGATCGCTACACCTATAATTACGTCTTCAACAATGCCGGGCAATATCTTGGCAGGTATGATGAACGGGAAAAACTGCAGGGCGGGGGAGCGTTGCAGCTCAGCAATATCAATATTGCCTATGTAGGCGACAACTCCTATTTCGGTATGACAGCTCCGTTGCAGGGTTATCGGTACAGGATAGGTGCAGAGCAGTATTTCGGAGGTTACAATTTCACCACACTGCTGCTGGACGGGCGCAGATACTTTTATATGAAACCAGTTACACTGGCCTTCAGGGGTATGGGTTACGGGCGGTTTGGCGGCAATTCAGACGAAATTTACCCGCTTTTTGCGGGAAGTCCGTATTTCGTGAGGGGATATACCCGCCAGGTATTTGACGGTGATACTACCGGACTGATTACCCGCATGGCCGGTAGCAAGGTGGTAGTGGGGAATGCAGAATTGCGCATACCGTTTACGGGCCCGCGTCGCCTATCGATTATCAAATCCGGGTTCCTTATTACCGATCTCAATCTGTTTTTTGATGCCGGACTGGCGTTTTACGACAGGACTTCATTCCAGGAGGAGGACCCATCGCCGTTTGATGGTCAGGATCATTTTGTACACCGGCCCATATTGTCCACAGGAGCCTCTGTCAGGGTAAATCTGTTCGGATACCTGGTGCTGGAGCCGTATTTTGCATTGCCGCTTTCGGCTCCTGAAGGAAGGAGGCAATGGGTATGGGGTTTGAATTTCATTCCCGGATGGTAAAATTATTTTCTGATCAGGTTCCGGTTTCTGTTGTTGCTGACAAAACATACGGGCCGGGGCCACAATAAACTGAAAATGAACAATGTGAAAAATTCAGCAGGCGGGTTTTTTCTGCTGGTCATGTTACTGGCCGGAACAAAACTTGACGCGCAGATTGCCGGGGCAAAGACCAGCACGGTAAAAGTGTATGGCAACTGCGGTATGTGTGAGAAGACCATTGAAAAAGCTGCCTGGGAGAAGGGTGTATCGCAGGCCGACTGGAACAGGGACACCAAAATGGCTGTGCTCACTTTTGATCCGGCCAAAACAAGTGAAGAAGCGCTTCTGAAGAAGATTGCTGCTGTTGGCTACGACAGCGACAACTACAGAGCTTCAGATGAGGTTTACAACAATTTGCATTCCTGCTGTCATTACGACCGTCCTGCTCCCCTGAAAGCATCTCAGGGGCAGATGACCAAAAAACGTGCAGGGGTAAAGAAGGTGGAAGATTGCAAGCCTGCCGGAGAGGGAGGCAGATAAAAACAGCTGAAGGTTGCGGATTTTCCTGACAGATGAATCTGCAACCTTCGTTTTGAGATCATGCAGGCTGCTGGTCTCTGGATTTAAGTACCGGGTGCCTTTCGAAGGGCTTGTTCGGATCGAACAGCATCCGATATGTTATCAGCATACGGCTGTGTTTGTTGCCGAGTGCGCGTCCGATGCGCACCATTCGCGGATTGAAGTCACCCTGCCACTGCATTTCGTATTCATCATACCGGTTGCTGGCCTTCATCACTTTCGAACCCTCCACGATGAGGTAACCTACCACTCCGGTACCCTGGTGTTCGGGTACAACGCCGAATACGAAGCCGTTGAATCGTCTGAAAGTTCCCAGTTTCAATTTCGCCATCACGCGCAGTTTTTCCCACCATCCGAACCTGCCTTTGAAATCTTTGATTGCTTCGTTCAGGTCGGGGAGGCTCACCCAGAATGCTACGGGCTGGTTGTTGTGATAGGCGAACCAGATCAGTTCTTCATCTATGAGCGGTTTCATGGTACGGAACATCCTCCTGACTGCCTCTGTTTCCAGAGAGCGGCCCTCGTTGTGTCCTTCCCAGGCTTTGTTGAAAATTGTACAGAAGTCGTCGGCGTATTTGTCCAGTCTGTTTTTCCTGACATGTTCGGCCCGGTAAGCCGGATCGTGAGCGATCATGTCGTGCTGACGGTGAAAGACGGGGCTGACTTCATCTTTCAGGTGCATGGTAAAGCAGTACTGCCTGAAGTAATCTTTGAATCCGTAAGATTCGAAGAAATCCCTGTAATAGGGCGGATTATAGTTCATTTTATAGGGTACAGGTCTGAATCCCTCCACGAGCAGTCCCCACCAGGCATCTCTTTCACCAAAATTCACCGGGCCATCCATGGCCTCCATTCCACGTTCCTGCAGCCAGGTACGGGCTGTATCGAACAGCAGGAATGCAGCATCCCTGTTTTCGATACACTCAAAGAAGCCGATACCGCCGGTTGGCTGAGGATTTGAATGGGCTGTATTTCGATTGATGAAAGCGGCAATACGACCTATGGGCCGGTTGTCAGTATCGTAGAGTACCCATCTGGTACATTCACCGTGACTGAATGTTGGATTCAGTTTGGGGTTAAAAACTTCGGCAATATCTTTTTCCAGCGGACAAATCCAGTTTTTGTCGCTGGCATAGATACCGAATGGAACCCTGAGGAAATCGCGTGCGGCTGTGGTGTCGCCAACTTCACGTGTTATCATAGTTGAAGGGCTGATATTGAAGTTAAGGGCTGGCAATTGGTGCAAAGTTACAGTTTGGAGTTGAGATAGTAAAGTGGCTTAAAGCCTCATTAACATGTTGGGAACCAACATTTTTCCTGCCAGGGTCAGCGGTATTATCGTGAATATTATTTCTGTTGGCGGGCTTCAGGCTGGGCGGGCAGGCGCGGCATATACCGCCAGCAAACACGCACCGACAGGATTGACGCGGAATACGGGTTACATGTACGCCAAAGCTGGTATCCGGTGTAACGGTATTGCTCCGGGTGCTGTTGACACCAGTATTGCCGAGACAATTGACTTCACCAGAATAACGCCTCTGGTGAATGACAGGGTCATGTCGGGTATGGTATTGAATCCCCGAACCGGGTCTCCTTCTGAAATTGCGCGCGCTGCACTGTTTCTGGCCAGTGACGATTCCAGTTTTGTCAATGCCGGGGTGTTCGTGGTTGACGGTGGCTGGAGTGCGTACTGATTATCCCAGGAGCTGTTCGGTGTGCTGATCGGTTTTCACGTCTTTGATGATACGTTCAATACGTCCGTTTTCATCAATGACGAACGTGGTGCGTGTAACACCCATGTACGCGCGGCCCATGAATTTTTTTTCGCCCCATACACCATAGGCTTCGGATACTGCGTGATCTTCGTCTGCAATCAGCGAGAAGGGCAGACTGTACTTTTCTCTGAATTTGATATGTTTTTTTGCAGAGTCGGGGCTCACTCCGAGGATTTCGTAGCCTTTTCCGATGAACGAGGTATATCCATCGCGGAGGCTGCAGGCCTGGGCGGTACAGCCCGGGGTGTCGTCTTTGGGATAGAAGTACAGAACCAGTTTTTTACCCTTGTAGTCGCTCAGGTTAACGGTTGATCCGGTTTCGATGGTTGCAGTGAAATCGGGGGCGGCATCGCCTTCTTTTAGATGGGACATATTTTGTGGTATGAGTGAAAGATACCTCAAAAAACGTCGGTCGGGGTACTTTTGTTCATCAGCTGTTACCTGCACAGGCGCAGATATACACGGAAAGCACTATCGGGTGAGTACGATATAATCCCTGAGCAGCGTCTTGAGAAATTCGACACGGTTCATGGGGCGCTGTTCGATTCCGAGTATGGGCATCAGGTGAGTCACCAGATCTTCTATGGCGTATTCGTGAGCCGTATTGGGGTATTTCTGGCAGTTAATGACAGTTTGTTTGATGAACATCATGTCACT
>CAILQK010000007.1 GCA_903836265.1 uncultured Bacteroidota bacterium | reverse complement strand
CTGGCCATGTGACAACCCAAATTCAGATCAAAAATACAACCCTGACACAAAAATCTGAACACACCCCGATAATAATGTCTTGAGGGGGTTTACTACCAAGGAGCTATTTGACACTTGAATTCCCCCTTCTTGAAACACGGATATTCAGCGTAAATCCATGAGTTAGCTTTAAAAACAGAGTCTGCAACAAAATGCATTGAAAACTCTCCTTCAAGTATGTCTGAAATGGTATCAATCATAGTAATCTTAAGATAATCTTCTTCAAAAAAGTCCGGATTCATATTCCAACTCATTACATGTTCATCGCCTTCGCCTAATAATAATCCACAACTGGCATATAATGTATTTTCGTCATGCAGACTTTCGTTGGTTTCGCTGTTAATACGATATGTGCCACATCCAAGAGGAATCAATTGGATAAAAATATCTTCTCGCAAGAAATTTGACCCAGCACTATGAGTTGTGAAATCACAAAAAACATATTTTTTTCCTGTTAGACTCGAAGTAAAGTATCCTCCTTTCGCGGAGGCTTGCCAGTCAATAGAGTCTAATTTTATAGCACTGGCCCATCCAAATTCACGAAGTCCAGGCGTGTATTCATTAGGTACAAGTTTAATCGGGGTTCCGGGAATGACTTCTATGGCATCATGCTTGCAAGCCACAAAAGTCCATGCCATGATTAACAATGACAAGAAATATTTCATAGAGCCAGCAGTGGGTTTTGGTTCATTCATATAAAATGCGCAACGCTGCAGTTACCTCCGCAGATCGAACCGGACCCAGTCAATGGCTCCGGTGCCTTTCGACGGGCTGTTTTCATTTTTCAGTACAAAGAACAGGTCGTGGAAAGCGCCGTCGCCCGGGTCGGTTACCGGCAGGGCTATTTCCGCGAACTTCATCCGGTCGTTACCGGTGTCGGAGGGCAGGGCAGCCTTCCCCACGAGCGTGCCTTTGGGCGAGTCCAGCCTCACTTCCACGCGGCCTCCGGCGTACTGATACAGGCGGTCGCTCATGCCCACGCCCATGGCGATGGTGTGTACAGCGGTGAGATCCACGTGTTTAAAGACGAAGAACTCGTTGTTTTTCGTATCGTTAAGCACCACCGTGTCGCCGTTGAACGGCCGGTAGGTGCGAATGCCCTTTGACATGCTGTCGGCCTGTTCAGCCTGCAGGAAGGTGGGTCGCAGGGCCAGCGTTTCGCTGCCTTCCTGCGCGTCCTGAGTGCTGCTTCCCCGGTCGGTATAACTCGCTTTCAAGATAAAAGTGCCTGGTTTGGGCGTGCTTTTGGCGTCTTTGGGTGGTGGCAGGGTGAGCGGGTAGTTGCCAGACAGGGCAATTCCCTGCACGGGCTTGGCCGGAGCGCCGAGCGACAGGATCCAGCGTACAATCTCCCCGGCGTCTTCTTCCGAGAGTTGCGGGTGCGCGCTCATCACCGTTTCGCCCCAGTTGCCGGCACCGCCCTTGATGACCTTTTGCGACAGATTTCGCACGGCGAACTCATCGTTTCTGTAGCGTTCGGCGACTGCCTGATAGGAGGGGCCGTTAATCTGGCGGTCAATAGCGTGGCAAGCCTTGCAGTCGGAGCGCTCCATCAGCATTTTTCCGCGGGCGTATTCTGCCTGTTTCTGTGCGGCCTGGTGGCCCTGCGCGATACTGGTGATGTCGAAGCCGGTTTCGAGATAGTCAATCGTGGCGGCGATGGCCTTTTCCGGGATACCCCCCGATTCGGACGAGCCGTCTTCCTGGTCATTCACCCTGATGTGGTAGGAGAGCATATCCCCGGGCTGGTAGAAACTCCGGTTTTTTCCGTTCAGGTCCCATTTCACCTGCGGGGGCTCGTTGCCGGCGAGCACCTTTATTTTGGCCGTTCGGGTGGCACCGAAGTTGTCGGACACCTTCAGCGTTACCTCATAAGTGCCGGGTTTTTCAAAAGTATGCCATACGTGGCTCAGTGCTTTTTCTTCTTTTTGCCGTTTCAGACTGATTTTTTGTGAAAAAACGGCATTTTGAATATCAAAGCCTCCGCGCGCAGTAGGTACGCGCCCCTGTATGACCTGCACGGGCGAGCCGTCGCCGTAGTCGAGTTCATATCGCAGTCGTTCGCCGTCGTAGTCTCTGGTTCCTGCCAGGGAGAAGCAGGCGGCAAAGGGAGCGGCGCCGGCATTTTTCTCCACGGTGATTTCCGGCACGGGAGGTCTGTTCCCGCGTACGTAGTCTATGCGTGTGAGTCGTGCGTCCGGATTGGTAGCGAACCACTGTGTTCCGTATTCCAGTAGCCAGATAGTTCCGTTTTTATCCACGATCATGTCCATGGGTCTGGAAAACTTCAGCAGGTGCGCGAAGGGTTCCATCCGGCTGAAGTTGCCGGAGGAGTCAATCGTGACGGCCATCATCCAGCCCCTCATCCAGTCGTAGGTGATGAGTTTGCCATCGTAGTAATCGGGCAGCCGGGTTTCTTTCGGGTACTGGTCGCAGTAATACACGGGTCCGGCCATGGCATTTCTGCCGCCGTTGCCAACCAGCGGGAACTCGGTGGAGTTGCCGTACGGGTACCATATAAACGCCGGCTGGGCCGGGGGCAGATTTCTGCTTCCGGTGTTATTGGGCGAGTCGTTTACCGGGCTCTCGGGGTTATGAAGCGGTCCGTTGTGACCGGTGCTGAAGTTGTGGTCGCGATATGGCTTGTTATTTCCGACGAAATAGGGCCATCCGAAGAATCCGGCAGCGCGTGCGCGGTTCACTTCGTCGTGACCCTGAGGTCCGCGGGCCGTGTCGGGTTCGCCGGCATCGGGGCCCACTTCACCCCAGAACAGATACTTGCGCCGGTCGTCGAAAGAGATACGGAACGGGTTCCGGCAGCCCATGACATATATTTCGGGGCGATCGTTCAGGTGGCGGTTGGCGGCTACAGTGCCATCGGTGACGCGTACCTCCTGCCGGGCGAAAAGATTTCCCTGCGGACAGATATAACTGCCATCGGGGAGGGGTTTGATGCGCAGAATCTTGCCGCGCAGGTCGTTGGTGTTGGAGGAGGACTTCTGGGCATCCCAGGCACTTCTGCCGGAGCGCTCGTCGCTGGGGGAGTACCCGTCGGAGGCAAACGGATTGGTATTGTCGCCCGTGCTCAGGTACAGATTGCCCTCGGCGTCGAATTCCACACATCCGCCGGCGTGGCAGCATTCCTCGCGCTGTACGGCCACCTGGAGGATCAGCTTTTCAGATGCGCGGTCGAGTGTGTCGCCCTGAAAGACGAACCGCGACAAATTATTCACCGACTCATCGCCGATGGGGGAGTAGTACAGGTAAATCCAGTGATTCTGTTCATATCCGGGGTCGAGCGCCATGCCGAGCAGACCGTCTTCCTGTTCCGAGTAAACCGGCAGTTTGTGTGCGATAGTGACCAGTCCGGTATTGGGATTGTACAGTTTGATATTGCCGCGGCGTTCGAT
>CAILQK010000006.1 GCA_903836265.1 uncultured Bacteroidota bacterium | reverse complement strand
CCGTCTGACAATGAGTTCACAACCGCCCGTTTTGCTCTTGGAAAACGCCTGTTTTTCGATACTGTGATGTCGCGCGACAGCTCGGTTTCCTGTGCATCATGTCATGATCCGCAGCGCGCTTTCTCCGATTCGGTAGCCTATTCTACCGGTTCGCGCGGGCGCGCAGGTACGCGAAACGCACCGACACTGACCAATGTGGCCTATCAGCCCTACTTCACCCGGGAAGGGGGAGTGCCCACGCTGGAAATGCAGATCCTGGTACCCATTCAGGAACATAACGAATTCGATTTCAACCTGTTACTGATAGCTGAAAGGCTCCGTACCGATACTTCATACGTCCGGATGAGTCGGGAGGCTTACGGACGGGAGCCGGACTACTATATCGTAACGCGCAGTATTGCCTGCTTTGAGCGGGCGCTGATTTCCGGAAACAGCCGTTTCGATCAGTACTATTTTCAGGGTAATGGAAGTGTACTTGCACCAGCTGAAAAAAGAGGGATGGAACTGTTTTTTTCGGATAAAACCCATTGTTCAGACTGTCATCAGGGATTCAATTTCACCAATTATACATTCGAAAACAACGGTCTGTACGAAGTTTACCCTGATCCGGGACGATACAGACTGACTGGCGATTCGCTGGATGTAGCCCGATTCAAGGTTCCAACCCTCAGGAATATAGCGCTGACTGCCCCTTACATGCATGATGGGTCTTTTTCAACGCTGGAGGCCGTAGTCAGTCATTACAATTCAGGTGGAAAAAACCATCAGAACAAAAGCCGCTATGTGCGAGAACTCGGCCTCACAAGTCGCGAAATGGATGATTTGCTGGCTTTTCTGCGATCGCTGACCGATCAGCAGTTTATTTCAAATCCAACGTTCAGACAATAAATCTGCCATGAAAAATTTCATCACTGTTTTCATTCCGGTATTTGTTGTTTTCATGTACGCCTGCGAGAAAGAGCAGCCGGAAGTACCCCCGGTGTACGACCCGACACCTTACGTTCTGAACCTGAGGGGATTCCCGGATCCGGGAATCCCGGCCGACAACACGCCAACCAGTGTGGGTGTACAACTCGGCAGGATGCTGTTTTATGAGAAAGCGCTGTCTAAAGACGGAAGTTTGTCGTGCGCCGACTGCCACAGACAGCAACATGCCTTTTCGGACAGTTTGAAATACTCAATCGGTGTGGAAAAGTTGCCCGGAAAGCGCCATTCAATGGCGCTGGTCAATCTGGCGTGGCACAAGGATGGCCTTTTTTGGGACGGCCGTTCTCCACATGCGAGGAACCAGGCACTGAAGCCCATACAGGACCCGCTGGAAATGAATGAAAGTCTCGAAAACGCAATCAGCAAACTGCAGGGCAAAAAGATATATCGTGATCAGTTTGTCAGAGCATTCGGTTCGGATACCATTACAGCAGAAAAAATCGGACTCGCCATCGAGCAATTCGAGTTTGCGCTGGTGTCGAACAACTCGAAGTTCGATCAGTGGAAAAGAGGAGAAGTTGCACTTACTGACAGCGAAGAGCGGGGTCGGCAACTGTTCTTTACCGAATTTGATCCTTCAGGGGTCAAAAAAGGGGCCGAATGTTTTCACTGCCATTCCACTTTCAATTTTACCAACAACGAGTACATGAACAACGGCCTGGATGCAGAGGCTGACCAGACGGACCCCGGCCGGATGAATGTGACCAATAATCCTGCAGAAAAAGCCATGTTCAAGGTACCCACCCTTCGCAATGTGGCAGTTTCGGCCCCTTATATGCATGATGGTCGCTTTTCAACACTTGAAGAAGTTATTGATCATTACAACACAGGTGTGCGCAATTCGCCTACTGTTGATTTTCTGATGCAATATAACCTGCAGCCTGGTGGACTGAGACTGAACGCCCAGGACAAGGCTGATCTGGTTGCATTCATGAAAACGCTGACGGACACAGAATTTTTATCCAGTCCCGGGTTCAAAAATCCGTTTTGAACAACTCAGCTCATTCCTCCCACAAACTCATCGAACAGATAGCGTGCATCATGCGGGCCGGGACTTGCTTCCGGGTGGTATTGAACGCTGAATGCGGGGTAGTTTTTAAGGCGGATACCTTCAACAGTATTGTCGTTCAGGTTGATGTGCGAGGCTTCCACAATTGAAGGGGAGTCGTAAACAGCCTGTTCGAGCACTCCGAATCCGTGGTTCTGACTGGTGATTTCGCCCAGTCCTGTTTTCAGGTTTTTAACCGGGTGATTGATTCCGCGGTGGCCATGGTGCAGCTTGTAGGTCGGGAGACCGACTGCCTGAGCGAGCAGTTGCTGTCCGAGACAGATACCGAAGAGGGGTTTACCTGTTTCGAGCATCTTTTTGACATTTTCGACTGCATAACCCATGGTTGAAGGATCACCGGGGCCATTCGACAGAAAGAAGCCGTGCGGGTTCCATGCAGCCACCTCTGAAAAATCAGTTCGGGCCGGGAACACCTTCAGATAACAGTTACGTTCGTCGAAGCAGCGCAGAATATTCTTTTTTACCCCGTAATCCATCACAGCTACCCTGAAACTGGCCTCCGGGTTGCCGATAAAATACGGCTCACGGGTTGTTACGTGGCTGGACAGCTCCAGGCCTGCCATACCGGGCGTGGCAGCGAGGCGTCTTTTCAGCTCCTCCACGTCAGACGTTTCGGAAGAAATGATACAGTTCATGGCTCCGCGCTCGCGTATGTGCTGCACAATTGCGCGAGTGTCCACGTCGGAGATAGCTACCAGATTCTGTGTTTCGAAGTAATCCTGGATACTTCTGTGTGCATTTAGTCTGCTGTACGGCACACTGAAGTTGCGGCACACGAACCCGGCGATTTTGATGCTGTCGCTCTCGTTTTCGTCGTCTTTGATGCCGTAGTTGCCAATGTGAACGTTGGTGGCGACCAGAATCTGGCCAGAGTAGGAGGGATCAGTGAAAATCTCCTGGTAACCGGTCATGCCTGTATTGAAGCAAATTTCACCGGTGGTGGTACCAGTCTTTCCGGCAGCTTTGCCGCGGAAAACCGTACCGTCTTCGAGTAACAATATGGCGTCTGTCATTTGGGTCTCAAAGGTCGGACAAGTTGCGGGGCTGTGCAAGAAATTTGATATAAAACACTTAATTTTTGGTTTTGTACTTACCT
>CAILQK010000005.1 GCA_903836265.1 uncultured Bacteroidota bacterium | reverse complement strand
CTCTACCAAAAGGGCCAAAGCAGTGGCAGAATGGCTTGTTTCCCATGGTATCCCGTCCAGCAGGGTACAGTACAAGGGGTATGGCTGGACCAAACCCATCATGCCCAATACCACCCCGGAAGGCAGAAAGAAAAACCAGCGTGTGGAGGCAACCATCATCAGCTCAAACGGATAAATCATGAAAGCAGCCATTATCGGAGGAGGTATCATCGGACTGAGTTCGGCGTATTATCTGAATCAGGCCGGCTGGAGTGTCACGGTGTTCGAGCGCGGAGACCTCTCCGACAATTGCTCTTTCGGAAATATGGGCTATCTGTCGCCCTCTCATTTTGTGCCGCTGGCTCAGCCGGGCGTGGTCAGCCAGGGCATTCTCTGGATGTTCGACCAGAAAAGTCCGTTCTACGTACGCCCCGAACTCTCCTGGCCGCTGATAGACTGGGGACTGAAGTTCGTGCGCGCGTGCAACACGCGCAACGTGGAGCGCAGCGCCCGACCCATGACCGACCTGCTGCTGTTGTCCAGAAAGCTGACCGCCGAATGGGCCCGGTCAGATGAATTTGCCTTTGAGTACCACGAGAACGGCTGTATCAACTACTACCGTACCGAAAAATACGAGAAGGGTGAACTGGAAACCGTCAGGGCCGGTCGCGACCTGGGACTCGACATCCGAATTCTGTCGAGAGAGGAGATACACGAACTGGAGCCCGAACTGAAGCCCGACGTCAGGGGCGGGGCCTGGTACCGTGATGATGCTCACCTGCATCCCAATTCCCTGATGCGCGAACTCAAATCAGTACTGGAAAGAAAAGGCGTAATGATACGCACGAACACCGAAGTAACCGGAATAGAGAAGAAATCGGGGAAGATAAACACCCTTCGCCTGTCGGACGGTAGCGCCTGGACGGGCGACCTGGTTGTGCTGGCTGCCGGCTCGTGGTCGCGTGAAGCGGCGCGTATGGCAGGGGAATACCTGCCCGTCATGCCCGGGAAAGGTTACTCCATGACTGTTGACGTGGCCCATCAGCCACTGAAGCACCCTTGCATCCTGCTGGAGGCCAAAGTGGCGATTACCCCCTGGGAGAAAAAACTCAGGATTGGAAGCACCATGGAGATCGGCAAAGTGAACGACCGCATCCTGCTCCCGCGCGTGCAGGGCATACTGGAGGCAGTGCCGAAGTACCTGCCCGGATACACCGGTGATCCCGCCTTCCGTGAAATGTCGGATCTGATCAAACTGAAAGAAAACCTCCGCAGTAAAGTATGGTATGGCTTCCGCCCTCTTTCGGTGGATGGCCTGCCCTATATCGGATACGCAAAAAAAACATCCAACCTGATCATCGCCAGCGGTCATGCCATGCTCGGACTCAGCTTCGGCGCCGGCACCGGCAAACTGGTAGCCGAACTGGCCGATGGCAAGCCGACGAGTGTGGGGGTGAGTGCGTTTGATCCGGGGAGAGTGTGATGTACAGATTCCGGATTTGACCGCTTGTTTGCCAATATGACCGCTTGTTATTTTGTTTGGCGGTTTTTACCCCTTTTTATTGTGCTTCCCGGTGTTACAGCTTTATCTTGGCTACCTAAATAGCACCCGGACAGCCTGGTCTCATGCTTTGGGAGCATGTAAACCCTCTTTACGGGGAGACGTAATCTCATCGTAAATATCTATCCTGGTACTGATAATCTACGGAAAAATCCGGCTCTCTTTTTTGACAACCTTGTCAAAAAACACAATTTTGTACGTTGTCATAATACTTTTGACCTTAACTTTTCAAAAAACAGGCAGTCCGGATGGCAAGATGCCTCCGGGTTTATGCGTATTTGGTAAACAATATTAACCGAGAAAACAATTATTGTGCCCCTTACGAATATTTATTTGATAACAGATGAGCATGGTGACAGCTCCGTTTTAGCCAGAACCCTTGATTTGCTTCGCAGTGTACCGGGTCCTGTCCGGTTCGGTATTTGTGATGGTATCCTGAAAAAGGACAGGCAAGACACGGGCGACGAACACCAGCGTTATCTGGGTGCAGCCAGAGAGTACAGGGACAGCCGGAAAATCCCTGCGGAAGACCTGTTGCTCGTAGTGAGCGGACTCCCTGTCGAGGACTACTGGTACAATTCAAAATTAGTTGCCGGCAATGATGGAATTGTTCACACCGGCAACTGGGAACGCTATTTCAGTTTTGCGATAGATCCGATATATCCTGTTGCGTATGAAATTGCGGCCTGGGCCCTTCGCTCCAGGTTATTCGGCAATACCTCAGATGCCACCCGTTTTGCCCATCGCAACCCGAGGGGCTGTTTCATGGATTTATGTCTGAACGATTCGGAGGTGACGCTGAAGATGCGCACGGGCGATATCTGTCCGGAATGTCAGAAAGTTGTTCGCGGTAAAGCGTTGCCAATCAACTTTGTCAACCAGATATTGCACATATGGAGCACTGTTGGCAAAAAACTGAGCTATCTGAACACAGCTGATTTTTTGAACGAAGTGTCGCTGATGGAAGTGAATTTCTCCAAAAAAGAGATTTATCTGCCCGTCTATGATGCAAAAGTGGAAATGATGCCTGTTCAAATGGCCGTCTATGCCTGGTTTCTGAAGTGTGGCACGCCGGGTGTGGCCCTTCGCGATTTGTCGGGAGACACATTGATCAGAGAGTTGTTGCCGCTGTATCTGAAACTGTACAGGGGAGCCAATGGCGATGAGGCCCGTAATACCGTTCTGAGTCTGGCAGATCCGAAGACTAATTCACTGAGTGAGATCATGTCAAAAATCCGGAAGAAGTTTCTGGATTGCCTGGGAAGTGAACAACTTGCAGGCCATTATTTCATCAGCAAAAGGGAAGATGAGGCCGTACACCGGATACACCTTCCGGAGGACCATATACACTGGGTAGAGAGCAGAGGCGTTCGGGTGGCTCCGCCCTGGAAAGGTTGAGATGTATTTGTTTGACAAGGTTGTCAAGATGATGTAATTCACATACGTTATCATATTTCTTAACTTCAATGTCCGGCACCGGTACCTCTTCATTGACAATAAAGCTGTTGTCGTACTATCTTCCACTCGCCAATACAATGAAATATCTCCTTGTTACCAGCCTGCTCGCCTTTGCCAGCCAAGCGAACGCCCAGAAAGTCTTCTCTGTTGATTACGCCAGTCAGGCGGAAGTAAAGGTTTTTGTGGCCAGATACGAGAATCAGGCTGATTTGAAGGTGTTCAGGGTGAAATACGAAAACCAGGCCGGCCAGAACGATGGCAAATGGTATTTCACCAGTTATGCGAACCAGGCCCAAAAACGGATTATCTTTGTGGACTATGAAAACCAGGCCGACCTGAAGATATTCTTTGTGGATTATGAAAACCAGGCCGGCTGGCGAAATAACGCCAAAAAGAGCCTGATGTACTGATTAAAATAAATCCTCCAGTTTCAGCTCATTGGTGATTACACTCAGATAGTGTTCGTTTGCGCTGGCTCCCGAAGCGGTGAGCAGTGTCACGAATATATTTTTTGTCGTCCGGGTTTGTGCTTTGAATATGCGCACTTTGTCGAGTAGCCTGGCGGCATAAACTTTGGTCATCTCAAACCTGGAGTCGTGAAATTTGATTTCCAGCACGTTGATGCAATTGTCGCTCCGGTCAATGATCATATCAATCTGTGCGCCCGGATTTTCCCTGTTGCCTCTCCATTGCCATGAGTACTCGCTGGTGATGATACCCCTGATTCCGAGTGCTTCCTTGATCTGTGATGTGTGTTTCAGACACAGATTCTCAAAGGCATAACCCGACCATGTATGGTAACCGGGGGTTCCGGTGGTTTGCATCCAGCTGTGGTTGCCCCGGAGCTGGTGCATAAATTTGTAGTAGAACAGACTGAATTCGTCAATCAGGCGGAAGAGCGCGTCTTCTCTGGATTTGTTCACGGGATATATCTGCCTGATAAATCCGCAGGCAATAAGTTCTTCGAGAACGGTAGTGAGCCCCCCTCCGCTGCTGAGGCCTGTTTCTTCGATGATTTCAGAGCGGCTCAGTCCCTTGTTCTTCAATGCCAGTGTTCTGACTACCTTTTCGTGCTGGTTACTGTTTTTGAACAGGGCAGCATACAGATTCTCAAATTCGTTTTTCAACCGGGCCTGGGGCAGAAAAAACAGTTCATCGAGCGCCCGGGGCACGCTGTACCCGGGTACGATGCCAGTCAGGTAGAATGGTACGCCTCCCACGCACATATACATGCGCGCCACGTCCAGTTTGGTCCAGTGTATCCCGTTCATCTCCAGGAAATCCGATGTTTCCTGCAGGGTGAACGGCATCAGACGAATGTGTCGGGTTATCCGGTTGTGGAGTCCTCCCCGGTCATTAATCACTTTCTGTATGATCCAGGAGGCTGCCGAACCGCAAATGACCAGGATAATATCCGATCTTTTGGTACAGTACTGATTCCAGAAGTTGTCAAGAGCAGCCAGAAATCCTGATCGGGGAGTCTCGAACCAGGATATCTCGTCCAGAAAAACCACTTTTTTATCGTTTGCCGGCAGACTGTTCAGGTAGGTCTTGAGAAGGGTAAATGCCTGCAGCCAACTGCCCGGAGGCTGCTCTCTGCGCGCATCCGGCCAGACATCGGCGAGGGTCAGCCAAAAATTCTCCAGTTGCTGCCGGAATGCGCGCTCATGGAGCCCGCCACACTCGAAAACAAGCTGCTTTCGGTAAACCTCACGCACAAGAAATGTTTTCCCGATTCGACGCCGTCCATATACGGCCACGAATTCGGATTGATCCTTTTGCAAAAGGCTCTGCAGCAAGGCAATTTCTTCTTTTCTTCCAGCTATTTTCATTTTATATTTCGCCAAGTTGCCCCAAAAATAGGGCAACTTGGCGAAATATAAAAATTGACTGGCATAATTGCAGATAATCGTGTCCCGTTAAAACGCCGTCTCAGCCCATCTTCCCACAAAGCAACATCTTCTCTCAACAGGCATTTAAGTTTAAAAAAATGTAGATAATTACATTTTTATGTTTTAAAAAGTGTTCGCTGTTGGGCGTGGCTATTCACCAGGG
>CAILQK010000004.1 GCA_903836265.1 uncultured Bacteroidota bacterium | reverse complement strand
CGGTTTCTTCTGAAAGACCTCGAGCGTGCCGTCCGCAAAAACTATGTGCCTGCCGACAAACTGTCTTCTCTCAAATAATTCCGCCCGTATATGTCACTTACCAAAGATGCTATTCTGCGCGCTACCGACAACGGGTACCAGGTCTTCAGACACTTCCTGGGTGGTCTGTTTGTCAAGGAAGACAAGGCGTTCAGGAACCCTTTTTACGATGACAAAAAGGCTGCCTGCTATGTTTACAGGGACAAGAAAACGAATATCTACAAGTTCAAGGACTTCGGCGACAACCGTTACCAGGGCGACTGTTTTTACCTTGTCGGACTGATTTACAGGCTGAATTGCACCGACAAGCACGATTTTTACAAGATTCTTTCGATCATTGATACCCAACTGTTTCTGAATCTGGAAGACAGGGAACAGAAGGCAGCCAGGGTAATCGCTGACAATCAGGGCTCGGTACAAAGGGCCTCTGAAATGCCCTCCGCTTTCGACAACATGGAAACTGCCGATCTGAAGGCACCCATTCAGATCAGGCCGTTCTCTCCCAAGGAGCTGTTGTACTGGGCCCGTTACGGCATCACCGAATCGGTGCTGGAGCGCTTCCAGGTGGTTTCTATCGAACGCTTTTCGGGTATCAGCAAGGAAGGAAAGGAATACGAGCTGCGGAATACCGAGGCAGAACCCATGTTCGGTTACCGGGGCAGGAAGCACACGAAGATATACCGCCCGTTCTCCAGGCTCCGGTTCCTGTATGCGGGCGAAAAGGCAGAGAACTATGTATTCGGGTTTGATCAATTACCATTGCGCGGTGATATTGTATTCATCCCGGGAGGTGAAAAGGACGTTCTCAGTCTGGTCTCGCATGGCTTTCATGCGATCTGCCTGAACAGCGAAACCGCCACTATTCCCAAAAATCTGCTGCGTGGACTCAGTTTCAGATTCCGCCACATTACGCTCCTGTACGATGTGGACGAGACCGGGCTTGCCTCAATGGACAAAATTGTAAAGGAGTACAAGGAATTTTCAATCAAGTCGCTCCGGCTCCCGATTTCAGGGGAGAAGGGCAACAAGGATATCTCGGATTTTTTCAGGGACAATCACACTGCCGATGATCTGATGATGCTTTTTCGGGAAATGCTTGACCACCTGTACGAAGACACGATCACGCTGATGCGTACCTGCGAGATTGATTTCATGCGACCACCGGAAACACCGGAGCCACTCCTCTCCATCAATGAAGTGACCATTGGCACGGCAGGTAACCTGGTGTGCGTGGCAGGGAGTGAAGGGAGTGGAAAAACCAACTTTCTGGGCGGAGTCATATCGGGAGCGATCAAACCCGGCGAAATTGACATTGATACCCTGGGTACGACAGTGCGCGATAACATCCTCGATCGGGCGGTGCTTTTGTATGATACAGAGCAGTCGGAGTACCAGCTCTACAAAAACATGACTTACATCGTCAAGCGGGCATCGCTGGAGAAACCGCCCGCCTGGTTCAGGTCATTTTGCCTGGTGGGAGTCTCGAGGGCCGAGCGAATGAAGATAATACTGGAATCAATGGATCGGTATTACTACGAGTTCGGGGGCATTCATCTGGTGGTGATTGATGGCATCGCCGATCTGATTGCGGGTGTGAACGAGGAAGAGCCCTCCGTCATGCTGGTGGAGGAGCTGTTTAGGATAGCCGCCATCTACAAAACCGTGATTGTATGCGTGCTTCACCTGGCACCTTCGGGCATGAAGCTGCGCGGGCACCTCGGGTCGGAAGTGCAGCGAAAGGCATCGGGTATCATACTCATCGAAAAAGAGGAGAACAGCAATTCCAGTGTCATAAAAGCACTGAAGGTGCGCGACGGTTCTCCCCTCGATGTTCCGATGATGCAGTTTGGCTGGAGCAAGTCGGAAGGAATGCATGTTTACATCGGCGAGATGAGCAGAGAGGCATCCAAAACCCGCAAAATCAACGAGCTGAGGGATGCCGCGAAGGATATCTTCAGGGGGAAGACATGGGTCAGCACCAAAGACCTCAAGCTGGCCCTCATGGATGTGTTTGAAGTTCAGGATCGGACAGCCCGTTCCTACATCATAACGATGAAAGAAGCCGAAATTATCGAAAAATCAAGCCAGTTTCCGGGTGAATTCCGGCTGGTGCACAAGGAAACCGGGTAAAATCCGGGTGATTTTATTAACTGTCACCTCATTTCTGCTGTTATTTGGGAATCAGGCCGTCGAAAGACAGCCGATTCTGCCTCTCTCACGGGTAACCGGGGAGGGGTTTTTTGACTTTTTGCATATATTCTCATTAAAAACCCTACATTAGCGCCAAATATCATCAACCGTATGCCAAAACCATACAACGTATTTATCGTATATGCCCGTGAGGACGAAAATTACCTGAAGGAGCTCCGGGGCCACCTGAAGCCGATGGAGCGCGCTG
>CAILQK010000003.1 GCA_903836265.1 uncultured Bacteroidota bacterium | reverse complement strand
TTGTCCGTTCTTGCCCATGGCGGCATACGAGTCGGCAGGAGCATCCGGTAACATAAATCCAGGTAGTACCAGCTGCAGGCCAGGCACCATGTAGCTTGGTTGTCCGTTCAGCCACCACAAGTACCCGTAAGACTTGTTGATGCTTTGCGACGGGTGTATCATATCGTGAAAATAGGCGGTATCTGTCATTACCGGTGTGCCATTCCAGGTGCCGCGGCCCAGCATCAGAAGTCCAAAGCGGGCCATGCTTCTCGCTGTGCTGTAAAATACGTTATTGTATCCGTTTTTGACAAACAATCCGGAAATGCCTGTTTTTGGCCGGAGCTTCTGACTGACAAACTGGTTCATGGTAATACCCGCAGCCTCTTCCATCACCTGATCGAGCAGCGTGTAGGGGCCGTTGTGGTAAGCCCATCTCATACCCGGCGGCGCCAGGCACACCAGACAAGTATCGAGGGTACAGTAGTGATCCTCCACCCCGTCGTCGAGACCCGAGGTCATGGTCAGCTGATTCCTGATGGTGATCAGGCTCTCCGACGCGCTGTCGCAGGCCGTCCAGCCGGTACCCAGATATTTTGAAGTACTTTCGTGGATATTCAGCAGACTGTCCTGCTGTGCCAGTCCGACCAGAAACGCAGTAAGTGATTTGCCTGCCGAGGCCCAGTACCAGGCGGCAGAGGGAACATTTCCGTTGAAATACTGTTCCAGAACAATCTTCCCGTCTTTAAGCAGAATGAAAGCTTTGGTATTATTCGTGCCAAGCATGTTGTACAGACTGTCAATACGCTCCTGGCACCAGCCGAGCGATTGTGGCGGGGTGGTTTCCCAGCTGTTTCCGGTGACGGGCGGGAAGTACAGAGACTGGCCTTTCAGGTTGCTGCACAGCAGGAACAGGAAAGGGATGCACGCGCGCATCGCAAACTTGAGAGGAAGTGAACGCATATACAGGATATTTTGCAGATGAGGAGTGTCTGAGGTCAGACCAGAATAAACAGCAATGGTTTAAAAGTGTGACCATGATTATGTTGCAGACTCTGCGCCGGCAGCAAAAATCCCGGAGAATTTTCAAGGGGTGGTCGTCGGCAATTACTGGTCGTTTTTCACCAGCCTGTTATTTTCATCGGGAAAAACAGTGGCCGGTTTGAAAGCCCGGGCTTCTTCGGGTGTCATGAGTGCGTAGGCCATAATAATAACAATATCGCCTACCTGTACCCTTCGCGCGGCTGCACCATTCAGACAAATCACACCGCTGCCTCTTTCACCTTTGATAGTGTAAGTTTCGAAGCGTTCACCATTATTGTTGTTGACAATCTGAACCTTTTCACCTTCGAAGATATTGGCCGCTTCGAGCAGCTCTTCGTCAATAGTGACACTGCCGACGTAGTTCAGATCGGCCTGAGTCACCCTGACGCGGTGGATTTTGCTTTTGAAAATTTCGATCAGCATAATGCATCAATAACCGCGATATAAAACAGTACCAGTGCGCAGTTGGTTGCAAAAGTAGGGTGCTTCGGCAAAATTATACGTCTTTTTCAGGACTTCAAAAAATACTGCAATTAACGTACCTTTGCGGGCCCTGTTAAAAAGCGGTTCATTTTTGAACCAGACAGGCAAAAAACGGTTCGGTTTTCCGACTCGTCCAATAACAAACAGTTTTAAAATACATTTGTCAAAATGCAGCGTTCAAAAATCGCAGACATACTGAGAGTCGAGCCGGTGAACACGGAGGTACTTGTCAAAGGATGGGTGAAGGCTTTCCGCAATAACCAGTTTATTGCCCTGAACGATGGCTCCACTGCTTCCAACCTCCAGGTAGTGGTGGATTTCGAAAAATTTGACGCTGCTTTACTTGATCGCATCAAATTCGGTGCCTGTATCAGTGCCTCGGGCCTGCTGGTGGAAAGTCAGGGTAAAGGTCAGAAGGTTGAACTCAAAACGGAAGTGCTGGAAATACTCGGCGACTGCAATCCGGATGAATACCCGCTGCAGCCCAAGAAACAGTCACCCGAGTTCCTGCGGGAAAACGCGCACCTCCGCTTCCGCACCAATACATTCAGCGCTGTTTTCCGCATACGACACGCGCTCGCTTTCGCAATACACAGGTTTTTCAACGACAGGGGTTTCTGTTATCTGCACACACCAATTATAACGGCCAGCGATGCGGAGGGTGCCGGCGAGATGTTCCGGGTAACCACCCTGCCGATGGAAAATCCGCCCCGGACAGAGAGCGGCGAGATCAATTTCAGGGAAGATTTCTTCGGGAAAAGTACCAATCTCACCGTTTCAGGACAACTGGAAGCTGAACTGGGAGCGCTCGCACTGGGCGCCGTTTACACATTCGGGCCCACTTTTCGCGCCGAAAACTCCAATACAACCCGCCACCTGGCCGAATTCTGGATGATAGAACCCGAGGTTGCCTTCAACGACCTGAACGACAACATGGATCTGGCCGAGGATATGCTCCGGTACGTCATCAATTACGCACTCGAACACTGCGCCGACGACCTGAAGATTCTGGAAGAACGTTTGCTCGAGGAGGAAAAATCAAAACCGCAGGACCAGCGAAGCGAACTCTCGCTCACCGACAAGCTGAAATTTGTTTCCGAAAACGAGTTTATACGCCTCACCTACACCGAGGCAATAGATATCCTGAAAAATTCCAACCCCAACAAAAAAGGAAAATTCCAGTTCCCGGTGGAAGGGTGGGGCACCGACCTGCAGAGCGAACATGAGCGCTATCTGGTGGAAAAACATTTCAAAAAACCTGTCATACTGACCAATTACCCCGCAGCCATCAAGGCATTCTACATGCGTCAGGATGAACCCTCGGAAGGTGTGCCCGGCCCCACAGTCTCGGCAATGGATATCCTCTTCCCCGGCATCGGAGAAATTGTGGGAGGCTCGCAGCGTGAAGAGCGTTACGATCGCCTCGTCAACCGCATGCGCGAGATGCACATACCCGAAGAAGAACTGTACTGGTACCTCGATACACGACGCTTCGGCACATGCCCGCACGCAGGCTTCGGACTGGGTTTCGAGCGACTGGTTTTATTTGTCACGGGCATGACAAATATACGCGATGTCATCGCATTCCCGCGCTATCCGGGCAGTGCCGAGTTCTGACAAAAATGCAGGTTTTGGCCGTTTTTCAAAAAAAACGGTCGCTTCCGGAAAGCAATCGGCGGTTTTTTGAAAAAAAACGGCGCCAACACTTGCACAGTATGTTAAAACTCCCTTAAATTTGTTGCTCAAAAGTCACGAGATTCCCTCCCGTGAAACAGATTTGTCACCATCTGGTGAATACAGCTTGTTTTGTTTCATCGTATAGTACGGCCCCGGCCGTCGAGAAAAAATTGTGCGCATGAGCGACTTGTACAAAAGTATTACGCTGCCCTCAGACCCCCGGAATGTTGAACAAGTGGAACCCTTTGTTAATGGCCTCGCCAGTCGTTACAACCTCTCTCCAGACAGAAAAGGAGACATCATGGTAAGCCTGATGGAAGCTGTCACGAATGCCATTCTCCACGGAAATCAGAGCGACAAAAAAAAGTGTGTCTCGATTTCCTTCCTCAGAAAGCGCGATTCCCTGTCACTGCGCGTAAGCGATGAAGGGCCCGGGTTCGACCCGGCAGTGGTACCCGACCCGACCTGTCCTGAACGTGTCGAATGTTGTGGAGGCCGGGGCCTGCTTCTGATGCGCCATCTCAGCGATGAATGCAGTTTCCTGAAAGGCGGCAGTACTGTAGAAATGAGATTCAAGATAAAATAGATATAAATCCGGCAAAAAAATAAAGTGGAATTTCCAGTTATAAAGGAAACCGAAGAGGAACAACAAATCAATTTTTTCTTCGAAGACATAATCTTCACTCTCCCGGATGAAGATTCTCTCGCCGGGTGGCTCATCGGGGCCGCAGAAACAGAAGGTCGCAGTATTTCAGAACTCAACTACATTTTCTGTTCCGACGAACACCTCAGAAAAATCAACGTGGAATTTCTTGACCACGACTACTACACCGACGTTATTACTTTCCCCTACGACAGTCATCATATACACGGTGATGTCTTCATCAGTCACGACCGCGTGCGCGAAAATGCCGCAGCCGCAGGTGTTACGTTCGGGCGTGAGCTTTCCAGGGTAATGGTACACGGATTGCTTCATCTGGCAGGATACGACGACAAATCATCCGACGACAAAATCAAAATGACGGATCGGGAAGATTTTCACCTGAACAGCTGCACGTTTTGCTGATGCCGGCGCCCGACTGCCAGGACGATCATTCTTCCGGGAGTAGCCGATTACAGAAGTATGCTTTATCCTCCGGATTGACCCCGAAGTTCAAGGTCGCTTGCATCGAAAAAAGTGTACATTTCTCAAGTGAATGATTAAATAATTCATGAAAAATAAACACGAAAACTGACAATTGGCAAAACGGGGTATTGTTTTGGTTTTGCTACAATTTTTCGTATAATTGTCTGTTTTTTTGATTATTTATTTTATAAATAAAATTTTATTTTGTTTTTTGTTGGCAGTTTTATTGACTGACTATTCGGCTTTTTTGTAAGAATCTGCTAAAAATATACATAAATGTCAACCAGTTTCAATGTTAATGTGTTTCTTCGCAATTGATTTCTAATCACTTTACCAACCAAACTTTCTATTTTTATGAAGAGGATTTTACTCGGGCTGGCCATGCTATGCATAAG
>CAILQK010000002.1 GCA_903836265.1 uncultured Bacteroidota bacterium | reverse complement strand
TCCACGGTGTCTCTGAAGCCGGCATCGGTATCGAGCATATCCTGTACGGCCTTGCATGAATATATAACTGTGCTGTGGTCGCGGCCCCCGAACAGTTCTCCGATAGTTTTGAGCGATCTGTTCGTATGTTTTTTTGAAAGGAACATGGACAGTTGGCGCGCGATGACGTAATTGCGTTTGCGCGACTCGTGGTGCATCTTTTCTATGGGTACGTTGAAGTGCTCGGCAACCACCTGCTGGATGAATTCAACACTCAGTTCCTTGTTGATGGTGGTTATGAAGTTTCGTATAACCTCTTTGGCCAGATCCATGTCAATGTGGCGGCTGACAAGCGTACTTTGGGCCAGCAGCGATACCCTGACACCTTCCAGTTCGCGTACACTGTTCCTGATATTGTGGCATACAAACTCCAGCACATCCCTGGGAATATCAACACCTTCGTCTTCCAGTTTGGAACCGAGAATAGCCATACGGGTTTCCAGGTCGGGCATTTGCAGGTCTGCGGTCAGTCCCCATTTGAATCGTGATATCAGGCGGTCTTCCATTCCTTCCAGGTCCTTTGGTGCGCGGTCGGAAGTAAGTACAATCTGTTTGCCGTTCTGGTGCAACTGATTGAAAATATGGAAGAAGATTTCCTGTGTTTTCTGTTTGCCCGAAAGGAACTGGATATCGTCAATGATAAGCACGTCAATCATCTGGTAGAAATTGACGAAATCGTTGACGGAGTTGTTCTTGATTGCCTGGATGATCTGGTTGGTGAACTTCTCTGCGGAAACGTAGAGTACGGCTTTGCTGGGCATATTGGCCACGATGTCATTACCCACAGCCTGAGCCAGGTGAGTTTTCCCAAGGCCGACATTGCCGAAAATAACCAGCGGGTTGAAGGCCGTACCTCCCGGGCGGCGGGCAATGGCAAGGCCTGCGCTGCGCGCCAGCCTGTTGCAGTCACCTTCAATGAAGTTGTCGAAAGTATAAGACGGGTTGAGTTGGGGGTCAACTTTGATACGCTTGATACCCGGGATGATGAACGGGTTTTTGATCGTCTGCGCATCAAAAACGCCGGGTACAGGTTCGTTATCCTTGTCGGCTGACGGACGGTTATCGGTTTTGACACCCTGGGCAGAGCGTGCCGCATCAACACTGGCTGCGCCACTTTCCATGATGTGGTACACCAGTCGGGCTCTTTCTCCCAGTTCCTGACGAATGCTTTTTTTAAGGAGGGGAACGTAATGCTCTTCCAGCCACTCAAAAAAGAACTTGTTCGGTACCTGGATAGTGAGGACTTCACCTTCCAGACGGATGGGTTTGATCGGCTCAAACCACGTCTTGAAGCTCTGCGGACTTACATTTTTCTGGATGATATGCAGACAACTGTCCCATACCATCTGGCTGTCTCTTGTCATAACCGGATGGGCTCATTTGGTAATTGGAAAATACCGATACCGAGTGCTTGTGCTGAAGGTGTTTGGGTGAACTGGGAGGACAAAGGTTTTAAATCTTGGCGAAACAAAGAAGCAGTTTTACATTTTTTTTTCAGGAAAAAAATCGAAATTGCGGAACAGCCTGTAAATCAATATATTTCAAAAAAACAGATACGCAGTGATGCATCCCGATTCTGACAAAGGGCTGTTTATATTGTTTTTTCAGGATATTTTTCAATAATGAGGATAAAAATATTTTTTTATTTTGAAAAAATTAAAATTATGAAATTTTATTTTAAAGGCATTTTTCCCGGGCCAGACTGGATCCCGGGTCTTTTTCACATTGTATTGATTATCAGAGGCATGAATGAGGTTCGTAAGTGCCCGGTCTTTTCAGCCATCTGTATCCGGCTGTGTTCAGCCCCGTTATCGGTGCACAATGTGGCGTCCTCCCTGCCAGTACAGGTTTTGTAATTTTATTGTTTTTGCGCCCTGAAAACGGTGTCTGCACAAGTGCCGGGAGATCAGGCCGGAGGGAACAAAACAATTGCTGCAATATGCGGAAGTTTCGGTTTCGTAGCCAGAGATACAGAGTCAGAACAGTTGTCCTGCTTCGGTACGGATGGCAATGATTGCCTTTTCGAGAATAGTCTGCTCCTGTTCCTGCAGCACCTCCACGAGTGCCCGGAAGAGCAGTTCGGCATCTGCCCCCGGCTCGAGATCCTCGCCCGTTGTGGTGACGATATTGAGTGTGTCCTGTTTGGCCAGCCGCATGATTTTCCACAGTGTTTCCGATACGTACAACTGTTGCGAGGTGTTGTGGTCGAATTCCTGACTGATCGCCATCATAAGGGCTGCGCGGAGTTGCACTACGGTCATCCCGGGTGTGCGCACGCGCATGATGGTATTGAGTATGCCCGCGCGGTCGCACAGCAGAGTCAGTCGCTCGTAAGCCTGCAGCCTGATGGGCAGGGTAATCTTCTGTGCGTCGTTGCGGAGAATGGCGCGGTCAATACGCTGACGTTCATCAAGCAGCATTTTCAGCAGGTAGTAGGCTGTTGCGAAAACGACAATCGCGGGAAGAACAATTTTCAGCAGATCGAGAAAAAACTCCATGGCAAGGGCTGTTTGTCAAAAGGGCGTCAAAGGTACACACTCCGCTCCTGATCACCGAACTTTTCCTTTGATTTCCCGTTAACTTTATGTACTTTTGCACCACAAAACTTCAACGAATATGGACACAGTAATGGATGAAAAAAGCACTGCTGTTGCAGCTCCGGTAGCTATCACGCAGGAGGCGACCGAGCAGTTGATGCAAATCCGCCATCAGGAGAATATTCCTGCCGACTACTGCCTCCGGATAGGTGTCAAGGGAGGCGGATGTTCCGGTTTCTCCTACGTGCTTGGTTTCGACCAGCCCCAGGACACCGATGACCGGTATGAAATCAACGGAATCAATGTCGTTATGAACAAGGCTCATGCCATTTACCTGCTTGGTATGGAAATTGACTTTGTAAACGGCCTCGACAATCGCGGGTTTACTTTCGACAATCCGAATGCCAAAAGCACCTGTGGCTGTGGCACTTCTTTCTCCGCCTGACGGCTCTTCAGTGTTCTGAAAAAAGCTGTCCCTCCCCAGGACAGCTTTTTTTATGTTTGCAGGTCTGAAAAAGTTTTCCATGAAATACTCTCTTTTTTCTCAGTCTGCACTTGCAGCCATCTTCACCTGTTTTGCCATGCGTTCAGTGGCGCAGGCGCCATCTGCTGCCATTGCGATGAATCAGACCGGCTTTTATACCAGTGGTCCCAAAACCGTCATATTCCTGACAGAAGAGGCCGACAATTTTTACATCACTACCACTGATCTGAAGGATACCCTTTTTTCCGGCATTACCGGTCCTGTTCGTGTGTCAACCCTGTCGGGCCGCAAAACCCGGGCAGCCGATTTTTCCGGTTTCAGGCAAAAAGGCAGGTTCGTTATCTGTCTGCCGGGCATGGAGGCTGTACGGACATTCACTGTTGGCGACAGCGTGCATTTTACGCTGGCTGCAGCAGCACTGAAGGGGTTTTATTTTCAGCGTATGTCGGTCGGTTTGCCCGAACGATACGCTGGCCCGTGGCATCGCCCGGCGGGTCACCCTGACACCATAATATATGTACATCCATCTGCCGCTTCTGCTGAAAGACCGGCCGGTTTTGTGCTTTCTTCACCCGGTGGCTGGTATGATGCCGGCGACTACAACAAATATGTGGTCAACTCTGGTATCACAACTGGTACACTGTTGTCGCTGTATGAAGATTATTCGCGGCAGCTGCTCTACAGCAGGATCAACATTCCCGAAAGCAGCAACCGCCTCCCCGATCTGCTCGACGAGATTCTGTGGAATTTGCGCTGGATGCTGTCCATGCAGGACCCTCATGATGGCGGTGTTTATCACAAATGTACAACAGCCGAGTTTGAAGGCTTTGTCCGTCCGGAGCAGGCAACAGATCGCCGTTATGTGGTACAAAAGTCCACAGCTGCCGCGCTCAATTTCGCAGCAGTCATGGCCCAGGCTGCAAGGGTATATGCTGCTTTTCCGGAACAGACGCCCGGGCTGGCCGACTCCTGCCTGAATTCGGCAAAAAAGGCATGGGCGTGGGCTCTCGCTCACCCGGATGTTATCTACGACCAGGGAAAGCTGAACGGCTCTTTTGATCCTGATATCAATACAGGATCTTACGGCGACGGGCGCCTGGCCGACGAGTGGCTGTGGGCCGGAACGGAACTCTGTATCACAACCTCCGATGCGTCTTTTCTGCTCCCCGGGGTTTTCCCGTCGGTTCTGCCAGTAACCATTCAGAGCTGGAGTGATGTGCAGACGATGGCGTATTTCAGTCTGTTCCGCCACCGCGATCGTCTCAACCCGGATATTGCAGGCATAATACCGGGTTTGCGCAACCGTTTCATGCAGTTTGCCGACAGTATTGCCATCGCTTCGGCCAGAATGGCCTTTGGCACGCCGATGGAAACGGACAGGCGCAACTTTGTATGGGGGAGTAACGCGGTTTGTGCCAACCAGGGTATTCTGTTGCTGTATGCATATCAGTTGTCGGGTGAAAAAAGATACCGCGACCTTGCGTTGTCGAATCTTGACTATCTGCTGGGACGCAACGCAACCGGTTATTCGTATGTTACCGGTTTTGGTACGCGTACGCCCATGCATCCGCACCATCGCCCGTCGGAAACAGATGATATGAAGGAACCTGTACCGGGCCTGCTGGTTGGCGGCCCCAACCCCGGGCAGCAGGACAAATGTCCGGGATACCCGAACAGCTTTCCTGACGAAGCGTATGTGGATGATGTATGTTCGTATGCATCCAATGAAATTGCGATTAACTGGAATGCTCCGCTGGTTTATCTGGCTTTTGCACTGGAGTTCCTTTTTTCCGGGAATTGAAAAGAATAAATAATTATGAATGTAACGCTGAAATCTGTTGAACTGCCCGATTTTGGTCTTCCTGTTGAAGAACCGCAGGTAGCGCCTTCAACATATCTGCTGCGGCAGCAACGACTGAGCGACACAATGCGTGCATCCGGAATGGATGTACTGGTGGTGTATGCCGACCGGGAGCACAATGCCAATCTGACCTGGCTCTGCGGCTACGATCCGCGATTTGAAGAGGCGCTGCTGGTGTTCGGCCTGAATGAAACACCTGCATTGCTGGTGGGTAATGAAGGCTGGGGATATGCCGAACTGTGTCCTTCGCCTGTCAGGAGAATACTGTACCAGTCGCTCAGCCTGCCGGGTCAGGATCGGAGCCGGAGTCAGCCTTTGCGTGAAATTCTGACGTCCGAGGGTATTTGTGCCGGAATGACGGTTGGGGTAGCCGGCTGGAAATATTTCACCGGACAGGAGTTTGAGTCGCCTGACAACTGCTTTGAAACACCATCGTACCTTGTAGATACCATTCGTGCGATAGCGGGGTACAGCCGTACAGTAAATGCCAACGCCCTGTTTATGAATCCTGCCGACGGGCTTCGGATTCTGAATGAGGCAGATCAGCTGGCGGTCTTTGAGTTTGCCGCCTGTTACACTTCTGCCGGACTTAAAAATGTGCTGTTTGGCATGAAACCAGGTATGACGGAGTATGAAGCCGCCATGCTCATGCGCGTACCCGGGTACCCGCATGCTGCACACACGATGCTCAGTAATGGCCCCCGGGCAGCCTATGGTCTGCCGAGTCCTTCTGCCAATACCCTGAAAACGGGAGCTCCCTTCACCATGGCCCTCAGTTTGTGGGGTGCTCTGAATGCGCGTGCCGGCTGGCTGGTACGCAACACCTCCGAATTGCCGGAGGGGGTGAGAGACTATCTGGACAAGCTGGCGATACCATATTTCAGGGCGGTGGCCAGGTGGTACAGCCATGCAGGTATTGGCGTGACCGGCGGTGAGTTGTATGATATTATCCACGATGAGATAGGCGACCCGTTTTTCGGTGTTCACCTTAACCCGGGGCACTACATACACCTCGACGAGTGGGTAAATTCTCCTGTATTCAGCGGAAGCGACATCAGGCTCCGCAGCGGTATGGCCATCCAGGTGGATGTTATTCCTGCTACAGGTACGGCCTATCACACCTCCAATATTGAGGACGGAATTGCGCTGGCCGACGAGGCGCTCAGGAGTGAGATAGCAGAGAAGTACCCCGGGACCTGGGCACGTATTCAGGCGCGCAGGAAGTTCATGGAGGATGAAATCGGTATCCGGCTGAAGCCCGAAGTATTGCCCTTCAGCAATATTCCGGCGTATTTGCCGCCGTATATGCTCAGTCCGGGGGATGTGCTGGTACTGGAGGATGTCAAAAATCCTCCAGATTCACTATAAAAGTCTTGTATCCCTTCTTCAGGGCAGTTTTCTGCATGGCGACTGCGTCTTTGCGTTCTTCGAACGGGCCCAGCAGTACCCTGCTGACGGATGTCCGTGCAACATTGTCTTTAACGGAGTACACCAGCGGGTTGCCCGGAAAGTCGTATTGCAGGTTTTTTACCAGAGGCAGAACATTACTGGCATCGGCGAAGACGCCAACCTGCAGGCAGTAGCCGATTTTCGGGGGTTGTGAGGTGCTGATTTCAAAGAGTTCGCTGCTGATGTCTGCCTGACGGGCTGTTTCCGGTACCCTGTTGTCGTAACGGTCCTCATACTGCTCTCTCCCTCCTGACTGATAGCCCTTGCTTCCGGATGTTCCACTTTGCCTGACGGGCTCTCTTGCCGGTTCAGGCGACGTGGCAGCACTCCTTCTTTGCTCTGCGCCGGCTACTGGTGTTCCTCCCGAGCCGACGACCTCTATTTTTACACGAGTCTGACCTTCCCGAATCAATCCGATGGCTTCGGCAGCCCGTCGGGAGAGGTCAACAATATATCCGTCAATGAAGGGGCCACGGTCGTTGACCCTTACCTCCACAGATTTCCCGTTATCCACACGGGTTACCCTCAGCCGGGTTCCGAAGTTATGCGTATTGTGAGCACAGGTGAGCTGGTTCCTGTCGTAACGCTCGCCGCTTGACATCTGGCGGCCCTGTACACTGTCTGAATAGAAGCCCGCTTTTCCGTATTCGGGTTTTCCCGGCATGTTGAATGATGTCAGGACAGACATTACAGTCAGCAGGAAGAGAAAAATGGCAGATTTCTTCATGATCGCACGTGTTTTACTTGAAGTGGCATTTCAAGCCGATAATGCCACAAAAGTAACGGAATTCACAAACATATTCCGGATTGTCGTCATGCGAATCAGTGAGTTATAACAAAGCTGCCTGTTTTTCCCGAGTTTCGGGCTGTCCAGAAGTACACCCCCGGATATTTGAAGAGGGCGGATTCAAGCCGTACTGTTTCTCCCGGTTCTATTCCGAACGTATGGACAGGTACTCCGTTACTGTCAATAATCCGGATGGTTTCTTTCGTGCCCGGACTGCCCATCTGGCACCATACACCTTCGCGGCCTGCCGGATTGGGACTGAAAGTGATGTTGCCTGTAGCAGTGTTCCACAGCGTCACATCGAAAGCTGTTCCTTCGCTGTTGAATGCCACACTTCTGGTGGGTGAATCAGCTGTTTTCAGTATTTCACCGAGTTGTATATTTTTTCTGGCCTTGAAGATCAGTCTGAACCACGGGCCGGCACTTTCCGGCTCGAGCGAGAAAGAAATCATACCCTTTTCTGTTCTGGCAGAGCAATTTGTCTGCTCGTTGAACGACGGATGGAGCGACTCTGTCCGTTCGAGCGTTACTGCTTCTGTATCGAACAGCAGAGTGAACTGGATGGCTGCCACGGGGTTCTGAGTATTGCCGCATGTCAGTTCAAAAGTTTCGCCCTGTTGCACGTGCCTGTCTGACAGGTTGAGGGAAAAAGTGCCACTGCTGCGTTCTCCGCCGGTGCGGGCGTTGGGTGCTGCAGTTTCGTTGACATCACCCACTTTGACAGCTGTGAAGTCGAGTCCGGTGATATTGTCTGCGCCGGTCAGCAATTTTTTCGATTCGGGAGGTGCCGGATTGAATGGATTGAACTGATTGGGGAATACATGGGATTTGTCAAAAAACCGCCAGGAAGTATTGTTGGCCAGGGCTGTATCAATACCCAGAATAAGTTTTCTGAAAGCGATAATATCGGCTGTAGTAACGCTGCCCGACCTGTTGGCATCGGCTGCGATGAGCTTCCAGGGCGATCCCAGCGGTTCTATACCGAGAATGTGCTTGCTGATGAGTACCAGATCGAAGGTAGTCAGTCCGTTCAGCGGGTTGTCGTTCCGGTAGGGTTTCAGTTCAATGGAATCACATCCGGGTAAATTGCCCAGGGCATACTGGCCCGTATTCTGTGAAAAAATGCTGCCAACTTTCACATTGCTCACACCATTTCCTGCTTCCGTTTTGATGAAGCCTGCCAGGTTTATGGTAACCGGAGGCTGGTGGGCCAGTATTGAATCGAGTGGCATTGTCCATATTCCACGTGCATAGGTGGCTGCCACCAGCTCATTTTTGAACGGGTGAATATCGAGGTCAAAGACTGGTACAGAAGGGAAGTTGGAACCCAGGGGGCTCCACTTCTGGCCGCTGTTGCGCGAGTAATATACGCCTCCGTCGGTTCCTGCAATGAGCAATGTATCTGCGTGTCCCGGAATGATGAAAATGTCGTTGACCGGTACCTGGGGAAGGTTTCCGGATATGTTAATCCAGGTAGTTCCGTTGTCATCGGACCTGTGCACGCGCGGAATTTTTTCATTGTCCCTGAATCCGGAGTGTGTGACGAAGATTCTGTTTGGAACAGTGGGGGAGTATTCGACTGACGTAACATATCTTTCAGGGAGGTTTCCTGTAATTTGCACCCAGGTTCCGGCTGGGTTCCTGCGCCATACATTTCCGTCGGTGGTTCCTGCGAGGAGATTCTCTGCTGCAAGCGGAGACTCACTGATACAGGACACTGTATGGAATCGGGGCCCAAAAATAATTCCGTCGGTCAGGTCGCCGGAGATGGGCGCCCATCCGGAGCCCTCAGAGACATACGCCCTGAAGGTACCTGCGAACATCCTTCCCGGGTTGTGTTTACTCATGAACATGGGCGTATCCCAGTTACATCGGTCGCTGGTGCCCAGGCAGGAGGTTCCAAAATTCCAGCTGACGCCCCCGTTGATGGTATGGTGAACCGTTCCGTTTTGAATTTCTATCCAGAATTGCTTCGGGTCAGACGGGTCGAAGGCGCACTTGAATCCGTCGGCTGCGAAAATCTGAGTCCAACCGTTTATCAGGCTACCTCCGGTACCCTGTTGAATGCCGTTGTCCTGGGCTCCAATCCAGTAGAGGTCGGGTTCGTGCGGGTTGATGGACACCTGATAAATCTGTGTGGTTGGCAGGTTTTGGCTTTTCATCCAGAGCATTTGTCCGGGATTGTTTCGGTACACTCCGCCGTCATTTGCCCAGTATCGTCTGCCGGAAGGCGTAAAGACCAGGTCGTGGGAGTCGGCATGGCCCCCGGCGGCCGACATCCAGCTGTTGCTTCCCGCCTGTTTTCTCCATAGCAGAATGGCGAGAAAATAAACATCTTCATCGTTCAGCGGGTTCAGGCGGATTTTCCCGAAATACCAGCCGAAATTCCCGCAGGCATCCTCGAGTGAAGTGATATTGACGGGGGTGAACGAATTTCCGCCGTCAGTGGTTTTGTGCATACTGTGCGGAGTTGACAGCGAGTCAATGTACAGTACGTACAGTTTGTCGGGGTTTGTCTGTGAAACGGCGAGGCCGGTTCTGCCGAGCGTACCGGTTGGCAAACCGTTGGTCAGCTGCGTCCAGGTGGCACCTCCGTCGGAGGACTTGTATATTTTGGCATTCGGGCCAAAAATGACTGATTCCCTGTTGTTTCTTATCCTGTCCCAGAAAGAGGCGTACAGAATATTGGGGTTGGCGGGCGACATAACCAGATCGCTTGCACCTGCCTGATTGCTCACGAACAGCACTTTTTCCCAGGTAGCGCCGCCGTTATTGCTTCTGAAAATCCCTCTTTCGTTATCCCGCACGTAAGGATTGCCCATTGCGGCCACCAATATCTGCTGCGGGTTGGCCGGATTGACCACCACTTTGGAAATAATACCCTTGTCGGCCAGCCCGAGATAGCTCCACGATTCGCCTGCGTCGGTACTTTTATAGACGCCATTTCCGTTGTAGGCGATGGAGGGAACATTGGGGTCGCCGGTACCTGCATAAACTATATTGGGGTTGGACGGGTCGAAAGTGATATCACCTATAGACAGTTCGATGTTGTCATCGAAGACCGGGTACCAGGTGAATGTACCATCCACTGTTTTGAAAATACCGCCGGTGGAGAAGCCTGCGAGCACCACATTTTGGTCGTCGGGTTTGACGGCGAGTGCGTTGCAGCGGCCGGCTACATTGGAAGGGCCCTGCATACTCCATTCCACACTGTTGTTCCCGCATCCGGGTATGCGCGCATGCAGCTGCTGGTCGGCTTCAGCCCTGATTTCGCGCAGCACACGTCTCCAGCCCTTCCAGTCGAAAAACGTATCCGGATACGATCGCTCCAGGGCGAACATCTCGTTGGGCATACTTTTTTCATCAAGCCTGTTTTGGTAAACCACGGGCTTCGGGCTGCAGGCAACTGCCAGCATGGCAAGTACTGTAACGGCAAAAAGGGACGATTTTTGCTGCATGTCAATCGGTTTGGTATAAATTTGAAGAAAGTAACTTCCTGAAATCGGGTGCCAAAATCGGGCCGAAACCTATCTTTCCGCCCAAAAATACGAAACTATGTCATTTTTGTTCACAGCAATTGTGTGTTCTGTCCTGATTGGCTTCATTTTCAAGCTTTTTCTGCGTTTCAGGGTAGATACCTTTCAGGCGATTGTCTTCAATTACCTGACTTGTCTTGCTTGCGGCTGGATACACCTGGGCCACTTTCCTGTTGAACGGGCCACCTTCAGTGCACCCTGGTTTCCGTACGCTTTATTCCTGGGACTGATTTTCATTACCGGCTTTTACACCTCCGCTCTTACCGTGCGCTACTTTGGCGTCACGGTGAGTCAGGTGATGCAGAAAATGTCTATCCTCGCTTCAGTGCCTTTTGCTGTTTTTGCCTGTGGCGAAACGGCAGGCATGGGCAAGGTTGCGGGTTTTTTCATGGCTCTCTGCGCCATTGTGCTGGTTAATTTTCCGTTCCGGACACGCGAAAGTGAACAAGAAGGCCACAAGACGGGTTTATTGTGGGTACCGTTGATTACGTGGGTGCTTGCCGGTGTTATCGAAGTGGTTTTCCTCAGGGTGCAGTACGGTCAGCTGGCCGACATGAGCAAACCGGACTTCATCGTAACAGTGTTCGGCACTGCCGGTCTGATCGGTCTGCTCTTTGCAGTACGCGGCTGGGCAACCGGAAAAATGGTATTTGCCCGGAAAAACCTGATCGGAGGAGTCGTCCTCGGTATCCCCAATTACGGCTCCATGCTGTTCATGTTGTGGGCACTGGCTGAAGGCCTGGGAGGTTCGGTTGTTTTTCCGGTAAACAATGTGGGTATCATCGTGGCAACAGCCATTGGCGCTGTGCTCATTTTCCGCGAACACCTTTCCCGTGTGAACTGGGCAGGGGTGGGGCTCGCAGCTTTGTCAATCATCTTAATGGCGTACTGACGCAACAGAATGGAAAACAAGAACGAATTCCTGTTTCACCCCAAAAATGTCATGCTCTTCCTGCTGCT
>CAILQK010000001.1 GCA_903836265.1 uncultured Bacteroidota bacterium | reverse complement strand
CCTATGATGAAACTGCGCCCTTTCTCGCGCGCGACGGCCGTACACTGTGGTTCAGCAGCAATCGAACGGAGAGCATGGGTGGACTGGACATATTTTCTTCTGTATTTGATGAAAAAAAACTGAGCTGGGGTGCGCCTGTGAATATGGGACGCCCCGTCAATTCGCCCGGTGATGATTCTTATTTCAAACTTTCAACCGATGGAAGTACTGCATTTCTGGCTTCCGATCGGTTCGGTGGCTACGGACAGCGTGATTTGTACATCGTTTATTTCAGGGAACCCCTCCTGACGGCCATGACTGCCAGTCAGCCTGCATTGTTTTATGAGGTCAGGGGCAATGCCGTGCCCGATCTTACTGTAGAGAATGTGCTGCTGCCGCCATTGTTTTATGAAACGGACTCCGATCTGCTGAATGAAGAAAATCGCGGAGTGCTGGAGAAAGCAGTGAAGGCGGCTTTACTTCATCCTGAAATACACCTGCTTGTGACGGTATTCAACGACGATGCAGCCCAGTCGAAATTTGATCTGTACAACGGTATCAAGCGCGCCGAGCTGGTTGGAAAATCCCTCGTGGAAGCAGGGGTGCCAGCTGTTCGGATACAGCTCAGGTGTGTGGGCGCTGCGTATCCGCTCGCTCGACTGTACGCGAACGGTGCGCCCGATCCGGCGGCACCGCGGATAAACCGGCGGGTGGAAATCACCCCGGTGTCAACTGATGCCCTCACCTTCCCGTTTCAGTTGCTTCGTCCGCAGCTGCCCGACCCCGCTCCCGGTATCAGTCGCCTCGACGAACAGTCGAAGGGCCTGGTGTTCAGAGTAGAGGCAGCAGTTACCCGACAGATACTCGCAAACGATGCCATAGCCATGTTCAGCGATGTAGTAATCGAGACGCAACCCAAAGCCGGGACATACAGGTACATGGCCGGCTGCGTGACGAAATTCGCCGAAGCTGTGGCCCTGAAAAAGGAACTGACAGATGCGGGGTTCACAGATGCCAGAATCAATGCATATGTGAATAACAGACCCATAACGAAAGCTGAAGCGGTAGGACTGATGAAGAAATATCCGGATTTGCTGGGATATGTGAGGGGGTGAATGGTATTTATAATGTATATTTGCGGTGAACCAGTTGTTTTAGATGAGTAAAAAAGCGCTGACTCTTTCAGAAATCAATCAGGCGGTCAACTTCGATGAGCCGATAGGCCCGGGTCATGAATTTTTTACCGATTTCTCTCAGGTGCGAGGTGACTTTGAGGAGCGCATAGTGTATGCCAATCTGAATGTTGATATCAACGGTGAACAACTGACCTATAATCATGCCATCAACGGAGCCAATAAAGTTACATTTTTTCTGGGTGGTATGCGCGGAAGTGGCAAGACTTCCGAGTTGTTGAAATATACCCAAAAGCTTCACCAGGCTGATTGCTTTTTCTGCGTAACCTGCAACATTGACGAAGGCCTGGATCTGAATAACCTTGAGTACATGGATATTCTGGTCTTTCAACTTGAAAAGCTGACGGAAGCACTCAAGGCCCGCGATGTCAGAATGGACAGGGAGGTAATGACTGCTCTCAATAACTGGTTTTCGGAAACAGTCAGGGAAATCAACAAATCAATCAAAGGTGAAGCAGGAGCCGAAATTGGTATAGAGGCCGAGACCGGAATCTGGCGTATTCTGAAGATTCTCGGATCGCTCAAATTGGGTATGTCGGGAAGCATTGAACGCGCCACTTCTGTCAGAAATACGCTGAAAAACCGTTTTGATGATTTCGCCCGACAGTTCAACCTGTTTGTCGAAGAGGCCAACAATTCTGTCAGAAAGCTCGGACTCGGGCAGGAAATATTGTTTGTAATTGATGGCCTGGAAAAAACCATGACGGTTGATACCCGCAGAAAAATCATCATGGATGAAACGAACAGGATTCGGCAGATTAATGCGAATACACTGTTTACATTGCCGATTGAACTCATGAAGGAACGACAGATTCTTCAGCAGTATTTCTTTGTGGAAATGTTTCCTTTCGTAAAAATTGTTGACCGGAACGGTCAGAGAGTACCCGAAGCATTCAGCAGATTCAGGCAATTCGTATTTCGCAGGGTGGATGAATCTCTTTTTGAATCTGAGGAGGTGGTGAATGAAGCTGTCTATTACAGCGGTGGCAGTCCGCGTGAATTGCTCAAAATCATCAAGATGGCCAATGTTTATTCAGACAGGTCGCAGGGAGTAATTACAATGACAGCATTGCGTCAGGCTCTCAAACGGCTTGCCAACCAGACTGCCCAGTTTATCGAGCCAACCCAATGGATCAGGATCAAAGAGGTTATTCAAAATAACGAAAATCAACGCGTCACCACTTTTGATGAAATTGTTCAGGGATTACTTGAACGAATCATCCTGATGGAATATAATGATGGTACCTTCAAAAGGGTAAATCCCGTTCTTGAACTGTCTGATGCCTACCGTCAACTCATCACCGGAGCATGAGGAACTTCACCTGCTTTCCCGGGCAGTAGAAGGGGATATGTTCCATTTTGTAGTGGTCCAGTGGAACTATTTCTCGCAGATTGAATCAACACGATCCTTTTTAAGGGCACAATTCAGAAAAAGAAAGGTTGTTTCAATCAAGTGCAGGGGTAACACTTACGAGAAAATCATGCGTAAAATAAATTCCCTGGATCAGGGTTTTGTCTTTGTAGAGGATTTCGACCATTTGTTATCAAACCCCGACTTGTATGCAGGTTTCAACCAGCGCAGAGGAATGTTGGCACGCAGGCCGGTTACCGTCGTGGCTTTTCTGCCTCCGATGGATAGTATTCTTCAGTTGTGCGAGAAAAATCTTCCCGACTGGTGGTCGGTACTCACATTAAGAACAACACTGGAATACACGGATACAGGCAGGTATCCAATTGGTGATTTTCCGTTCTGCCTGTCCTCAATTAATATTTGGCCCGATACCCGTACCCGATACAGGGCAGACAGAATGATCAGCAAGTTCAGGGACAGCAGCGTTGTTTTGTCCGGGTCACTGAAAGGAGAGTTGCTTGCCAGATTATCTGAAGCTCTTCTGTCCGGTGGCTTTTTTAAAGAGGGAGAGGCCTTTTTTCAGGAGTATCTTGAGGGGATTTCTGCCGGCAGCGAACAGTACCTGAAGACTCAGATTTATCTCGCGCGTTTCAAACATCAATTGGGTAAGTACAAAGAGGAGGCTGATTTGCTCGGGGAGGCAATGAAATCGGCTGGTCATCAACTCAATGTCGTAGAAAGTCTCGCACGTGCATATGCAGAGATGGGAGACTTTGCTGTAGTGGACAAACTGATTGACAAATATACCCTGGAGCGCCCTGTGACCCATAATTTCGATCTTGAAAGACTTGCGAGATACAAAGCCCTTTCACTTGTCAGAAGTGGGCATTTTTCTCAGGCACTGGAGCTGATAAACAACAGACTTCAGTTGCTCGAAGGGTTTTACCCTGAATCTGCAGTGTTGAATAATCGCTGGCTTTTGTTACAGGGTGAATGTTATTTGCAAACCGGACAATATGAAAAAGCATTGTTGATTTACAACCGTATTACAGGCCGGCAACCGGGAGCTGAAGTGTCTGAAAATCAATATTACAGCGAATACACCTCTGAAGCAAACAGAAAGTGCGCACAAGTATGGTTTGAATGGGGTGATTTTCAGCGGGCTGCTGAAATTTTACGGGAGGAACGGATGAATTTCCGCTCGAGATTTGGAAAAAGCCACCTGCTGATGACCACCATGGGCGCTTTTCTCGGATTGGCTTATCTGCAGCTTGGTTATCTGGAAAAGGCAGAAAAATTATTTTCAGAAGCAATGCAGTCCGACACAGTTTCATTTGGGGAATCGCATCCTGCTGTTGCCACCGACCTTTTGAACCTCGGAGTTGTATCTCTGCAGTCAGGCGAAAAAAAAAGGGCCGCCGGTTTTCTCTCTTCTGCCACCAGTGTGTTTGGCAAAGTACTGGGGAAGTCACACCCTAAAACCAGGAATGCAAAATTATGGCTTGAAAAGGTATCGTCTCCTGGTTAACAAGGCGCTCTGAAATACTGTCGCTGTCAGAACGCCTTGCTACACAAGTTTACTCCACCACAACTTTTTCTGCAGAAAGCACACGACCCTTTGTACTTGCAGCTACTGTGTACACACCCGCATACAGCGTGCGCGCGTCCAGGTAGCAAATCGTACTGCCGGGCTGAATGGTGGCTTCCTGTATCAGTGCGCCGTTTTCACTGAAAAGCTGTACCAGTACTTCGTTTTCCAGCATTCCGCGCACCTGAACTGCAAAAAACTCTGCCGACGGATTCGGGAATATACCCACTTTCAGGTCGGTTGCTCCAGCCATTGTGGTGCTGCTGGAAGGATTCCAGGTCGTCACCGGTTCACTGATCGTTTGTACTTTGGATGCTGTTCTAACGCCGTAAAATGTTGGCCCCACTACATAGGGATAGGCGGAATTCCACTCTTCATCCACTGTAGCGAAATAGGCATAAATTCCCTGCGGATAATCGGGTGTGACGCAAAAGCGGCCATTATGCTCGTCCAGATAATCAGCTTCGGTATGTGCAATGAATTCATAGTCTTCCCGGAAATACCCAAGGGGGTAGGTGCTGCTCACGAGTGGACCATCGGGTACATCGTTGCCATTGGCGTGGTGGGTGCGCGCGGTGATGCTGCGCAGCTGGTAGCCGGATTTGATTCGCGTAATACCCCCCGTTCCATCAGGATTTTTATATCCGTAAGCACCGTAAATCGGAAATCCGTCGTAAGCGTAGCCAATCAGCGGAGCGTGTGTGGTACTGTCAATGGCATACAGTCCGTCGGCCAGGTACAGATCGCAGATATTGGAAATCACATCCAGGTCGAGGTTGAATGCAGAGGGATTCTGGTGGTGGTGATAGTTGCCCATAGCCGGGTGTCCTTTAGCACAGTCGAAACCGACACGTTCGGCCAAAATGGCATCCCGGTTCCAGCTCTGCGCGGTTGCCGGTCCGCCCGGACAAGGCGGGTTGCCGGGCCCTCCGCACAGGGAATTGGTATTCGTATTCCACGCCACGCCGTCGCGGTAGTCGAACAGCGCCACGCCATTAATGAATATGCCGATATTTCCTCCGGTGGTTCCAGTGGGAGTGCCTGTATTCTGTACGGGTTGAAGAGGCAGTTTGAAGTAGCCGGTTTGAGGCTGGGCAATGGAGGGGTTGCCATCGAGGAATGGCCCGGTGATATACGACGGGATACCCGCTGATTTTACATACACCCAGTTACCGGAATATTGTACCGATTGCACGTTTGCCGGGGAGTTGTCCTGAATGGGCGCAGGGTTGCCCTGCACATAATGCCTTCCGGTAATTCCGGTGGTGTTCAGAAGCCAGGAAGTAATGGCCGGACTTGTTTGTGCACGGAGCGACAGACCCAGTAAAAGCAGGGCAGGGATCAGGCTGATTTTATTCATGTTGCAAAAGATGGTTGATTAATTCGTGGAATCACGCTGTGGACGAAAATCAGGATTAAAAAGGAAGTCGCGGTCGGTCAGGGTCAGTAAAAAGGCAATCAGATCTGTCTTTTCATTACTGTCCATTTTGATGCTGTCTTTCAACAGCGGAGAAAGGGTGGGAGAGTCCTTTATACCACTCGTGTAGTGATTCAGCACGTCTTTCAGGCGTTTGAACCGGCCATCGTGCATATACGGGTAGGATATTTCAATGTTTCTGAGGGTGGGCACCCTGAATTTCATTTCATCAGCCGGATTACCGGTGATACCGGCACGCCCTCTGTCGTTCAGGGTGGTATCCGGTTTCAGGCCGTTGTTTTCAAACTGACAGCTGGTAAAGAGGGGCTCGGTATGGCAGCTGTTGCAGTGTTTTTTGAATAATTCATACCCGTTTTTTTCCTGCATGGTAAAAGTGTCTTTGCCATATGTCACCCTGTCGTATCTGGAGTTGGCACTTACCAGTGTCAGTTCAAATTGCGCAACAGCTTTCAGCAGTCGCTCCCCTGTAATGATATCACTTCCAAAGGCAGCCTCAAACATTTTTCGGTACTTCTCCTGATTTCCGAGCCGTTCAACAACACCCGCCACATCGAAATCCATCTCTGCATGATTCGAAATGGGAGCCAGCGCCTGCATATCAAGGTGATTCACCGCGCCATCCCACATGAAAGAGCTGCTCCAGGCGAGGTTCATGAGCGCCGGAGCGTTGCGTATTCCGATTCTGTCAGCGATTCCGTGGCTCAGCGCATGATCCACATGTGTGAATGCAGTGAACGACAGGTGACAGTTGCTGCATGAAACCGTGCTGTCGCGTGACAGCAATGGTTCGTAAAAAAGTCGGCGGCCCAGGGCAATTCCCGCAGTGGTCAGCGGATTGCGCGCCTGGTCGTACCGGGGCGCAGGCCAGCCGGGTGGAACTGGTACAACAACCGGATCGCCAGTTGCGGCCGACAGCAGTACAACAGCCGTTAACGCCAGACAGACAAATCTACTCGGCATATACCCTGATTGATTGTCCCAGCAGTTTCGCAAGCCTGACAGCCTCCGCCGATGGCGACATCACATTGTGATGTTGCTGCCAGTCCACTTTTTCGAGCATCGGACATACATCCAGCTCAATACGTATGCCTCCTGTAGCAGTTGCCGGTGATTTTACAAGGTAAACAGTCTGGAAAGGAGGCATGTAGCCCCCCAGATGCAGACCAAATCCGTTATTTCTGCCCTTGCTCATCGGGGAAATACCTTCCAGTTTCACGTTGATATATCCGCTGTTCCAGGTCCAGTACATTCCTTTTGTCGGGTCCAGGTCGCCACCGAGGGCGCCTGATACGTTCACCAGGCTGTCTGTACCCAGATTGAAGGCAATTTCATCATATTCAGGTACTGTTATTGTCCAGGTTCCTTCCCGGTCAACAAGGTGATAACTGTTTTCTTCCCTGAATACTTGCCTGCCATTCCGGAAAAATTGGAAACCGGTGAGGTAGAAACGTACTGTTTCAGGGATGATTCCACCTGGAAGTGTATCGCTTTCCTGTATGTGCCTTCCGTTGCAGGTCGCGTGTGCCTGCACGCGCACGTCCTGTGCGTGCAGGCATACGTGCATGAGCAGGAGAAGGCACAGAAATGATTGTTTCATGGCAATCGAAAAGGATAGTGTGTCGGGTAATCTGTTTTTACAGAAGGTTTATTCAGACACCTGAGGGTTGCACAGAACAGAACAAATTCTGCATTTCAGCGGGTCGTGACCGCGTGCCGGACAGAATTGCCGGCCATAGAAAATAATTTGCAGGTGCAGTTTGTTCCAGCTTTCTTCCGGGAAGACTGCTTTCAGGTCTTTTTCGGTTTGTTCAACGTTTTTTCCTGAAGTAAGGCCCCAGCGTTGTGCCAGCCGGTGTATATGTGTGTCAACCGGGAATGCCGGGAACCCGAATGCCTGCGACATGACCACGGAGGCTGTTTTGTGGCCAACACCGGGCAGTGCCTCCAGTTCTTCAAATGTCTGAGGCACGGTACCCTGATATTTTTCAACCAGAATCTGTGAAAGGCCGCTGATGGCCTTTGATTTTGCCGGCGACAGCCCGCAGGGCCTGATGATTGCCTGAATTTCCTCAACGGGTACTTTGGCCATGTCAAACGGATTGTCGGCACGGGCAAAAAGAAGCGGAGTGATTTGATTCACCCGCTCGTCGGTGCACTGGGCCGACAACAAAACTGCCACCAGGAGCGTGTAGGGATCCTGGTGGCTGAGTGGAACGGGGGTAACCGGATACAGTTCATCCAGCGTTTCCCGGATGTACAGCGCTTTGTCTGTCAGCGAATTACCTGGTTTGCTCATAGCGATCGGCCGCTGTCTTCCAGTTGATAATCGTGTAGAAGGCGTTGATATAATCGGGGCGCTTGTTCTGGTATTTCAGGTAGTAGGCATGTTCCCACACATCGAGTCCGATGATCGGGGTGCCGGTTTGTTTGACGATATTTTTCATCAGCGGATTATCCTGATTGGGTGTTGTGCTGATAAAAAGATTCCCTTTTTTATCGGCGCAGAGCCACACCCAGCCTGAACCGAAAACGCTCTTGGCGGCTGTTGAGAATTGCTCCCTGAATTTGTCGTAAGACTCAAACGTCTTGTCAATAGCTTCTGCGAGTTTGCCGGTAGGCACGCCGCTGGCACCCGGAGTAATTGTTTCCCAGAAGAAGGAGTGATTCCAGTGGCCCCCTGCGTTGTTGCGTATTTTTTTGTCAGTATCTGCATCAGTGATGCGATCCAGGATGTCAGTCAGTTCATAATCTGCATAAATAGTGTCCTTTACAGCATCATTCAGATTGGTCACATAGGCATTGTGATGTTTGCCATGATGAATTTCCATGGTCTGCTTGTCAATGTTCGGTTCCAGATCGCCTGCGTAAAACCCGAGCTTCGGCAGGGTGAATGGTTCCGTGCGCTTGCGGGCGGGCGGGGGCAGGGTAGCGGGTACTGCTGCTTTTGGTGTACATGCCTCGATAAATGATGACGCTGCGGCGGCAAAACCGAGAAACAGGCCGGATTTGAGGAAGGTTCTTTTTTCCATAATGTAGAGTTGTTTAAGATGAAGGTTGCGCAAAGTTCGTGCGGAAAACATCTGTTTACATCTTCTGAAACAGTTTTTTCACAGAAAAGATGAAAAGTGACGACGCTGATATACTTGTGTAGTCCACTAATATAGTGTTACGGCTCATTAAAAAGCCCTATTTTTGCAGCGTAAACCCTGAGAAGAGCGCCGGGTCAGGCGCGGTCAGGGTACAAATTCCGAAATGAGCCACGATCCGAATACCTGTGAACTGCCCGAAGACCAGAAGACGTCTGTCATCCCCGACTCCGATAATGAGGAGGTGACTGGCAATGAAGAATATTATGAAAGACACGAAATAGTAGCCGACCGGCAGCAGTCCCAGCTTCGCCTGGACAAGTTCCTGATGGATCGCCTGGCCAACAAATCGCGCAGCAAGGTGCAGAATGCGATCAGGGCCGGTACGGTAACCGTTGATGACAGGGAGGTAAAACCAAACTACAAGGTCAAGCCGGGAAATACGATTACTGTTGTGCTTCCAAGGGCTGTTGATGACTCTTTCGAGGTGCTTGCCCAGGATATACCGCTGAATGTCGTTTATGAAGATGAAGATGTGTTGGTGATCAATAAGGCATTCGGTATGGCTGTTCACCCCGGGGTAGGAATACCCAACGGCACTCTGGTGAATGCAGTAGCCTGGCATTTGCAGCATCAGATTGGCGACCTGCCCGTAAAGCCGGGAAATGAGCCAAACCGCGCCGGTATAGTACACCGCATAGACAAGGATACTACCGGGCTTATGGTGGTGGCCAAGAATGAATACGCCATGACGCACCTGGCCAATCAGTTCTTTCACCATACAATAGAACGCCGCTATCAGGCCATTGTCTGGGGTAACCCCGATGCCGATGCAGGTACAGTCGAAGGAAATATCGGCCGCAATCCGAATGATCGAAAGATGTTCATGGTATTTCCTGAGGGCGACGACGGGAAATGGGCCGTCACACACTGGAAAGCGCTCGAACGCTATTATTATGTCACGCTCATGGAATGTCAGCTGGAAACGGGCCGTACGCACCAGATTCGTGTACACATGAAGTATATAGGCCATACGCTTTTCGGCGACCCGCGCTACGGTGGTAATCAGATACTGAAAGGTACTATTTTCACCAAGTACAAGCAATTTGTGGAAAATTGCTTCAAACTGATGCCCCGACAGGCCCTTCACGCCAAAGTACTCGGGTTCGTTCATCCGCGTACAAATGAATTCATGCGCTTTGAATCGGAACTTCCCGGCGACATGAGGGCCGTACTCGACAAGTGGAAGGTTTATCTGAACTCCCGCAGAGAACTGCCGGAAGAATAGTGTCAAATCATCCCGTCCCCGATGCAAAAATCTCACCCGGTCATTGTCAATGAACTCGCCGACTCGCTGCTCGGACCGGAGAATATCGTATTCATTGTAAATCCGAAAGCCGGTACCAACCTGCAGCGCAATATCGCAACGCTGCTCGACAAACACCTCAATCACCGCAGGTTCACCTGGTCGCTCCTGACAACAGAGAGGCCCGGTCATGGCCTCGAACTCGCCAGAAAGGCAGTGGCAGATGGATTCAGTGTGGTGGTGGCAGTAGGTGGCGATGGTTCGGTCAATGAAATCGCACCGGCGCTGATGGGTACTCCCGTTGCACTCGGAATTATTCCTGCCGGCTCCGGGAACGGACTTGCCATGCACCTCGGATATGGCCGCCAGCTCGAAAATGCTGTCAAACTGCTCAACAGCTCGCAAAAAGTACTGATTGATGTGGGTATGGTGAACAACCGGCCTTTCTTCAACATGGCGGGCGCCGGGTTCGACGGACTCGTTGCCAATATGATGAGAGAAAGTCATGCCAGGGGCTTCTGGCCCTATTTCATCAAATCGGTGAATGCCGGTCTGAATTTCAGGCCTTTCGACGCACTGATTACTTTGAATGGCATCGAACTCCGCAGAAAATGTTTCTCAATCGCTGTCGCCAATGGCCCCATGTACGGGTATAATTTCACCATAGCCCCCGACGCCCGGCCCGACGATGGCATACTGGAGGCAGTGATTCTGAAAGATGTGCCCCGCTGGAAATATTTCGCCGCTGTACCTGCCACACTTAACGGGAAAATATATGAAGCCGGTTTCATTGAACACTATTCAACAGGTCATCTCACCATTCATTCAGAGAAGCCGCTTCCCGTACATATTGATGGTGAGGGCTTTATCGCTGATACAGATCTCGAATTCTCAGTCAAACCCGGCGCACTCAACGTGCTGGTACCACGTCCGTCCGACAGATAAACTGCTCCTGCTTTTTGCACAGGATATTAATTTGCATTCAATCAATTCCCCATAAATCCGGCTATAAAATTATCTTTGCGGCCGAATCATTTCTTCACTTTGCCGCAATCCTTTGCGGAAACAATAGCTTATGGGTAACTTACTTGCTGGAAAAAAAGGAATCATTTCAGGTGCACTCAACAGTGAAAGCATCGCCTGGAAGGTCGCTGAACGCTGTGTGGAAGAAGGCGCTCAGATTGTGCTGACGAACGCTCCCGTTGCCATGCGCATGGGAGAGATTAACAGCCTGGCCGAAAAATGCAACGCCCCCGTTATCGGTGCGGATGCTACTTCCCTCGAAGATCTGGAAAAGCTCTTTAACAGCAGTATGGAGCACTTCGGCGGCAAATTTGACTTTGTTCTGCACTCTATCGGCATGTCGGTAAATGTTCGAAAAGGCAAAGCCTATACCGATCTGAACTACGACTGGATGCAAAAAACCTACGATGTGAGCGCAGTCTCCTTCCACAAGATGATGCAGACCATGTGGAAACTTGATGCTGTCAACGACTGGGGCAGTATCGTTGGTCTCTCTTATATAGCCGCCCAGCGGGTATTCCCCGATTACTCCGAAATGGCTGAATCCAAGGCGCTGCTCGAGTCTATTGCACGCAGTTTCGGTTACCACTATGGCACGGCCAAAAAGGTGCGCGTCAACACAATCAGCCAGTCGCCGACCATGACCACAGCCGGTCAGGGTATCAAGGGCTTCATGGATTTTTTCAACTACGCCGACAAGATGTCGCCCCTGGGCAACGCTTCCGCTGAAGGATGCGCCAACTATTGCGTCATGCTTTTCAGCGACCTTTCGCGATACGTAACCATGCAGAACCTCTATCACGACGGCGGTTTCTCCAGCATGGGTATGAGCCCGGCCCTGATTGAGCAGTAACTAAACCCGGTTGTCACTGTACTGTCTGAACATGCGATTACTCCTGCGCCTCGTCGCAACACTCGCACTGGCGCTTCCTGTATTCAATTGTCTGTCTGCACAGCGCCCGCCTGTAACAGACCCACTCCCCCTGCCAGTTAAACGCGAGCCCGACGAGCCGCTCGCGTACACGTACGCGCGCTCGCCCGAGAAATCGGAATTCTGGAGTGATACGCTGCCCGATTATAATTTCAGGATGTACGACCCCGCCCGCAGGCACACCATTGATTACGGTACAATCGGACTTCCGGGCGGGGCAGCACGTCCGTTACTGTTTGAAGTGGCTCCCAGACTGGGTGTTACAACAGGAATGAACAGTTTCGATCTTTACATCCTGCATGCAGATGATTTGCGGTTCTTCAGAAATAAACGCTCATTCAGCGAGGCCTGCTTCACTCAGGGGCGAAATAACCTGAATACGCAGCTCGATGCCCGTTTTGCCCGTACTTTCGGCGACAGCATGAATGTATCGCTCGACTACAGGTCGCTGAATAATCTCGGACAATACAATTATCAGCGCGACCGCCACAACTCGCTCGCCGCAGGCGTCTGGAAACCGGTCGGGAAACGCTATGAATATTTTCTGATTTTTACAAAAAGTGTCATCAGACAGCGCGATAATGGAGGCATTGTATCAGATGATGTTTTCTCGGGTGCCCAGTTTCAGGGGCCGCTTGCAGCAGCCATCCGGCTCCCGGAAGAGAGCGCTGCCACGCGTTACGAAGATCAGGGATTTCAATACACCCAGCACTACAAACTTGCCGGCGTCGGGACGGGCAAACGCACGCTCCGCCTGAGTCACTCCCTCGGCTGGACCAACAACCGGTTCAAGTTTTACGACGGAGATACCATCAGAGGGCTCGCCGACAATGCCCCTTTCTATGGCAGATTCCTCGTGGACGAAAGGGGAGTGCGACAGTACTTTGAACTGAATACGGTAACCAACAATTTTACGCTTAATACTTTCAAGGCTGGAAAAACCGGAGCGCCATCTGATCTGGTGGCACTCGGGCTCCGTCACGATTATATCAGCCTGTACCAGGAGCCGGGAAGGTATCGGTACAATAATCTGTTCCTGACCGGAAAAATCAGCCTGACTCCCTCTGGTCGCTTCAGCTTCCATGCAGATGCAGCACTCGGCATGCTGAATAATATCGGAGAATACCAGCTCGGCGGCACACTGTATCTCGGCCTCGGCAAGGCCGGTGTGCTCTCTGCCTCCCTGCTCAGTCAGCGACGCCCGCCAACTATCCTTCAGCAGCGCCTTTTCGTTACCGGCACTCCCGTCTGGCAAAATGATTTCGCCAAACCGGTTGAAAGTACACTGTCAGCTGCCTGTGCTCTGCCAGCCATCGGCTTCAGGGCTGCTGCCAATACCACACTCGTAAACAACTATATCTATTTCGATCAGGAGGGCATGGCAGCGCAAACCACGGCCCCGCTTCAGGTTGCGCAGCTCATTTTGCAGGAAAATATCCGGGTTGGTCACTTCCACCTCGACAACACCGTGGCACTGCAAAAGGCAAACCGCAGCGATGTGCTCCATCTGCCGGAATGGTTCACCAAAAACAGTCTGTACTACTCAGGAAAACTGTTTGACAGGAAACTTGATCTGAATGCCGGTGTCGATTTTCGGATGAACAGTGCTTTCCTGCCGGATGCATATCAGCCCGTGACGGGACAGTTTTATCTGCAGGATACACTCACGCAACAGCCTTATCCATGGATGGATGTGTTTGTTGCCTTCAAGGTGCAGTCATTCCGGTTCTTTTTCCGGTACGAGAACGCATGGACCTTTGTTGACAATACAAGGGTGTTTTACCAGACTGCCTGGCATCCGCAACCGTTTGGCGGATTCCGCCTGGGCGTGGCCTGGCGTTTTCTGGACGACAATAATCTCGAAAACAGAAACAGTCAATAGACAATTTCTCCGCCGGGGGTCTGATAAAATGGCAGAGTCCAGGCTGCCTTGATACCAACAAGCAAATCGAGCCTCCTGCCCGACAGTTTCTTTTTTTCGTGGAAATCCCAGTCGCGGCGGGTTTCAGTGAACCCCTGCATCAGCTCCAGTCCGATGAACCAGTTGCTGCGCCGCTGGTCGCCGAGTTGTTGCCAGCCGATAAACTGGTTGAGTGTGAATCCCCCTGTCAGCCGGTCGTAACCCTTGATATAGTCGCCCGTGATCTGCGTCAGCACACTGCGGTTGTCCTGTACCTTGATCCGATGCTGGAGCCAGCCGGCGCCGACAGAAGCGCGAACACCCCTCCTGGTACCTTTCATCGGGAAAAGTTTTCCTACAGAGCCGCCGTAGTAAATTCCGCGTTCCCGGAGTGCTACAGAGGCAATAGCGCGGTCGTTACCTATAATATATCCGTCGGGTGTGCGAAGACTGGCCAGCGGGTCTTCTTTTACATTTCCCCCGTAAACAGCCTGCACGTCGGCGCCTGCGAAGAAACTGTTGTCGGTCATAAACTCGACTCCACCACCAAATGCACCACTCATTCCGAAGCGACTGGCAATATCGCCGCCGGGAAGGTGTGCACCAAGAGAAAAATGGAGAGAAATGAGCTTACCTTTGTTGCGCGGTTCTGCTGCATCTCCGTGTTCAGGAAACTTTTGCGCAAAACCACTGGCACCAAACGCAAAAAGGAATAAAACCAGTCCGGACCTTAACCGCATTTTCTGACTATTTTGAACGTTACAAACAAGCGATCATGACTGACGCAAATCAATCTGCCCGCAAAAGTAATCCCTTCCAGCCCATATCTGTGGCTGTTCTGGATGATTTAAGAGCTGTTGTCGGAGAAAACTCTCTGTTTACTGATACAGATATCCTCAGAGAGCACGGACACGATGAAACAGAAGACCTTCTTTTTGTTCCGCAGGCAGTAGCCGAGCCTGCCGATACTGCTCAGGTAAGCGCGCTCATGCGTATCTGTAACAAACATCTTATTCCTGTTACCGTGAGGGGCGCCGGTTCCGGACTCGCCGGCGGAGCTCTGCCGGTTTACGGCGGACTGGTCATTTCCATGAAACGGTTCGACAAGATTCTGAAAATTGACCGCAGAAATTTTCAGGTTACTGTGGAACCCGGGGTTATAACTGAAATTCTCCAGAATACACTCCGCGAGGAAGGTCTGTTTTATCCGCCCGACCCTGCCAGCCGGGGCTGGTCGTTCATCGGCGGCAATGTAAGCACAAATGCCGGTGGCCCAAAAGCCGTCAAATATGGTGTGGTAAAGGATCATGTGCTCAATCTGGAAGTAGTGCTGCCATCGGGCGAAGTGATATGGACCGGATCCAATACACTCAAAAACTCAACAGGCTACAATTTCACCCAGCTGATTGTCGGAAGCGAGGGCACTCTCGGCGTGGTGACAAAAATTGTACTGAAACTTCAGCCCCACCCGACGCAAAATCTGATCCTGCTCGCTCCATTCAGATCGGCTGAAAGCGCCTGTGCTGCCGTCGCAGCCATATTTGAGGCAGGTGTTACGCCCAGCGGACTGGAATTTATGGAAAGAAACGCTATTGACTGGGCTGTCAGGTATGTTGGTGAAACACCGGTGCCGATCAACGAGGACGACGAGGCCCACCTGCTTATTGAGGTGGATGGCTTTCATCTTGAAAGTCTCATGGCCGACTGTGAAACAATAACCAGGGTGCTTGAGCGTTTCGATACCGGCGAGATTTTCTTCGCAGACGATGAAACAACCAAGACTTCGCTCTGGAAGCTCAGAAGAAACGTGGCGCATGCTGTGAAAAGAAACTCGGTGTACAAGGAGGAGGATACCGTGGTGCCCCGTGGTGAACTGCCCGCACTTCTGAAAAAGGTGAAGGAAGTAGGCGCCCGGTACGGCTTTGAATCGGTTTGCTACGGACACGCCGGCGACGGCAACCTTCACGTGAACATCCTGCGCGGAAACCTGAATGAACAAACATGGAATGAAGAAGTAACCAAAGGAATCAGGGAAATATTCACCTTTGTCAAGAGCGTGGGCGGTACTATTTCGGGCGAACACGGTATTGGCCTGGTGCAGCGACAGTACCTCGATATCGTCTTCACTCCGACCGAAATTGAACTGATGCGCAGTATAAAACGCGTATTCGACCCGAATGGCATTCTGAATCCCGGTAAAATAGTTTAATTTTGTGCCGGAAAAATTGTAAAAACAAAGAGCAGTCTGAAAATGGCGGGAATCAGCGCCTTATTCTCCGGCTGCCATAATCACAACTGAAAATGGCAATAATGAAATTACCGCTCGCAGGCCTGATCACCCTGATGATGCTCTCCTCCCTGACGACCGGCGCGCAGGAAATCCAGTGGATGTCCTGGGATCAGGCGATCGCCAAAAACAATGAAAGTCCGCGCAAAATTATGATTGATGTTTATACCGACTGGTGCGGTTGGTGCAAGCGGATGGACAAGAGTACATTCGTTGATACGGCGGTAGTCAACTATGTCAACAAGTACTTTTACGCAGTCAAGTTCAATGCTGAACAGAAGGAGGAAATTTCCTTCAGCGGGCACCAGTTCAAGTTCGTGGGAAGTGAAACGGGCAGGGGAGGCACACACGAACTGGCCTATGCACTGCTCGATGGAAAAATGGGATACCCCACCATCGTCTATCTGAACGAAAAATATGAGCGCATCATGATATCTCCCGGGTACAAGGAAACGCCCGGCCTCATGAAGGAGCTCCGCTACGCCAGAGAAGAGAAGTACAAGGATACACCCTGGGAGAAATTCAGGGATGGCGACGGAGAGTGATTCCATGACCTGTCATTTTGCTGTTTGAAAAAATTTTGCGTTGTTCGAAGCCTGAACAGCGCATTTAATCCTTATTATGCTCATCAGACACATCATTTTTTTAAATTTGTTGTTTACAGCAGACTGTTCGCAGCTGTTCGTCACGAGGCTGTTCCTGACTGTAAACCACACAACCTTTACTTTAATGCGTCAACTTTTTCTCTCACAAATGCTTGTACTGTTTTTCGCGGTATCGGCCAAAGCACAGGACTATCCTGTTTACGACCCCAATTCCATTGATGTCCCCTATAAAAAGTTCACCCTTTCCAACGGACTTCGCCT